>NZ_JBHZGV010000013.1:0-154718 GCF_043359985.1 Comamonas trifloxystrobinivorans
AACAGCCAACAGCCAACAGCCAACAGCCAACAGCCAACAGCCAACAGCCAACAGCCAACAGCCAACAGCCAACAGCCTGCGGGAATAGCGCTGATTTATTCTGTCTGTTGCTGAAAGCGGGATGGGGTGTGGGGCGGTTGCAATCGCGCAGCGAGCATAAAAAAGCGCCTGACTCGCAGGCGCTTTTGGTGGTGTCGGCTTTACGCGGAGTGCATCACTTGCGCGTGTATTGCACAAACACCTCGTTGGGTTTGACCATGCCCAGTTCGTGGCGGGCTTTGGCTTCCACCATGTCCATGCCTTGCTTGAGGTCGTTCACCTCGGTCTCCAAGCGCAGGTTCTCGCGCTCGGAGGCTTGGTTTTCCACCTTTTGCTGGGCGATCTGGGCTTTGAGGTCTTTGACGTAGGGAATGCTTCCGCGTCCGCTCCACAGCTGGGCGTGGATGCTGACCAGCACGGCCAGCAACACAAAGGGGACAATGCGCGAAATCATGGAAGCAAACCTGTCAATAGGTGTTGGCTAAAGCCGCAAGCTTAACGCAAATTGTAGAAAGCCGAGCGGCCGGGGTAGACCGCCACTTCGCCCAGGTCTTCTTCGATGCGCAGCAGCTGGTTGTACTTGGCCATGCGGTCCGAGCGGCTGAGCGAGCCGGTCTTGATCTGGCCAGCGTTCAGGCCCACGGCGATGTCGGCGATGGTGCTGTCTTCGGTTTCGCCCGAGCGGTGCGAGATGACGGCGGTGTAGCCGGCGCGCTTGGCCATTTCGATGGCGGCGAAGGTTTCGCTCAGCGTACCGATCTGGTTGATCTTGATCAGGATCGAGTTGGCAATGCCTTTTTCGATGCCTTCCTTGAGGATCTTGGTGTTGGTCACGAACAGGTCGTCACCCACCAACTGCACCTTCTTGCCCAGGCGCTCGGTCAGGATCTTCCAGCCGTCCCAGTCGCCTTCGTGCATGCCGTCTTCGATCGAGATGATGGGGTACTTGTCGCACCAGGCGGCCAGCATGTCGGTCCACTGCTGGGCGTTCAGGCTGATGCCGCCTTCGCCTGCCAGCACGTATTGGCCGTCCTTGTAGAACTCCGAAGCTGCGCAGTCCAGGGCCAGGGCGATTTGCTCACCAGCGGTGTAGCCGGCCTTGTCGATGGCTTCCAGGATCAGCTGGATGGCCGCTTCGTGGTTTTCTACGGAAGGGGCAAAACCGCCTTCGTCGCCCACGGCGGTGCTGATGCCCTTGTCGTGCAGGATTTTCTTGAGCGCGTGGAACACTTCAGCGCCCCAGCGCAGCGCTTCGCGGAAGCTCGGTGCGCCCACGGGCACGATCATGAACTCTTGCAGATCGAGCGAGTTGTTGGCGTGTGCGCCGCCGTTGATGACGTTCATCATCGGCACGGGCAGTTGCACGCCAGCCATGCCGCCGAAGTAGCGGTACAGCGGCAGGCCGGCTTCTTCAGCAGCGGCGCGGGCCACGGCCATCGACACGGCCAGCATGGCGTTGGCGCCCAGGCGGCTCTTGTTGTCGGTGTTGTCCAGGTCGATCAGGGTCTTGTCCAGGAAGGCTTGCTCAGCGGCGTCCAGGCCCAGAATGGCTTCGGAGATTTCGGTGTTGATGTGCTCGACGGCCTTCAACACGCCCTTGCCCAGGTAACGGCTCTTGTCGCCGTCGCGCAGTTCGATGGCTTCGCGCGAGCCCGTGGATGCGCCGCTAGGCACAGCCGCACGGCCCATCACACCCGATTCCAGCAGCACATCGCATTCCACGGTGGGGTTGCCACGCGAGTCGAGAATTTCGCGGCCGACGATATCAACAATTGCACTCATTTACTAACTCTCCAAGGTTTATTGACTTTTCAGCGGGGTGCCATTGAGTTCACCCGATTGCAGGATTTGAGATTGGCCATTGGCAAAATCTTGACGAATCACCATTCCGCGGTGCCACCACTCAGTGGTTCCATTGACTTCGTATCGGCAAGCGGTAAAAGTGCCGGCTGGCATCGTGATACTTTCAACACCAACAAATTTAATTGAGTCGGTACGCGTATACGGTTGTGGCCCATTTCCGGACCCTGGAATAACAACTTCACGAGTTCCTTGGCCTACGTAGGTGCCAGTAGCTCCTATGGCTAATTCGGCCCGTCGATCTTCATAGGGTGGTGAGTACTTGGTCACGGTATAGGCTATGGCACCCTGTGCAGCCTCAGTGCCATATTGGGCAACGATGCCACTGGCAAGCGGCTTGATGTAACGTACTACGACTGTGTTTACAACGTTGTTATGCACCTCGATGAATTTCACCAAGTTACTGTTATTTTCATAGCTTGCATTGGTGGACTCAACCGTTCCAGAGACTGTGATGCCTCTAGAGCCTTCAAGAAACTGTAGTTGGTATTTGGCGTTTGCTTGGTAGATGCTATTGTCAAAACACAATGCTTTGTCCAAGCTGGGGACCGTGGGCTCGTTGCCGTCGTCACTCCCTCCGCCGCCACAAGCAGTCAATGCAATGCTGCAGATAGTAGCCAGAGAAATCTTCGCCAGTGTGGGTTTATTGAGTGCAGGCATAACGTTCGTCCCCTTGTAATGAAATTCAGTTATAGATATCTTTACATGCCTTCGACCAGCACCATGCGCATGATAGCGGCGCCGGCGCGGGCCTCGCGGGCCTTGCCGTATTCGGGCGAATTGTAGAAGCGGTGAGCGGCCTCGCTGTCCTTGAACTTGAGGACCACGGTGCGGCCGGGGTTCCAGTCACCCTCGATCACTTCGACCTTGCCGCCGCGCACGCAGACTTCGGCGTCGTAGGCTTGCATGGCGATGGTGCTGTACTTGCGGTATTCCTCGTACTGCTCGGGGTTGGTGACGGTGACCGAGGCGATGATGTAGGCGGATGCCATGGGTTTTATGCTCCGAAGTTGTTTTCCAGGTAGCCGTTTTTCTTGGTAACGGTATCGAGTGCCTGCAGGGTTTCGAGCAGCGCCTTCATGTGCTTGAGCGGCACGGCGTTAGGGCCGTCCGACAGCGCGCAAGGCGGGTTCGGGTGCGTTTCCATGAATACGCCGGCCACGCCCACGGCCACGGCAGCGCGGGCGAGCACAGGCACCATCTCGCGCATGCCGCCGCTGCTGGTGCCATTGCCGCCGGGCAGTTGCACGCTATGCGTGGCGTCAAACACCACGGGGGCATTGGTTTCGCGCATGATGGCGAGCGAGCGCATGTCGCTCACCAGGTTGTTGTAGCCAAAGCTGGCACCGCGTTCACAGGCCATGAAGCTGTCTTCGGGCAGGCCCACTTCCTTGGCGGCAGCGCGTGCCTTGTCGATGACATTCTTCATGTCATGCGGCGCCAGGAACTGGCCTTTTTTGATGTTGACCGGCTTGCCGCTTTGGGCGACAGCGCGGATGAAATCGGTTTGGCGGCAGAGAAAGGCCGGGGTTTGCAGCACGTCGACCACGCTGGCCACCGTGGGAATTTCTTCGGTGGTGTGCACATCGGTGAGGATGGGCACATTCAGATCTTTTTTCACCTTGGCCAGAATCTCCAGGCCTTTTTCCATGCCGGGGCCGCGAAAGCTGGCGCCCGACGAGCGGTTGGCCTTGTCGTAGCTGCTTTTGAAGATGAAGGGGATGCCCAGCGCGGCCGTCATCTCTTTGAGCTGGCCAGCCACATCCATTTGCAATTGCTCGGACTCGACCACGCAGGGGCCGGCAATCAAGAAGAAGGGCTGATCGAGCCCGATGTCAAATCCGCACAATTGCATGGATGCTTCCTTTGCAGGGGGAAAAAGTGGCGCCATGAAAAACTGCTGTGCCGCTGAGTGCTGTGTTTTTCATAGCGCCTGACGCTTGCTGTTGATAGCGTTGCGTTGATTTTACTTGGATGTGAGCGCCTTGCGTTCCATGGCCGCCTTGATGAAGGCGTTGAACAGCGGATGGCCGGCCCAAGGGGTGGACTTGAACTCGGGGTGGAACTGCACGCCGATGAACCAGGGGTGCACCTTGGCGGGCAGTTCGACGATTTCGGTCAGGTGCTCGCGCTGGGTCAGCGCCGAGATCACCAGGCCGGCCTTGCGCAGCTGGTCCAGGTACTGGGTGTTGGCTTCGTAGCGGTGGCGGTGGCGCTCGGTCACCACATCACCGTAGATGCTGTGCGCCAGCGTGCCCTTTTGCACGTCGGACGACTGCGCGCCCAGGCGCATGGTGCCGCCCAGATCGGAGTTTTCGTCGCGCGTCTTGATGGTGCCGTCGGCATCTTTCCACTCGGTGATCAGCGCGATCACGGGGTTGGGCGTCTGGCGGTCGAACTCGGTGGAGTTGGCGTTGTCCAGGCCGGCCACGTGGCGAGCGTATTCAATGGTGGCCACCTGCATGCCCAGGCAGATGCCCAGATAAGGCACCTTGCTTTCGCGGGCGTACTTGGCGGTGGAAATTTTGCCTTCGACACCGCGCGAGCCAAAGCCGCCGGGAACCAGAATACCGTCGTAGCTCTTCAAGAGCTCGGCCGCATCCTTGTCATCGACGGTTTCCGAATCCAGGTGCGTGATCTTGACGCGCACATGGTTTTGCATGCCGGCGTGCTTGAGTGCTTCGTTGACCGACTTGTAGGCGTCGGACAGTTCCACATACTTGCCCACCATGGCGATCGACACCTCACCCTTGGGGTGCTCGGTTTCGTACACCAGATCGTCCCAGCGCTTGAGGTTGGCGGGCGGCGTGTTCAGGCGCAGCTTGTCGCAGATCAGGCCGTCCAGACCTTGCTCGTGCAGCATGCGGGGCACCTTGTAGATGGTGTCCACATCCCACATGCTGATCACGCCCCAGGATTGCACGTTGGTGAACAGCGAGATCTTGTCGCGCTCTTCCTCAGGGACGGCGTGTTGCGCGCGGCACAGCAGCGCATCGGGCTGGATACCGATTTCGCGCAGCTTTTGCACCGTGTGCTGGGTAGGCTTGGTCTTGAGCTCGCCGGCTGCCGCGATGTAGGGCAGGTAGGTGAGGTGCACAAAGGCCGAGTTGTTGGGGCCAAGCTTGAGCGAGAGCTGGCGCACGGCTTCGAGGAAGGGCAGCGATTCGATGTCGCCGACGGTGCCGCCGATTTCGCAGATGGCGACATCGACTGCGTGGTCGGTGCCAATGCCGGCGCCGCGCTTCACGTACTCTTGGATCTCGTTGGTGATGTGGGGGATGACCTGCACGGTCTTGCCCAGGTAATCACCGCGACGCTCTTTTTCGAGCACGCTTTGGTAGATGCGGCCGGTGGTGAAGTTGTTGGTCTGGCGCATGCGCGTTTCGATGAAACGCTCGTAGTGGCCCAGGTCCAGATCGGTTTCGGCACCATCGTCGGTGACAAACACTTCGCCGTGCTGGAACGGGGACATGGTGCCTGGATCGACGTTGATGTAGGGATCCAGCTTGATCAGGGTGACTTTGAGTCCGCGCGATTCCAAAATCGCTGCAAGGGAGGCTGAGGCGATTCCCTTACCGAGGGAAGACACCACACCGCCAGTGACGAAGACAAATTTGGTCATGTCTTTTAGGGAGGTGGGAAATTCTGATTATAAATGCCTGTTTCCACCCGGCGCGCAAGCAGCCAATAATGGGCCACAAAGCGCACGGGTTTGGTGTGTGCAGACCGCGCCATTTTGTGTAGCCCATGCGCCTGCGCAGCAGCGAGCGGCCTGATGGCTCTGCTACATTGGCGGGCATGAACCAGCTCCATGGAAAACATATCGTCCTCGGCCTGTCGGGCGGGGTGGCAGCCTTCAAATCGGCCGAGCTGTGCCGGCGCCTCATCAAGGCGGGCGCGACAGTGCAGGTGGTGATGACCGAAGCGGCCACGCAGTTCATGACGCCGGTCACCATGCAGGCCTTGTCGAACCGGCCGGTCTATGTATCGCAGTGGGACGAGCGCGAGCACAACAACATGCCGCACATCAACCTCAGCCGCGAGGCCGATGCGATTGTGGTAGCCCCTTGCAGCGCCGATTTTCTTGCCCGCCTGGTGCAAGGCCGCGCCGATGAACTGCTCAGCCTGTTGTGCCTGGCGCGGCCCATGGACAAAGTGCCCTTGATTCTGGCCCCGGCCATGAACCGCGAGATGTGGGCTCACCCGGCCACGCAGCGCAACCTGCGCCAGGTGCAGGCCGATGGCGCGCATGTGCTGGGCGTGGGCTTTGGCGACCAGGCTTGTGGCGAAACCGGCGACGGGCGCATGCTCGAAGCGGCCGAGATCGAGGAAGAACTGGAGAACTTTTTTGCCGCCAAATCGCTGGCTGGCAAAAAGCTGCTGATCACCGCCGGCCCTACGTTTGAAGCCATCGATCCGGTGCGCGGCATCACCAATCTGTCCAGCGGCAAGATGGGTTTCTCTATCGCCCGCGCTGCCCAGGCTGCTGGTGCCAGCGTCACCTTGGTGGCCGGCCCGGTGCATTTGCCCACGCCGCGTGGCGTGCGCCGCGTCAATGTGCAATCGGCGCAGAACATGCTTGATGCGGTGCTGGCGCATGTGGAGGGCGCAGATATCTTTATTGCTACCGCTGCCGTGGCCGATTGGCGCCCGGCGCATTCGGCCGAGCAAAAAATCAAAAAGGACGGCAGCGGCCAGGTGCCGCAACTGGCCTTTGTGGAGAACCCCGATATTCTCGCCACCGTCGCCCAGCTGCCGCAGGCCAAAACGGGCGCGCTGTACTGTGTGGGCTTTGCGGCAGAGAGCGAAAATCTGCTGGCTAATGCCCAGGCCAAGCGCTTGCGCAAGCAGATTCCGCTGCTGGTGGGAAATATCGGCCCCGCCACTTTTGGCAAGGACGACAACGCCTTGCTGCTGGTCGATGCCCATGGCCACCGCGAACTGCCGCACGCCAGCAAAACCGTGCTGGCCGAGCAACTGGTGCAAGAGATTGCGCAGCGTTTGGACTGAGGTCACCAACCTGCGCTGAAACGGCGCAGCCATATAAATGGAGCATAAGGCTCGGCCTTATGCTCCGCAGAGCGGGCCAGTGGCGGGCCCGCTTTCTCTCTCTCCCTCTAGCAGCTTATTCCGAGACCTTGCGCTTGCGCAGCCGCATGGCCGCCAAGCCCGCCAGCACGGTAGCCATCAAGGCCAGCGTCCATTCGCTCAGCGTTGGCACAGGCGTAGCGCCAACGACAGGTGGCGGCGTGGTTGTTGCGGCCATCGCCAGCGTGACGTTGAAGCTGGTATTGCCGGATGCAGGCGTCACCGTTGATGGCAACCATTCATAACCAGTGGGCAAGGGCAGGTTCGGCGTTGCGGAGGCCAGCGTTGGCGTGCAGGTGGAACCTGCTGGCACCGTGGGTTGTGTGGAGCTGCTGAGCGTGCCGTTGGCAGTAATCGTCAGGTCAACAGTGGCTGGCACCGCTGCGGCCGGTGTGCAGTTGAGCGTGAGCGTCACCGTTTGGCCCACCAGGCTGGCGGGGAGTGTGCTGGGGCCGCCGGTGACCGAGCCGCTGACGGTCAGGGTTTTTTGCGCAATCGGTGCCATCACCAGCGTCACGGCAAAGGCGTTGCTGCCATTGGCTGCGCCGCTGGCGCTTTGCCATTCGTAGCCCGCAGGTGCTGCGGGAAGCTGGCTGATCGGGTCAACCGTAATGGCCGAGCAAGTGGTGCCTGCAGGCACTTCGGTGGCCGGGGCAGCTGTCAGTTGGCCGTTGGCGTCGATCAGCAATTGGCCGCTGGCTGGTGTTGCGGCGCCGGGCGAGCAACTCAGGCTGTAGTTCACGCTCTGGCCAGCCAAGCTGGCAGGGAAGGGCGTAGGCGCACCTTGTACCGTGCCGGTAATGGCCAGATCGTTGTCCTGAATCTCCACCGCCGCCGTGCCCGTGGTGATGGTAGCGAACTGCGCTGGCAGCGCGCTGCTGTCAATGCTGAGCGTTGCTGTTGCATTGCCATCGCCCGCCACGGTGTTAGGCGTTGCGGTAATGGTGCAACTGTTGCTGGTGTCCGATCCGGCGGGAATGGTCAGCGAAGCGCCGCAATCGCTGCTATAGCGCGCCGAGGCGGGCAGGGCGCTGAGCGGTATGTCCAGAGCGCTCACCACTGGTGAATCCGACACCACTTTGCACTCTGCCACTTGGTTGGCTGCATCGGTCAGCGGGCTGGGTTGGCATTGCAGCGAGATTTTGGGCAGGTTGTAGCCAACCGTCAGGCCCACGCCGTCGCTGCCGTTGAAAGTGCCTGTCAGCTTGATTTCGTTATACGTTCCGGTGAGTTGCAAGGTGGCGCAAGCCTTGCTCGGCTTCTTGCTCGGGTCGATGCTGGGGTAGTTCATGTACTGCGAGCAGCCTTCGGTAACGGCTCCCCAAGTTCCATTGACCGGCCCGGTATTGCTGTTGCTCAGGATAGTGCCCGAGAACGCTGCTGCTGGGTTGAGGGCGGTGGCAGCAATGGCGACGCTCGAACCAGAAGCAGTTTGGGTATTGGCGAAGTCCAAGCGAGAATGCGGCTCTAAGCTGTAGATCAGCACGATGGGATCTTTGACCGGGGCCAGAAATTGCACTGTGGTTTGGCTACCGGTGGAGCCAGAGATCATCACCACTTGGCTGCGTGCAGCAGCGGCGGAGGCAGGGTAGACCTTGGCGTTGTTAGGCTCTATGGCGTTGGGCGGGGCGTGCGGTGATGTGCCGGTGGCATTGTTGTCCCAGATGTGGGAGTACAGGCTGGGATGCACAGGGTCAAGGTGCAGCAGATCAGGCCCGGTGGTGGCCGTATAGGTAACGCCAACAGTTCCAACCATGCCTGTCAGCTTTGCTGCACTATCGCCGTAAACAGGTGTTGTGATCTCCGTCCAGACTTCTTCCGCCTGGGCGCTGCCCAGGGCAAGCAACAGGCCCAGCGCAGCAAGGCGGGCTCCAGTTTGGTTGTAGGGCTTGGTGTAAGGCATGGCAGGTTCCTCCAACTTCTGATTGCCAGCCTCGCTGCAATGAGGCTTATGTTTTGTAAAAACTATTGATGAATTGAATCAAATAGCGCAAAACATGCATTGCTCATAAGTGCAGTGGCATTGCCTATAAGTGCAGTGTTGTATTGGTGATAACCCGGGTTCTTGCCTTGCGCGCGCAAAAAAACCGCCCGCCAGTCTTGCAACTGGGCGGGCGGTGGTGGTCTGGAGTGTGGGCGGATCAGGCCTTGAGCTTGGCGGTCAGCGTGGCGACCTTGGCGCCTTGGGCGAAGGCCAGTTCCAGCTCGGGAGCGCTAGGCTGGCGCGAGCCATCAGCACCGGCCACGGTGGCAGCGCCGTAAGGCGAGCCGCCCTTGACTTGCGACAGGTCGAACTGCGAGGCCACGGGGAAGCCGGCAGGCACGATCACCATGCCGTGGTGGGCCAGGGTGTTCCAGAACGAGGTGATCGTGGTTTCCTGGCCGCCCAGCGTGCCGGTAGAGGTGAAAACGCTGCCCACCTTGCCGGCCAGCGCGCCCTTGGCCCACAGGCCGCCGGTCTGGTCGAGGAAGGTGCGCATCTGGCCCGTCATATTGCCAAAGCGGGTGGGCGTGCCAAAGATGATGGCGTCGTACTCGGCCAGCTCGGCCGGCGTTGCCACGGCGGCGGCTTGCTCAGCCTTGCCGCCGGCGGCCTTGAAAGCTTCGGCAGGCATGGTCTCTGGCACACGCTTGATGGTCAGTTCAACGCCAGCGACGCTCTTGGCGCCTTCGGCAATCTTGGCTGCCAGGGTTTCGATGTGACCGTACATGGAATGGTAGAGAACCAGAACTTTAGCCATGGTGAATATCCTTTTACTGGGTGGGTTGGCGGATGCCAGTGCGTGGTCACCACATGGCTGGCCGGAATGGCTGGCCGGGTGACTGTGGCGCCCTGAGACCAAAATGTACCCGCTCGCCGTGTCAGCCAGGAGCGCAAGTTTTGATGGCTCCGTTGCAAAAATTTGAACAAGTGTTTGCACAGGCTGCAGATACGCCGGTATTCAAGAAAGCTGGAATCGAAAGTAGGGCAATGATTGTTGAAGATGTGAAGCTATTAATAGCGACATATGTTGCGCTGTTTGAATCCGGGCGTGCCGGGAACAGGTAAAAAATGCGGTTGGTGCTCGACTGGCACCAACCGCTACGGGCGCATAAGGAGGTTTGCCGCTCAGCTCAACAGCAAAGCATCGTCGGCGAGCTTTTCGCCACGCACTTTTTCGAACATTTGAAGCAGATCGGGCACGTCCATTTGGGCGCGCTCTTCGCCGCTCACGTCCAGCACCACCTGGCCCTGGTGCAGCATGACGGTGCGGCTGCCCACGTCGAGCGCCTGGCGCATGCTGTGCGTCACCATCATGGTGGTCAGCTGGCCTTCTTCCACGATGCGGGCGGTGAGCTTGAGCACGAAATCAGCGGTGCGCGGGTCGAGCGCGGCGGTGTGCTCGTCGAGCAGCAGAATGCGCGAAGGCTGCAGCGCAGCCATCAGCAGGCTGACGGCCTGGCGCTGGCCGCCCGAGAGCAGGCCGATGCGGTCGGTCAGGCGGTTTTCCAGACCCAGGCCCAAGGTGGCCAGGCGCTCGCGGTAGAGCTCGCGGTTGGCTTTTTTCACGGCGTTGCGCAGGCCACGGAAGTTGCCGCGCTCGTGCGCCAAGGCCATGTTTTCTTCGATCGACAGGTCTTCGCAGGTGCCGGCCATCGGGTCCTGGAAAACGCGCGAGACTTTGCGCGCACGGTCCCAGACGGGTTTGCGCGTCATGTCTTCACCGTCGATGACGATGCTGCCCGAATCCACCATCAAGTCGCCCGAGATGGCGTTCAGAAAGGTGGATTTGCCCGCGCCGTTGGAGCCAATGACGGTGACGAACTGGCCGGCCGGGATCTCCAGCGTCATGCCGCGCAGGGCGCGGGTTTCGATCGGGGTGCCGGGGTTGAAGGTGATCTTGAGGTCTTTTGCGCTCAGCATTTCTCTCTCTCCTTATCAGTGCTTTTTCGCAAAACGACGTTTGAGCTGCGGAATGACCAGCGCAAAGGTCACCAGCAGGGCGGTGACCAGGTTCAGGTCTTGCGCCTTCAGGCCGATGAAGTCGCTGTTCAGCGCCAGCGCGATGAAGAAGCGGTAGACGATGGCGCCAATCACCACGGCCAGCGTGGCCAGAATCAGCTTGCGCGACGGCAGGATGGATTCGCCCACGATCACCGCCGCCAGGCCGATGACGATGGTGCCGATGCCCATGGAGCTGTCGGCGCCGCCCTGGGTTTGGGCAAACAGTGCGCCGGCCAGGCCGACCAGGGCGTTCGAGACGGCCATGCCCAGCAAGATCATGCCGCCGGTGTTCACGCCTTGGGCGCGTGCCATGCGGGCGTTGGTGCCGGTGGCACGAATCGCCAGGCCGCGTTCGGTCAGGAAAAACCAATCCATGGCCAGCTTGGCGCCGATGACGATCACCGCCAGCAGCAGCGGGCGGAACACGTAGTCTTCCATGCCGGCAGGCTGCATTTGGTTGAAGAGCGTGGGGTCGTTGATCAGCGGCACATTGGGGCCGCCCATGATGCGCAGGTTCACCGAGTACAGCGCAATCATCATCAGGATCGAGGCAAGCAGATCCATGATCTTGAGCTTGACGTTGAGCCAGCCGGTGACCAGGCCCGCTGCGGCACCCGCCAAGGTGGCGCCAATGGTGGCTACCAGCGGGCTGTAGCCGCTGGTAATGAGCACCGCGCAGACCGCACCACCCAGGGGAAAGCTGCCGTCGACCGTGAGATCGGGGAAACGCAGCAGGCGAAAGGAGATGAACACACCGAGCGCGACCAGCGCAAAGATCAGGCCGATCTCGATGGCTCCCAGAAATGAAAATAATGTCATGGCTTGGGTTTATCTAAGAGGTGGTTAGATAACAAACAAGCCCCGCTTCTGGCGGGGCTGCGTGGTGTCATTGCCGGGCTGCACGGTCGGTACCGCCGCGGGCAACGGGCGGTGCTTACTGCACCACTTTGGCGGCCGACTTGACCAGCTCGTCGCTCAGCTTGACGCCTTGCTTCTCGGCAGCCGTGGGGTTCACGTGCAGTTCCATCTTGGTGGAGACTTCGGTCTTGATGTCGCCGGGCTTCTCACCCTTGAGGATGCGCGCCACCATGCGGCCGGTTTGCTCGCCCAGATCGCGGTAGTTGATGCCCAGGGCAGCCACGGCGCCACGGGCGACCGAGTCGGTGTCCGAGGCCACCAGCGGCAGCTTGGAATCCTGGCCGACCTTGACCAGCGCTTCGTACGAAGACACCACGTTGTTGTCGGTGTTGGTGTAGATCACGTCGACCTTGCCGACCAGCGAACGGGCGGCGCTCGAGACGTCCACCGAGCGGGGCGCAGCGGCTTCCACCAGGGTCATGCCCAGCTTGGGCAGCAGTTCTTTGAGTTCTTTCACGACCACGGCGGAGTTGGCTTCACCGGGGTTGTAGACCATGCCCACGCGCTTGGCGTTGGGAACGACCTTTTTCACCAGCTCCATCTGCTTGTCCAGGGCCAGCAGGTCGGACACGCCGGTGACGTTGTTCTTCGAAGGCTCCCAGCTGGCCACCAGCTTGGCAGCAACCGGGTCGGTCACGGCGGAGAACACCACGGGCACGGTCTTGGTGGCGGCCACCACGGCTTGGGCCGATGGCGTGGCGATGGCAACGATGGCGTCGGGCTTGTCACCCACAAACTTGCGGGCGATTTGCGCAGCGGTGCCAGGGTTGCCCTGGGCGCTTTGGTACTGCCACTTCAGGTTCTTGCCTTCTTCAAAGCCTTCGGTCTTGAGCGCCGCCTTGACGCCGTCGCGCACCGCATCCAGCGCAGGGTGCTCGACGATGGCCGTCACGGCAACCGACTTCTGATCGGCAGCTTGCGCTGGTGCGATCGCTGCGATTGCCAGTGCCATTGCGCCCAGAGGGGCCCATGCCAAGTTCTTCATTCGTGTATCTCCGCCAAATTTGTTGAATGTTGCTAGCAGCAGCGCCAGCGTAGATGGGCGTTGCCAACAGGTAGCAGAAGTCTACACCCCAGTTAGCGCGGGATGGCGTTTTTTGTCTATGGGATTGCCCTAGTTGCAGCAGTTGGCAAAAAATGAAAGTTCTGTTGCGATGTTTGCAGATGTCTTGCAGTTAAACTGCGTGCTATTGGCTTGCGCGCAAAATAATTTACCCCTGCGGGCCAAAAAGTGCAGGCCAGGCAGGAAAACTGTGCAGCGCGGGCCGCGCAGGCTCAGAAGCTGGTTTCTGCTGCTGCCCAGTGCAAAGGCTCGCTGCTGCTGTGCAGTTTCTGGGCGAGCTTGTCCAAGGCGCGGCGGGTTTCTGGCGCCACGTCGTTGCTGCGCGACAGTATGAACAAAGCGCCTGGCGTCGGGCCTTTGACGATGGCCCATTGGTAGCGCGGGTCCAGGGCCAGCAGCTCAAAGGTGACGGCAAACGGCCCAAAGCGCGGCACGCGGAAAGTCACGGGCAGCGGCATGCGTTGGTGGCTGGCAAAGGTGTTGCCTTGGCGGTCGATCGGCTCCATATAGTCTTCCACCCGGTCCCAGCGGTTGCTCATGGGCAGGTACGAGGTGTAGATGGCGCGCACCGTGCCGTCGTAGCGCTGCATCAGCTCAAAACGCTCTCGGGTGTGGATCTCTTCTTTGGGCCTGTCGATTTTGGCGACCTTGTACCACAGGCCCATGTAGCGTTCGAGCTCCAGATGGGTGGCCGAGGCCAGCTTCAGCTCCACCGCTGGCGCTGACCTCGTGGGCGCGTGGACCGAGCCCGCGGCTTGCACGCCTGCCTGCCAGCCCAGGCCCAAGGCGGCGCCCAGCAGCAAGCGCCCGCCCAGCCGCTGAGCAGCTGCAGGCAGCAGGCCCGGGCAGATGAGAAGGCGATGGCAAAGGCGCAACATGGGGCCGATTGTGGGGTGGCTGGGTGGGCGCGGCTTGTCGGCTAACACCGGCAAATCTGGCGCTCAAACGTATTTTTGATATGGCTCAGAGACGCCAAAAACGAAAAATGGCCGTTGCCGGCCATGGGGGTTGTGGAGTTTACATGCCGGCGTAGTTCGGGCCGCCACCGCCTTCGGGTGTGACCCAGACGATGTTTTGCGTCGGGTCCTTGATATCGCAGGTTTTGCAATGCACGCAGTTTTGCGCATTGATCTGCAGGCGCTGGGCGTTGCCGCCTTTTTCCTCGTCGGCGACAAACTCGTACACGCCGGCCGGGCAGTAGCGGCTCTCAGGCCCGGCAAACTTGGCCAGGTTCACGTTCACCGGCACCGAGGCGTCTTTGAGCGTGAGGTGGGCGGGCTGGTTTTCGGCGTGGTTGGTGTTGCTGATGAAGACGCTGGAGAGGCGGTCGAAAGTCAGCTTGCCATCGGGCTTGGGGTAATCGATGGGCTTGCACTCGGCCGCGGGCTTCAAGTAAGCATGGTCGGGCTTGTCGCGGTGCAGCGTCCAGGGGATATTGCCGCGCAGCACGAACTGCTCGAGGCCGTTCATGATGGAGGCGGTGACCAGGCCCTTCTTGAACCAGCTCTTGAAGTTGCGGCTCTTGTTGAGCTCTTCGTACAGCCAGCTCTTTTCGAAGGCGGCCGGGTAGGCGCTCAGCTCGTCGCCCTGGCGGCCGGCCACGATGGCGTCGTACGCCGCTTCAGCGGCCAGCATGCCGGTCTTGATGGCGGCGTGGCTGCCCTTGATGCGGCTCACGTTCAAAAAGCCCGCATCGCAACCGACCAGTGCGCCACCAGGGAACACGGTCTTGGGCAGGCTCATCAGACCACCGGCGGTAATGGCGCGTGCACCGTAGCCAATGCGCTTGGCCGGCTTGATGCCCTTGGACTCGTCGCCTTCCAGGTAGTAGCGGATATTGGGGTGGGTTTTCCAACGCTGCATCTCTTCAAACGGCGAGAGGTAGGGGTTGGAGTAATCGAGGCCGGTGATAAAGCCCAGCGTGACCTTGTTGTCGTCCAGGTGGTAGAGGAAAGCGCCACCGTAGGTGTCATTGTTCATCGGCCAGCCGGCGGTGTGCATGACAAAACCGGGTTGGTGGCGCTGCGGGTCGATCTCCCACAATTCCTTGACGCCAATACCGTAGGTTTGCGGGTCTTTGCCCTCGTCCAGCTTGTACTTGGCGATCAGCTGCTTGCCCAGGTTGCCGCGTGCGCCCTCGGCAAAAATCGTGTACTTGCCATGCAGCTCCATGCCCAGCTGGAACTCGTCGGTGGGTTCACCGTCTTTGCCCACGCCCATGTTGCCGGTGGCCACGCCCTTGACCGAGCCGTCTTCGTTGTACACCACTTCGGCAGCGGCGAAGCCGGGGAAGATTTCCACGCCCAGGGCTTCGGCCTGCTCGGCCAGCCACTTGACGACAAAGCCCAGCTGCACGATGTAATTGCCTTCGTTGTGAAAGCAGGGTGGCAGCAGCCAGTTGGGCGTGCGCAGACCGGATTTTTCTGACAGAAAAACCATCGCGTCTTCGGTCACCGGCTGGTTCAGCGGCGCGCCTTTTTCTTTCCAATCGGGGATCAGCTCGGTCAGTGCGCGCGGGTCCATGATGGCGCCCGAGAGCGTGTGCGCGCCGGGCTCGGAGCCTTTTTCCAGCACCACGACGGAGACGTCCGTGCCTTTTTCCGCGGCCAATTGCTTCAAACGGATGGCCGTGGCCAGGCCGCCGGGGCCGCCACCGACGATCACAACGTCGTATTCCATCGACTCGCGGGGGCCAAACTGGGCCAGTATCTCTTCCTTGGTCATCGGGGCTCCGTGTACGTATGTATGATTCTTAAAAAGGCAAACCAGACCGCCGGCCATGTCTCGCGCGCATGATCTGATACAACCCGTCGATTTTATGTGTATGTTGCAGTGCGGTAACTGCCATGTTCCTAGGGTTAGCCCTAGATTATTGCGGTAAATACCTGTGGCAGCTCTGTTTTTTTGAGACGCTGGGTTCGCAGATGCGAAAGTCGGCGACAGCGCACTGCCCGAGCCGGGCCGGCAAACCGTAAGATGCGCGCTTATGAAAATTTTGCTGCCTGAGACCAAACGCTGGGTTCACGACTCGCCGATGGATGTGCGCTGGGGCGATATGGATTCGCTCGGCCACGTCAACAACATCATGTACTTTCGCTACATGGAGACAGCGCGCGTCGAGTGGATGCGCTCCACGCGCGACACGCCGCACGAGGGCAACCAGGGCCCGGTGGTGGTGAACTGTTTTTGCAACTACCTGCGCCAGGTGGAATACCCGGCAAAACTGGTGGTGAAAATGTATGTCAGCGACGCCGCCCGCACCGCTTACGAGAGCTGGTACGAGATCGAAAAGGTCGGCGAGCCCGGCAAGGTCTACGCCAACGGCGGCGCGACCGTGGTCTGGGTGGATTTTGACCAGCAAAAAGCCGTCGACTTGCCCGACTGGATGCGCAAAATGGTCACCGGCTGACACTTGCCCAACGGGGCGCGCTCAGCGCGGGCGGGCTCCGGCCGTCAAGGCGCCGAGTTGGCTGCCGGATTGGGCGCCTTGGGCAGCGGCGCCTGCCAGCGCGCCACAAACCAGAAGTAAAAACCGGCTGCCGCAAACAGCGCGGCCAAAATGCCCATCAGCATCTGCATATCGGGGTGGTCGGCATAAGGCCCCCAGATCACGCGGGCCAGCAGCACCAGCACCACCAGCAAAGAAATCACCGCGCAGCGGCGGTTGCGTGCCAGCGCCTTGCGCTCGGCCTGGGCGATAAAAGTGCGCGAATGCTCGGGGCTGAAGCCGGCCGCTTCGAGCTTGCTCATCAGCTCTTCATAAGACTTGCCTTTGCGGATTTCGCGGGCAATCAGGTAACGCATCAAAGTGTTGGTGGTGCTCATGGTGCAGGGTGGGCGCAAGGCCCCATGTGAAACGGCGCACCAGACGGGCAGCCCGAGGTATCAAAACCGGGACAGTTTAGATACATTTGTTTACATACAATGCGACGCAGCGACTACACAGCGCACTGCGATGCCGCCGCGGGGGAGGCATCAAAATTATAGAGATAAAGCAAATGAAGAGTACCAAGCAAGGGCTGCGTGCCGTTCTGGCCGCCCTGATGGCGGCGCACCTGGGGCTGGCCGCCGCCCAAGGCGTTCCGCAAGAGCAGTGGAACGCCAATGAGCGCACGATGGTGGAGATGACCCGCGCACAGTACAAGGCGCAAGGCATGGAGCTGTCGCAAGAGCAGGCGGAGATGACAGTCAAAGCCATGCGCGACCAGATTGCCCGCATGATGGGCGCGGCCGCCGGCGTGCAAATGGCGGCCAGCCAGATGCAGATGCAGCGCTCCGCTCCCATGATGCAGATGCAGGCGCCAACGTCTGCTGCCGCGCCCGCAGCAGCCACGGCCAGCACCACCGAAGCGCAGTTGGCGCAGGCCATCCGGGCCTGGCCACCCAAACCCACTCCGTTTGCCGTGAACCAGCGGCGCGATGGTTTCGACATCAATGGCAGCGCGGTGCTGGACCCGGATGGCCGCATCTTCAGCTATGCCGTCAACCCGGTCAGCGGCGCTGGCACCTACGCGCTGCAAGGGCGCAATGGCGTTGTCATCAAGGCCTTCAGCCCGGCGCCGCCACACCAGAGCCTGACCATCGCCACCGCCGTGCAAGAGAGCAAGGGCTGGGTGGTGACCACGGCTACCGGCCAAAGCGTGTTTGGCGAAACCATGTCGGTGCTCTCCGATGGCTTTTTGGTGGGCCGTGGCTCCTCAGCGTTTCGCTATCGCACGGGTGGCGGCCTGCAGAGCGTGTCTGTGCCAGCAGGTTACTTTTTGACGCCCATGCAACGCGGTGATGTGGGCGCGACCGGCTTTGTGCTGCTGGAGAAAGAAAGCGAAGTCAAATCCGGTCAGGGCAACCAGTTGACGGACATGATGTCTGCCCTGCAAGCGGTCGGCTCCGCGCTGGGCGCCACGCGCAAGGAAGACTATGCCTTGCTCAACATGCAAAACGGCCAGCTGATTCCGCTGAACATTCCACTGGAAGGAAAAACCATCGCGATCCACTCCGAATGCCGCCGCGTCAACTGGGCTGTCAGCAAGTGCAAGCAGATGCAGAGCTTCGAGTCGCTCTTTGACACCATGGGCATGAAGAACAACTCCCACTATTTCTGGAAAGTGCAATGGCTGCCCACAGCGCAGGGCCCGATCGCGCTGACGCAGGAAGAGGGCGTCTCCAACATCTACGCCACCAACCTGCAAACCGGGCAAAAAGTGCGCTTGTTCAACCGCGCGCTCGGCATTGGCGACTGGGACGTGAACCCCGGCAGCGATGGCCGCATTGGCGTGCGCGCCCGCCTGGTGTTTGACTGGCACGATATTCCCGATGTGGTGGCTTTCATGCAATCACCTCAGGCGGCTGAAAGTGCTGCCGCTGAGGCAGCTGCGCCGCCGGCCAGCACGGGTTTGTCTACGCAATAAGCGCGTTGCTCCGTTGATCTTTGAAAGCCCGTGGCCTGATGAGCCATGGGCTTTTTGCATTGGTGCTCTTGTGGGCAGTGCCGGCGCCAAGCTTGGGCTCCGTGTTTTTAGCGGGTTTATGAATAACCGTCTTTTTGTCTATAAAAATTGTCTAAATGACTAGTTAAAACAAATAATATGACGGTTTAATCTATTCATTTTGACAGGGCTTGCTTGTAACATTTCTCCATCAGCAGTGATCATCCAAGGAGAAAACCATGAGCGAAAAAGCCAGCAAAAAATCCCCCAAAACCCCGAAAACCGCAGCCACCGGAACCAGGAAAGTCACCATCTTGGGGGCTGGAAAAATTGGCTTCGCCATGGCTGTGCTCTTGCAAGCGGCCGGCGGCTATGAGCTGCGCATGGCTGACCAGTCCAAAGCCGCGCTCAAGGCGGTGGCAGCCTTGGGCGTGGAAACGCTGCACATTGGCAAAGGCGGCGATCTGAGCGCTGCGATGCAAGGCCAGTTTGCCGTGCTCAACGCGCTGCCTTTCCACATGGCCATCGAAGTGGCCGGGCTGGCGGCCAAGCTGGGCGTGCATTACTTCGACCTGACCGAAGATGTGCAAGCCACGCACGCCATCCGCAAACTGGCCAGCAAAGCCAACAGTGTGCTCATGCCGCAATGCGGCCTGGCGCCCGGTTTTATCGGCATTGTCGGCAACGATCTGGCCCAGCGCTTTGACCAGCTCGAAGACCTGAAGATGCGTGTTGGCGCGCTGCCGCGCTACCCCCAAGGCACGCTGCGCTACAACCTGACCTGGAGCACCGAAGGGCTGATCAACGAATACATCAACCCTTGTGAAGCGCTGGTGGACGGCGAGGCGCTCACCGTGCACGCGCTCGAAGGCTTGGAGACTTTTGCGCTCGACGGCATTGAGTACGAGGCCTTCAACACCTCGGGCGGCCTGGGCACCTTGACCGAAACCTGGGCCGGCAAGGCGCGCAATGTGGATTACAAATCGATCCGCTACCCCGGCCACTGCGCCATCCTCAAACTGCTGCTCAACGAGCTGAAGCTGCGTGACCAGCGCGAGTTGCTGCACCAGATTTTTGACAGCGCCATCCCTGCCACGCGCCAGGACGTGATCGTGGTGTTTGCCAGTGCCACCGGCCGCAAGAACGGGCGTTTGATGCAAGAGTCCTACTCGGCCCGCATCGTTGGCACCACGGTGGCCGGCCATGCGCTCACCGCCATCCAGCTGACCACGGCTGCCGGCATTTGTTGTGCGCTCGATCTGGTGGCCGGAAAGGCCTTGCCGCAGGCAGGTTTTATCGGGCAGGAAAACATCAGCTTCAGCGATTTTCTGGCCAACCGCTTTGGCCAGTACTACCGGGCGCAAGACCTGAATGCCGCCCTCGCTGCCTGATACACAAGGCGTTTTTGCCAATCCAGGCCGCCGCTGGCGGCGCTGGCTTGGTGCGTGACTAATGACATAGATCAAGGCGAATCGATCCTGAGGCAAACGCTGATTGCGCAGCGCAACCAGGCACGTAAGATGCGTGCGCTTTTCACATTTTTTAACAATTGCGCCAGCCATAGGGGCCGGTGGCGATTGCGCAATCCAGCCCTGTGCCAGTTGCCCTGCAATGGCCATGTGGGGCAGCAACCGAGGACATTTGATGGCAAACCGCTCAAGCATTGCAAACCCGTCTCGGCGCCAGGCGCTGCTGGCCATGGGCGCGGGGGCCGGTCTGGCGTTGTCGCTGCCGCGGCTGGCCAGCGCGGCGCCCACCAAGCTGCAATGCGCGGGCGCGTATACCGACGTACTCTTCCACACGCAAAACCTCAAGCAGTTCGCCAGCGAAGCGGGCAGCCTGAGCCAGGGTGCAGCCGAGATCGAGGTGGTGACCAACGCCAAGCTGATGCCGATGACCGAGGTGATGCCGGCGCTCAGCAAGGGCGATCTGGCGCTGGGCGAAATCTTCATGTCCAACTTCAGCAAGCAGTACCCGCTGCTGGCGATTGATTCGCTGCCCTTTATCGTGCGCAGCTTCGACGACGCCAAGCGCCTGTGGGAAGCCACGCGCGAGCCGATTGCCGCCATGCTGCAAAAGCAGGGCATCCGCTTGCTCTACACCGCACCCTGGCCGGGCCAGGGCCTGTTCTCCAAAGGCATGGTGAACAAGCTCGACGACTTCAAGGGCCAGAAATTCCGCGTCAACAACGACGCCACCAAATACCTGGCCGAGGTGGCCGGTGCCAAGCCGGTAGATATCGCCGCCAACAACCTGGCCAAGGGCATTCAGGAAGGGCTGGTCGATGTCATGGTCACCTCCAGCACCACCGGGGTCGACAGCCAATCGTGGAACGCCATGGGCCAGTTCATCGACATGCGGGCCTGGATTCCCAAGAACCTGGTGCTGATGAGCGAAAAGCACTGGGCCAAACTGCCCGAGCCCGCCAAGACTGCGTTGCAAACCGCAGCCAAAAACGCCGAAGCGCGCGGCTGGCAATTGGCCAAGGACGCCGACGAGGCCGCGCAAAAAGTGCTGCTCGAGCGCGGCACCAAGATCGGCCAGCCGTCTTTCGAGCTGCGCCGCCAGCTTGATCTGATGGGCGAGAAGTTCGCCCGCGAATGGTCGTCCAAAGCCGGCGTGGAGGGCGCAGGCGCGCTGATCAATTACTACTTTCCCAAGTAAAGCGGGCGCAGCCGTCCAGTGATCGCCCGCAAGCAGGGCGAAAAAAGCCGCCAGCGCCTGGTGATCAGCGCTGGCGGTTTTTTGTGACCGAGCGTGCCTTACTTGGCGTAAATCTCGTCCAGCTCGGCAGCGAACTTTTGCATCAGCTGCGGGCGGCGCAGCTTCAGCGTCGGGGTCATCAGGCCGTTGTCTACCGTCCAGGGCTCGGTGGTCAGGCGCACGGCGCGGGGCACGGCGTATTTGGCAAAGCCATGCGTCAGCGCTTCGATGCGGGCCAGCACCGCTTTGCGCACGGCCGGGGCTTGCAGGCTGACGCTGTTGTTCGGATCCAGGCCCATGCCGGTGGCCAGCTTTTTCCATTCGTCTTGGTTCAGCACGGCAATGCAGGCGATGAAAGGCTGCTGCTCGCCCACCACCAGGGTTTGCTCAAACAGCGGGTCGGCGCACAGGGCCTGCTCGATATCGCCGGGTGGCACTTTCTCGCCAGTTGCGGTAACGATGATTTCCTTGATACGGCCGACAATGCGCACCTCGCCGCCATCCACCATCTCGGCCTGGTCGCCGGTTTTGAGCCAGCCGTCTTCGGTGAAGGCTTTTTGCGTGTCTTCGGGGCGGTTCCAATAGCCCATCATCACGTTCGGGCCGCGTGCCTGCAGCTCTTTGTTCTCCCCAATGCGCACTTCCATGCCCTGCAGCGGCTTGCCCACGGTGGACGGGTCGTTGTGCTCCAGCGAGTTGGCGGTGAGCACGGGCGAGGTCTCGGTCATGCCAAAGCCTTGCAACACCGTCAGGCCCAGGCCCAGAAAGCTGTGCGACACCACCGAGGGGATGGCTGCGCCGCCCGTGACCGCAATGCGCAGGCGGCCGCCAAACAGATCGAGTACCGGTTGCGCCACACGTTTTTGCAAAATGCTCCAGGGCAGCAGGCGTGCCAGGCCACCTTGCGCGGCGTCGGTGTTCTTCAGGCCATGGGCTTCGCAGTGGCGAGCCCAGCCTTTGGAGACGGTGGCGGCAAACAGGGAGCGCTTGATGGGCGAGCCCGAGAGCTTCTCCTGGATCTTGGCGTAGATGCGCTCATAGATGCGGGGTACGGACACCAGAATCGTCGGGCGCACGCTGAGCATGTCTTCGCCCAACTGCGCTACCGAGCGGGCATACACCACGGTGCTGGCCACGGCCATCGGCAGGTAGTAGCCGCAAGTGCGCTCGAAGGTGTGCGATACCGGCAGGAACGACAGAAACACGTCATCTTGGGTAGGCGCGACGCGGCCGAGCACGGCTTTCACATCGCTGAGCACGTTGCGGTGGCTCAGCATCACGCCTTTGGGCTTGCCCGTGGTGCCGCTGGTGTAGACGATGGCGGCCAGGTCTTCGGCGAGCGGAGCCTGGGCGCTGCCGGCTACGGCGTTGGCGCTTTCGGCCAGCCAGTCTTGCAAGCGGACAACGCGGGGTGCGCCTGTGCTTTGCTCGGTGATGGCGGCTTGCGCCGGGTCGTCCACCACCACGCAGCGCAGGGCTGGCAAAGCCGTGCCGGTGGCCACAATCTTGTGCCAGGTGTCGAGCTTGTTGATGAGCAGCAGCGAGGCGCCGGCATCGGCCATGATGAAGGCGACATTGCCGGGGTTGTCGTTGGCGTGCAGTGGCACGGTAGCGCAGCCTTGGGCCATGCCGGCCTGGTCAATACAGATGGCGTGCTCGCTGTTGGTCAGCAAGGTGGCAATGCGTGCGCCGCGCTCCAGCTGCAAATACGCAATGGCCTGACCCCATTGCGCCACGGTTTGTTGCATGGCGGCCCAGCTGAACGATTGCCATTGGTTGGCGGGAGCGTCAAACCAGCGATAGGCCTCGGCGGCCGGGGTGGCATTGCAGCGGTACTGGAAGAGTTCGGGCAGGGTCTGGATATGGCTCAGGTCGGAATTCTTTTGGGGCATGGCACGCGTCGTCATGAACTTAGTTTCTCCTCATCGCCATCATCGCATTGATTGGCAGTGGTCAGAGCCCGTTGCTGCTGTGAACGATGGTCAAAGCCAGCGCTGGGGCGATGGCTGCGATTGTGGGCAAACTGCGTTACAAGGCATTGGTATTTGCGGTGGTTGGCGCTTTATAAGCCATTAAGGTATCTTTGGGTGATACTTTTGTCCCGTTCACCAAGCCAGCCAGAACAGCACCAGCGCCGCCGCCAGCACGGCCAGCATGCGCCAGCTGGCGCTGTTTTCGGGCAGCGGCTTTTGCCAGGCGCGCCAAAGGCTGAAGCGGCTTTCAGGCTCCAAGGCCGAGGCCGAGGCCGGCGCTGCCGTGGCCTGGCTGTCGAGGCTGGCCAGCTCATCTTCGTCCATGGGCTCGGCCCGCTCCCAGTCTTGCAGGGCGCGGCGGGCGGCTTCGTAATCGGCTTCATCTACCAGCAGGCGCACCAGGCTGCCGGCGGGCAGCTCGCCGATCGCGCCTTGCAAATGCTCGCCCTGCACATGGCTGGCAATGCCGTGCTGGCGCAGCACGTCTTGCAGCACATGGGCCTGGATGGCGTTGGACGGCTCGTACACGCTGCGCATCTTTTTCTCCGGGGGCAGGGATTCTTCAATAACTATAGCGTAGAGCTGTTTGTGGACGGGCACCAACATGACTTAGCTCAAGCTCCTACCTGCGTAGCCGCAGTGCGCTGGGCTGCGGCCTGGCGTCATCGCGCTTTCCCTAGTGAGCGGGCGCGGAGCGGGTGGTATGGTCGCTGGACGGAACCGATTTTTCCTCGTATCGCTCAAGGAGACTTTGCATGCAGAACCGGCCTTTGCTTTCCCGTATTTCCCCTTGGTGTGTTGCGCTTGGCGCATTGGCCGCTAACGGCCTGGCGCAGGCCGCCTGTCTGGACGAGGCGCAAATTGCGGCCTGGACCCAGGCCTACGAAGCCAAGGCTCCGGCGCCTAATGCAGAAGAGATGAGCGACGCCGATGGCCAATGCACGCGAAACAAGCTCAACGCCGCGTTCGAAGCGGCCGGCAAAAAGCCCATTGGCTACAAAGCCGGGCTCACGAACGCCGCCGTGCAAAAGCGTTTCGGTACCGACCACCCGGTCTGGGGCCGCTTGTACGAGGGCGGCTTGCTGCCCAACCGCAGCACGGTGCCTGCCGCGTTTGGCGCGCGCCCGCTGTTTGAGGCAGACATGCTGGTGCGCGTCTCCAGCAGTGCCATCAACCGGGCCAGTACGCCGCTGCAGGTGCTCAACAACATCGACCGTATCGTGCCCTTTATCGAACTGCCCGATCTGATGGTGGAAGACCCCAAAACCCTCAAAGGCGCCTCGGTCGAAGCCATCAACGTGGGCGCCCGCCTGGGCGTGATGGGCGAGGCGCTCGCCGTGCCGCAACTGCGCTCCGAGCGCTACCAGTTGCTCGATGCGCTGCAGCACATGGAAGTGAACATCACCGACCAGACCGGTGCCCGCATTGGCGGCGGTCGTGGTGGCGATCTGATGGGCCAGCCCATGAACGCGGTGGTCTGGCTGATCCAGGCGCTGCAAAACGAAAACCGCCGCCTGAAAGTGGGCGACTGGATCAGCCTGGGCTCTTTCTCGGCGCTCATGCCGCCACAGGCCGGTCAGCAAATCACCGTGGAATACAAAGGCCTGCCGGGTGCGCAACCCGTGAAAGTGCAGTTCGAATAAGCGCACCTCAACAGCGCTTTTCCCACCCAGCCGTGCCGCTGCCCAGCCGCACGGCTTTTTGCTGCGAGACTGCTGCCGCCTGCGCCAGGCGAGCGGATAGCCGATAATCGCTGCGGTTTGCCGTTGCGGTTGGCGCCATTGGCCACCGGCACGGATTTTGTATTGCTTTATTGGTGCGCTGGCCTTGCTGCTGGCGCAGGCTGTGTTCCATGTCTGAATCTCCCTCCCGCTCTGCTGCCGTTGAATTGCCCATGCCCGCCGAAGTGCTTGCCGAGCTGACGCCCACCATGCGCAGCGTGGTCGAGCGCATGGCTCGCGCCCAGCACACGCCCATGTGGGAAATGACGGTAGAACAGGCACGGCAGGGTTACGAAATCGGCTCCAGCGTGTTGGAGATTCCTAAGCCGGAGCTGGAGCGGATAGAAGACTTGCAGATCCCCGCACGCGACGGCTACCAGCTGCCAGCGCGCCTGTACGCCGCTACCTGGGACCCGCTGCAACCGGTGCTGCTGTTTACGCACGGCGGCGGCTTCACCATTGGCAGCGTTGCCACGCACGACACCTTGTGCCGTGAGCTGGCGCACCAGGCGGGTTGCGCCGTGGTGTCGGTCGACTACCGCCTGGCGCCCGAGCACAAATTTCCCACCGCCAGCAACGACGCCTGGGACGCTTTGCAGTGGCTCGTGCAAGAGGGAATGGCGCTGGGCTTGGACACCGGCCGCATTGCCGTGGGCGGCGACAGCGCAGGCGGCACCTTGGCGGCCGCCAGTGCCATTCTGGCGCGCGATGCAGGCATTGATTTGGCGCTGCAACTGCTGATCTACCCCGGCTGCGCAGCGCACCAAGACACGCCTTCGCACGCCAAATACAGCCAAGGCCCGATCCTGACTGAGCCCATGATCAGCTGGATGTTCGGCAACTACACGCGCAGCCCGGCCGACCGCGACGACTGGCGCTTTGCGCCTTTGCTGGCGCCCGATGTGCGCGGCGTGGCGCCCGCCAGTCTGCACCTGGCGCAATGCGATTCGCTGGTCGATGAAGGTGTGCTGTACGCAGAGAAACTGCGCGCTGCTGGCGTGGCCGTAGAGCTGGAGATCTACGCTGGCGTGGCGCACGAATTTGTCAAAATGGGCCGCGCCCTGAAAGAAGCCAAAGCCTGCCATGCCAAGATGGCTGCGGCTTTGCGGGCTGCGTTTGACTAGGCTGGCCGTTCGCGTTCGCTTTTATCTCCAAGCATTTCTGCCAAGCGGCTTCCCTTTGGGGAGCAGCGTGCTTGATGGTCGGGTTGGTATGCCCGTCATGCCACTTGCCGAGCTTTGCTGAAAATATGGCCTGCATATACAATGTGTATATGTATTGATGTCAGGAGGTCTCCATGCTGACTGCTAGACTGTTTTTCAACAACAAAAGCCAGGCACTTCGCTTGCCCAAAGCGGCTGAGTATGGGCAGGATGTTCAGGAGGTTTCCATCGTGAGCATTGGCCATACCCGGATCATTGCGCCTGTCGAGCGAACCTGGGACGCTTGGTTTGCCCAAACCACCGACGCAGATGCCCAGTTGCCGCAACGCGAGCAACCCGGCATGCAAAAGCGGGTGGCTCTCAAATGAGCCGCTACATGCTCGACACGAACATGTGCATTTACGTTATCAACGAGCGGCCTGCGCATGTTCTGCCCAAGTTCAACGCCCACGCATCGCTGATGTGTATCTCCGAAGTGACCCGCTTTGAGCTGCTGTATGGCGCCTACAAATCGAAGTCCATGCACAAAACGCTGATCGCGTTGCAGAGCTTTTTCGCCATGCTCGAGGTGCTGCCTTTCAACACAACAGCGGCGGATCATGCAGCACAAATTCGCGCTGAGCTGGAGCAAGCGGGAAAACCCATCGGCCCCTTTGATGTCCAAATTGCCGGTCATGCACGCAGTCTTGCCTCCGTCCTGGTAACCAACAATCTCAAAGAGTTTGAACGTGTCGGCGGCTTGAGGTTGGAAAACTGGGTTTGATGCCGCTGCTGCTTGCGGGGCCCGGCGCATTGTGTGCGCTGTCGGCCCAGCCAAGGCTGTAGCAGCAAGCGCCCATGCGCTAAACTCGCCTCGGCTTTTATTGCATTGCTGAGGCGTCGCCCCTGCAGCGTTGTTCTCAGAGCGTGACGCTGAAAAATATATGCTTTTAGTGGACGCGCCATCTCCCGCGAAACTGATTTTCTCTTGCCCATGTCGCTTGAACCCCTCACTCTCCACCCGCAACCCGCCACCTCGCTCGCCGATTTCCGCTGCCGCAGCCGCCAGCGTGTGCGCTGGTCCGAGGTCGATCTGCAGAAGGTGGTCTTCAACGCCCACTATTTGAACTATGTCGATATCGGCATGTCCGAATACTGGCGCCAACTGGCCGTGCCGTATGAAGAGGGCGTGCAGCGCCTGGGCGGCGAGCTGTTCCTGAAAGCCACGCAGCTGGAATACCATGCCTCGGCGCGGCTGGATGATGTGCTCGACATAGGTATCCGCTGCGCCAAGCTCGGCAACACCTCGGTGCAGTTCGAGGCGGGCATTTTCTGTGCCGACAAGCTGCTGGTCAGCGCCACCATGGTCTATGTGTTTGCCGACAGCGCGCAAAAGCCACAGCGCCTGCCCGATGCTTACCGCCAGATGGCGCAGCGCTACGAAGCGGGCGAGCCCATGGTCGAAGTCAAGACTGGCAGCTGGAACGTGCTGGGCCAAGATGCCATGCGTTTACGCATGCAGGTGTTTGTGCGCGAGCAGGGCATTCCGGTGGAGATAGAGGCTGACGAGTTCGATGTGACCTCGCTGCACGCCGTGGCCATCAACGGGCTGGGCATGTGCGTGGCCACCGGCCGCATGCTGCCCAGCGCCAACGAAGCCACGCGCTCCGACGTGATGCGCATTGGCCGCATGGCCGTGGCGCGGCCCTTGCGCGGTACGCAACTGGGGCGCCAGGTGTTGGATGCTTTGGTCGATGCCGCGCAACGCCACGGCAAACGCCAGGTAGAGCTGCATGCGCAGCGCACGGCTGAAAATTTCTACCGCCGCGCTGGCTTTACCGTGGTGGGCGAGCCTTACGAAGAAGCAGGCATTGCCCACATCTCCATGGTCAAGGATTTGTAGAGCGTTCTTAGGCGTTGATGGCGGCCAGCCGCTCCGGCGTGCCCACATCCACCCAAGTGCCGTCGTAGCGCGTAGCGCCGCAACGGCCAGCCTGCATGGCGGCGCGCAGTTGCTGCACCAGCGGCATCTTGGTGCCTTGCGGGTTGCCCGGCGCAATATCGCAATAAGGCTGGCGGAACAGCTCGGTCTTGAGCAGCGCCACTGAGCAGTAAGTGAGGCGCGGGCGCGTGTCGTCCGCAGCCGGGTTCTCGGCACGGCCGGTTTCCGTCAGTACAAAATCGCCCTTGGGGTGGTGCGGCGCGTTCGGCACCAGCCACAGATGGGCCAGGTCTTTCGACGCGGCGAACTGCTGGCGTAGCGCCTCGGCAAACGGAAAACCGGGGATGAAAACATCACCGGATACCAGCCAGAACGCCTCATCCAACAGCGGCAGCGCACGGCTGATGCCTCCCGTGGTCTCGATGCCGCCGCCAAAATCCAGGTCTTCGCGCGAGTAGCGAATCTGCACTTGCTGCGCGCCGATTTGCGCCCGTGCTGGCGCGGCCGGCCAGGCATCCGCCACTTGCTGGCCCAGCCAGCCGGTGTTGATCACCAGGCGCTCTACACCAGCCGCCGCCAATTGCTCCATGCTGTACTGCATCAGCGGCTGGCCGTGTACGGGCAGCAGCGGCTTGGGCGTGTGGTCGGTCAGTGGGCGCATGCGCTCGCCGCGGCCAGCGGCCAGCACCATGGCAGTGGCGCAAAAATCAGCGGGGGATTCGGTGGTGGATGTCATGGTCTGGGGCAGAAAAGCGCGCGGGAATGACCGCTTAATTGGCGCTGGTAGCTATAAAAATTATAGAGCCTCCGCTATGGAGGCTCTTGGTTGCTGGTGATCGGTCAGCTTTCAACCTTTCCAGGTAAACGGAAACTTCAGCTGTTTGAAAAAGCCGTTGGGCACATAGTCGCCCACCACGCCGTAGTCCTTGGGCCAGAGCTTGTCGCTTTTGACGGCGGTGCCAAACAGGTAGTCCAAAAATGCAAAGTGCGCGGCGTAGTTTTTGTCGATGGCTTCGTCGTCCTGGCTGTGGTGCCAGTGGTGGAAATTGGGCGTGACGATCAGGTAGCGCAGCGGCCCCAGGCGCACGCTGACGTTGGCGTGGTTGAACACGGCCTGGAAGCCGACGATGATGATGTAGGCGTCGATCACTTCCTTGCTGAAGCCCAGCACATAAATCGGGGCCAGCACCAGGGTGCGGGTGATTAGCAGCTCCAGAATGTGCTGGCGCGAGCCGGCCAGCCAGTCCATGCTTTTGACGCTGTGGTGCACCGCGTGAATGCGCCACAGCAGCGGCACTTCGTGGTAGGCGCGGTGCGTCCAGTACTGCACCATGTCGGCCACCAGGATGATCAGGAACAACGCCACCCAGAAGTTCAGGTGCGCAATCCAGCCGCGGATGCCGTCGTTCGCGGCCCAGCCAAACAGCTTGTGCACCAGCAAATTGGTGGCCAGCAAGATAAAGCCGACCACCATGTGGTTGACCAGAAAGTGGTGAAAATCGGTTTGCCACTCGGGGCGAAAAACTGGCTGGTCCTTGCGCAGCGCAAACAGCTTTTCGACAAAGATGAAGATCAGCGAGCTGCCCAGCAGATCGAGAATGAACCAATCCAGCCCGATATAAGGCGTGTCTGTGCTGAACTCGCCCACCGGCACCTTGTGCCCGCCCAGCAGTGCCGCCAGCGCCACCAGCCCGAATGCCGAGGCAGCGAGCCAGCGCACGCGGCCCAGCACGATCAGCGCCACCGACAGGCCACCAGCGATCACCATGCACCAGAAAAGCAGCTGGCGCAGCATGTCCACGTTGTAGCTGCGGCGCAGCTCGGGCGTGGTCAGGTATTGTGGAAAGTGGAAGGCCATGACGCCCAGAAAACACAGGGCCGCCAAAATCAGCGCAATCACGCCGGCCACCATGCCTTTGCCCGGCTGCAAGGCGCCGTGGCTTTCGGACAAATCATTGAGTCGCTTGAACATAGCTCGCTTGTTGTGCAGTGGTTTGGCGCCACTATGCCACGAGCGCACGCTGTAGGACAGAGAGCCGCGGCGCGTGATTGCAACAGACTGCTTGCCGCAGCCGTGGCAGGCGCCTGTCGCCCGCAGTGGGCGTGGAGCACAAGCAACAACAACCAGCCCCCATGGCAGCGGTAACCGCCTGGGGGCTGGTGGCGAGAGGGGCTGTCGGTAAACAGGCTCTGCTGGAAATCGGCTTCGGTAAAAGTGTTTCGATGCAGAAATTATGCGGATAGATGCGCCAAAAATTATTTTGATTTACCGCTTAATGCGCTTGATAATGGAAAAATATTCTGCACAAGTTCGATTGAAAGAAAAATATGCTTTTGGATGCGCTAGACCGCAAAATCCTCGCCCAGCTGCAGCGCAACAGCCGCGCCAGCCTGCAAGAGATAGGGCAGGCTGTCGGGCTGAGTGCTTCGCCATGCTGGGGCCGTATCAAAAAGCTCGAAGAAGCGGGCGTGATCCAGGGTTACTCGGTGCGCCTGTCACCGCAAGCGCTGGGCTTGGCCGATACCGTGCTGGTGATGGTGACGCTGGACAGCCACAGTGACAACACGCTGGAAAAATTTGGCGAGGTGCTGGCCACCATCCCCGAGGTGGTAGAGGCGCACCTGGTATCAGGCGAGTACGACTATCTGCTGCGCATCGTCGTCAAGGACACGCGCGATTACGAGCGCCTGCTGCGTGAAAAACTCTACAAGATCAAAGGCATACGCCACAGCCAGTCGAGCTTTGTGCTGCGCACGCTCAAGCACGCGGATTTGCCGCTGGGGGTCTGAGATCGTAAACACGCTCTGACAGCGGCAGGCGCGGTGCTCAAGTGCGCAGCAGCGCTTCCACATCTTGCAGCAAGGCACGCGGAACGCTGATGCCGTGCTTGGCACTTTCGGCGCGGGCGGCAAAACGGCGCTCCGAAGGCAGGCGCGCGCCTTGCTCGGTAATGGCGGCGAATAGGGCCTCGGCGCGTTGCTCGCCGGCTTGCGCATCGCCGCCCGAAAAACGCACCGGGTCAAACGCCAGCAGCAAATGGCCGTGGTAGGGCATGCCGCCTTTGCCTGCGTCAAAAGCCATTGAGCCCTGGCTCGTCAAATCGCCCACCAGGGCACCAGCCATCAGCTCCACCATGGTCGACAAAGCCGATCCCTTGTGGCCACCAAAAGTCAGCATCGCGCCCTTGGCCACCGCGACCGGATCGGTTGACGGCTGGCCATCAGCATCCACGCCTGCGCCGGCTGGCAGCGGCAGGCCGGCGCGGCGGTGCAGCTCCAGATCGCCGCGCGCAATGGCGCTGGTGGCAAAGTCAAAAACATACGGATAAGGGCCGGGCCGCGGCCAGCCAAACGCAATCGGGTTGGTGCCGAACACGCCTTGCTTGCCGCCAGCCGGTGCCACCCAGGCGTGGCTGGGCGTCATCACCAAAGCCGCCAGGCCTTGCTCGGTGAGCATCTCCACTTCGGGCCAGAGCGCGCTGAAGTGAAAACAGTGGTTGATCACCAGAGCCCCCAGGCCGAGCTGGCGCGTAGCCGCCACCAGCTGCGGCAAGCCGGCCTCCAAAGCCAAGGGCGAAAAAGCCTGGCGTGCATCTACCCGCGTGATCGCGCCTTGCGTGGCCTGCACCACCGGCTCGGCCTGCAGATCGACGAGGCCGGTACGAATGGTCTGCGCCACGCTCAAAATGCGGTAGATGCCATGCGATTGGCAGGCATCGCGCTGGCCAGCCACCACAATGCGCGCAATCGCCGCCGCATGGCGCTGCGACAAACCCAGGTGCTGCAGCACACGCAGCGCCAAGCTGTGCAGTTCGGCTTCGGGGATGTGCAGCATCTCTTGGCTGGCAGCGCTCATACAAGTGTCTCCTTGGGTCTGTTAATTGCGTTGCAGCTTAGCAGCGGAGGGAGTGATTGCGCGTGGCGCGGGTGACAGGTGAGGGGCGTTTGCCACTTGGGCGTGGCGGGCAATGATTGCTGTGGCTGGGGATGTGGTGGACGCAGAGTGGCGAGCAGTTGCGTCCATTGATAAGGACTTCTGCGCTTCGCGCAGATGCCGGGATGTGCGCCCGGCGGCGCAGTTACTTTCATTGCGCCGCCAATGAAAGTAACCAAAGCAAGGCGGCCCCTGCTGCCTGCGTCCCTTTGAATTTCGCTTTGGCGAAATTCAAGAGGGCAACCTGCGAGTGCTCGGGTGTGTGCTGCACCGTGTAACTCACTTCGAGCCAAAGGCTCTCCGTTCAAACAGACACGGTGAGCCAGAGCACGAAGCAGTTGCACTCTGCGGTGCAACTGCCAGCCCACGCCCTGCGCTCCTCGGCGCATGCAAAAGGGGTGGGTGCGGGATAGCTTCGTGGATGAACGAGTGTCGTTGACGATGAGTGGCGGTTTTTCTCCTTCTCCTGCGGGAGTGGTAACACCAGCGGCTATAAGTCTGCACAAGCTGGCAATAATGAGCGCAGCTCTTGCAGGCTGTTGGCTGTTTCTTCACCCCTTCAGCCAGCGCCTGCGATCGGAGTAAACGGCGGCGGTTTGGCTGCCGCAGGACAGCCAAAATTCGTGAACTGACTTGCGGCATCTGTTCGAACGGAGCGCCTTGGCGCGCAGTAAGTTATGCCGCACGCCGTCGTTTGCTTCGAGCGCAGGTTGCCCTGAAAGATTCGCCTCGCGAAGCTTTCAGGGTCGATGGATGTAGGGCACGTTTCTTTGCTGACTTTCTTGCCGTGCAGCAAGAAAGTCAGTCGCCCGCCGGGGCGAGACCCGGCCAACTGTGGCACACAAAAGCCAAGCAACGCCAGTTAGAAAAATTGCCTGCGAGAAGCTGCACGCAACAAACCTGCGATTCCCAGATAAAGCTTAAGCACCTTCCGTGCTCGCTATGCTGCAGGGTCAACACCTGCTGCTACAGCACCATGCCCATCGAACTCTCCGCCGCCACCCGCCAACAAGCCATTGCGTCCATCGAAAAATACTTTGCCGAAAACATGGACGAGCCCATCGGCAACATCACCGCCGGAGCCTTGCTCGGCTTCTTCCTGCAAGAGATCGGCCCCAGCATCTACAACCAGGGCGTGGCCGACGCCCAGGAGCGCATGCAGGCCCGCTTGCTGGAGCTGGACTACGAGGTGCACGAGGACGAGTTCACTTACTGGCAAAAACAAGGCTCGACGGGCAACAAGCGGCGATAAAAAAGCGCAGCCCCCGCCAAGGGTGGCTGCGCTCCGGCTCGCAATGCCTGTGACAGTCGATCAGCAGTCGCCGATGCGCTTGCTCGTCACCGTCGTCTGCATGCCCTGGCCGCCCATGTCGAGCTTGCTGGTCACCGTGTTCTCGGTGGGCGAGGTGTAAACGGCTTCCAGCACCATGCTCATCTTGCCTTCGCTGCAGCTGAAGCTCATGGTTTCCTTGTTGCCGTCGGTCTTGAGCTCGGGCGCCTTGCAGCCCGGCACGTTCTTGAGCTGCGAATCAGCCACGGCCTGCAAAGTCTTGCTGGCCATCTCGGGGGTGATGCACATCTCCTGGATCAGCTTGCCACCTTCAAAGCGGGCGTTCTCCAGGTTGGCGGCCTTTTTCTGCTCGGGCGTCATGGACTTGATCGCCTGCTCCATGCCGGCCAGAGCCTGGGCGCCCATGGGGCCACCCATTTCGGTCGTGGCGCTCCACTTGCCGGCCTGCACCTTGGCGGCGGGCGCTGCAGGAGCGGCTGCCGGAGCCGCCGCAGGCGCACCGGCGGCAGGCTTGGGCGCCTCGTCCTTCTTGCCACAACCGACCAGACCGGCCCCCGCCACCACGGCAGCCATTGCCACCCAGCTTGCAAACTTTGCCATGTTATCCCTCCATTAGGCAGCGGGCACTCGCACAGGCCTGCTGCATTGACCACGCTGCCACTCCCCACGAGCAACAATCCGGTTGCGGCGAATTATAGGCAAACGCAATTGAAAACAATGCATCGATTACACAAGTAACATTTCTCAGCCCCTTGCGCCATCTGGCCCTGCCAGCCCTGCGCCAGCCACTACCATCGAGGGGTTTGTCGATCTTCTCCACCGCCCCACCGCATGCGCATTCTTCACACCTCGGACTGGCACCTGGGCCAGCATTTCATGGGCCAAAGCCGCCAGGCCGAACACCGGGCGCTGATCGCCTGGCTGCTGGACCAGGTGCGCCACCACGAGGTAGATGCCGTGCTGATTGCCGGCGACATCTTTGACACCGGCGCGCCGCCCAGCTACGCCCGCGAGCTCTACAACCAGCTGATCGCCCAACTGCACCAGGCCGGCGTGGCATTGCTCATTCTGGGCGGCAACCACGATTCGGTCAGCGTGCTCGACGAAAGCCGCGAGCTGCTGCGCCACCTGGGCACGCAGGTGATCGCCTCTACCGGCGCAGCGCCACAGCACGCCATCAGCTTGCCGCTGCGCGCCAATGGCGAGCCCGGCTGCATCGTCTGTGCGTTGCCCTTTATCCGTGCCCGCGATGTACAGCAAAGCCAGGCCGGGCAAACTGCGCAAGACAAACAGCTGGCGCTGCAAACCGCCATCCAGTCCACCTACCAGCAGGTCTACGAAGCCGCGCTGGCCCAGCAATCTGCCCTGCAGCAAACGCTGGGTCGCCGCTTGCCCATCATCGCCACCGGCCACCTCACCACGGTGGGCGCCAGCAGCAACGAATCGGTCCGCGAAATCTATGTGGGCTCGCTCGAAGCCTTTCCCACCAACGCTTTCCCACCGGTCGATTACATCGCGCTCGGCCACATCCACCAGCCGCAGACGGTGGGCGGATTCGAGCACATCCGCTACAGCGGCTCACCGATTGCGCTGGGCTTTGACGAAGCGCGCCAGTCCAAACAAGTGCTGCTGGTGGACCTGGATGCCAGCGGCTTGCAAAAGCTCACCGCGCTGCCCGTGCCCGTGTTCCAGCCGATGGAAGCCATTCGCAGCACACTGGCCAGCTTGCCGGAAGCGCTCAAAACCAGCGCCGCCAAAGGCTCCGCAGCGCTGCCCGTCTGGCTCGACATCACCATCGAAGAAGACGACTACCTGGCCGATCTGCCTGCGCGCGTACAAGCGCTGGCCGAGGGCTTGCCCGTACAAGTGCTGCGCATCAAGCGCCAGCGCGGCAATGCGGCGCCGCAGCTGTTCAGCGAAACCCTGGAATCGCTCGACACGCTGACGCCGCACGAGGTCTTTGCGCGCCGCTTGGCGCAAGAAGCGCTGGAGCCGCCACTGCAACAAGCGCTGACCGAGCGCTACCGCAGCGTGGTCGATGCGCTGACCGCCCCCAACGGAGACGCCACATGAAAATCCTCAAGCTGCGCCTGCGCAACCTCAACTCGCTGCAAGGCGATTGGGAGCTGGACTTCACGGCCGCGCCCTTCGCCGACAACAGCCTGTTCGCCATCACCGGGCCTACCGGCGCGGGCAAATCCACCCTGCTCGACGCCATCTGCCTGGCGCTCTACCACCGCACGCCGCGCCTGGCCAGCATCAGCACCAGCACCAACGACCTGATGACGCGCCACAGCGCCGACTGCATGGCCGAGGTGGAGTTCGAGGTCAAAGGCACCGCCTACCGCGCCTTCTGGAGCCAGCGCCGCGCCCGCAACAAGGCCGACGGCGCGCTGCAAGCGCCCAAGGTGGAGCTGGCGCGCGTGGCCGATGGCCAGATTCTGAGCAACCACAGCAGCGACAAGCTCAAGCAAATGGCGCAGATCACTGGCCTGGACTTTGAGCGCTTCACCAAATCCATGCTGCTCGCCCAAGGCGGCTTTGCGGCTTTTCTGGAAGCCAGTGCCAACAGCCGCGCCGAACTGCTCGAAGAGCTGACCGGCACCGACATCTACGGCCAGATTTCGCAAACCGTGTTTGAGCGCGCCCGCGATGCCCGCCAGGCGTTGGAGCAAAACCAGGCCCGCGCCGCCGGCATGCAATTGCTCACAGAAGAAGCGCGCGAACAACTGCAAGCCGAAGCCGCACAACTGCAAACCACGCTCAGCGAACTGCAGCAACGCCAAGGCCAACTGCAAACCCTGCAACGCTGGCAAGACAACACCGCGCAAGCCGCCCAACAGCAAGCGCACGCGGCCACAGCACAAATGCAGGCGCAGCAAGCGCTGCAAGCCGCCGAGCCCGAGTTGCAGCGCCTGCAAGCACATGGCCCGGCCCAAGCGCTGCAACCGCTGCACGAGCGCTGGCTCCAAGCCGTGGCCGCATATAACAAGGGCCAAGAGCAACTGCTGCAACTGCAAACAGCGTTGCAAGCAAACCGCGCCGCGCACTGGCACAGCCACCAGCAAGCCGTGCAATTGGCACGGCACGCACAAGAAGATGCTGAACAACTGCTGCAAGCCCAGCAACAGCAATTGGCTGACGTGGCGCAGTGGTTGCAAACGCATGCCAGCCACGCCTTGCTGGGCGAGCAATTGAGCGGCTGGCGCGAGCAACTGGAGCAGCGCCAGCATGCTGAGCAGCAACTGCAGCGCGTGCAAACCGAGTTGCAAAATACAAAGCGGCACTGCGAGCAATTGCAGACACAAATGGCGGAGCAAGCAAGCAAGCTGCAAAGCGCCAACACCACCTGGCAACAGGCCGACAGCGCTGCGCAGCAAGCAGCGCAAGCCCAGCAAAGTTTGTTAGCCACGCACGGCGGCAGCTTGGCGCAATTGCGCTCACACTGGCAAGCTGCTCAGCAACACCTGCACAGCTGGCAACAGCTGCAAGACCATGTGCAGCAGCGCCAGCCTATGGCGCAACAAGCCCAGCAGTTGCAAACCAGTTTGCAAACCCTCGCCACACGCCTGCAGCAGCAAGAAGCCGATCTGGTAACGCTGCGCAGCCAATTCAAGGCGCAGAAAGAAAAGCTGGCCGACAAGCGCCAGTTGCTCGCGCAGGAGCAGCGCATCCAAAGCCTGGAAAAACAGCGCCACGCCTTGCAGCCGGGTGAAGCCTGCCCGCTGTGCGGATCGCACGAACACCCGGCCATTGCGGCTTACGCGGCGCTCGATGTATCGACCACCGAAGCCGCCGTGCAAACCGCGCAAATGCAACTGGAAGAGCTGCAACGCCAAGGCGAACAACTGGGCGCCGAGCACGCGGCCCGGCAGAGTGAACACAGCAGCCAGCAAAGCCAGCTGCAAAGCGTCCAAGCCCAACTCTCGCAATGGCAAACGCGCTGGAGCAGCTTGCGCCAGGCCGCAGATGCCGCGCTCGCCGACGACGCTTGGCAGCACCCAGAAACGCTGGAACAAGCCCAGCAAACCGCCGCACAACAAGCCCAAATGCTGGGCCAGGCACTGCAAACGGCCGAAGCCGGCGAGCGCTCCGCACAAAGCGCCAAAGACCAGGCCCAGGCCGCGCAGCAGGCGCTGAAAAATGCCCAGCACCAGCAAGAGCGTCTGCAGCAAGACCAGCTCAACCTGCAAGCGCAAGCACAGCGCCTGGCCGCCAGCTTGGCAGAAGAACAAGCCAACACCGCCAGCATCAGCCACGCGCTGCACACCGCGGTAGTCGCAGCCGGCTTTGCCCTGCCCGAGCTGGCCGCTGCGCCAGCTTGGCTGCAAGCGCGCCAGCAAGACTGGCAGCAATGGCAGCAGCACAGCACCCGGCAGCAAAGCCTTTCGCAGCAAGCAGCCTTGCAAGCGCTCCAAGTGGAACAGGCCGCGCAAGACAGCAAACTATGGCAACAACGGGCTGCACAGCTGGAGCATTTGGCAGACGCGCCAAGCAAGGCAGCGACTGCAGCTGTCAGCTTGGCCGAATGCGCCAAAGAAATCGAGCACAGCAGCCAGCAACTGGCCCATTTGCAAGGCCAGCTCGAACAAACGCAAAGCAGCCTGGCCGCTTTGCAACATGCGAGCCACCAAGCGCAAACCGCCTGGGAAGCCGCCCTGCAAGCCAGCCCGTTTGCCAGCGTGGCCGCCTATGAGCAAGCCTTGTTGCCAGCGGCCGAGCAGCAGCGCATCGCACAACTGCAAACCCAGCTCGAACAAGCCGTACAGCGCAGCAACACGCTGCTCAGCGAAGCCCAACAGCGCCACCAGCAACTCGCAGAACAAGCGCTGACCGAAGAGCCGCCTACCGCCATCGCCGAGCAACTGCAAACGCTGGACAGCGAGCGCAGCACCCTGGCCGAAAGCCTGGGCGCGCAACGCGCCCGCCTGGACGATGACGCTCAGCGCCGCAGCAGCCAGCAAGCCTTGCTGCAACAGATCGCCGAACAGGCCCGCGACAGCGATTTGTGGCAGCACCTCGACAGCCTGATCGGCTCCGCCAAGGGCGACAAATTCCGCAAATTCGCCCAAGGGTTGACGCTGGACCATTTGCTGCAACTGGCCAACCAGCACCTCACGCGCCTGCACGGCCGCTACCTGCTGCAGCGCAAAACCACGGGCGAGTTGGAGCTGGACATTGTGGACAGCTGGCAAGGCGATGTGGCACGCGACACGCGCACGCTTTCGGGCGGCGAGGCCTTTTTGGTGAGCCTGGCACTGGCGCTGGCGCTGTCCGATCTGGTCAGCAGCAAAACCTCGATCGACTCGCTCTTCCTCGACGAGGGCTTTGGCACGCTGGACGGCGACACGCTCGAAGTGGCGCTCGCCGCCCTCGACGCGCTCAACGCCAGCGGCAAGATGATCGGCATCATCAGCCACGTTGAAGCACTCAAAGAGCGCATCCCCGCGCAAATCCGGGTAGAGAAAGGCGCAGGCGTGGGCTTTTCGCGGCTGCGGGTCTTGTCTTGAACCTGTTGACGATCTCCTCGTGCCGAGCAGAGATCGTCAACACGCTCTTGGGCTGCAGCCAAACCGGATCGATGTTCGCGCCGTGCTATGGCTGCCGACTCAGAAGTCGAAGGGGTCTCTCTCTCGCATTTCTCTTTCGTACTGGCTCAGCATGGCACGGTCGTCCTTGAGCCAGCGCTTGAACATGTCCGGGTACGCCGTCAGCAGCTCCAGCAGATCACGCTGGGCCACAATCATTTTCTGCAAGCCCGCCAAATCCTCGCTCATCATGGCGCCGATTTTCTTGGGCGTGTAGTTCTCAAAAGGGGACATCTGGTACTGCTCCAGGAACGAGTGTTTGAGCACTTCCACCTGGTGCGTCAGATCTGCCTCTTGCTCCGCCAAGACCTGGTTGTAGTGTTTGAGTCGTTCCTCACCCAAGCCTGCGATATGTTCGGCGTCGATTTGCTCAATCTCCAGCTGCAGCTCCAGCAGCTGCAAGAGTTGGCCCGCGTCATAAGCCTGGTTGACGCGCTGCATCAATGCTGTTTTGCGCTCGCGCTCGGCCGGGTCGGTTTCGCGGTCCGGGTGCAGGCCGCTGACCAGCTTGCGGTAGATTTCGCGCAAGGACTGGCTGATCTGCTGCTGCGCCTCCTGCTGGCGCAATTCACGCGCTGAAGGTTTTTTGTTGCGCTTTTTGCTTGCTGCATCCTCTCGTGCTTGCTGCCTTTGCTGCGCTTGCTGCTCCAGGTGCTCTTGCAGTTTACGCGCCATCACATCCGGTGTCACTGGCTCGCCTTCGTCCGGTTCCACGCCAAACAGGTCTTCCATCATGAGACGCGCAACAGCATCGCGCTCACGCTCCAGCTCGGCCTGCTCGGTGTCGTAGTCCATCGGGGAATGGCGGTTGAAGATGGCCTTGATTTCGTCCCGCTCCGCCTCGTCTTCCACAGCGGGCAGGACCACGTCCACATAGTGGCAAATCTTCTCTTGCAGGTAAGCGCGGTCGGTCTTGGCCAGTTTTTGCTCGGACAGGCGATCAAACAGGCGCAGCAAGTCCAGCTTCACCTGCTGCTCTTGCTGCTCCAATGGCAGCACTTCAGCGCTATAGCGCTGATGGAACAGCAAGATCGCAGCCTCCCAATCACGCAATAAATCGCGTTTTTTGGCAATTCGCTGCATCAGGGAGTTGAATTTTTTCTGTTGCGGGCTCAGTGCCTGAGCCGTACCCGCAAGGACTTGAAGAGTCGAAGAGCGTGTCATGGCTGCCATTGTCGCTGAGCAACTCGCCCGCAGGCGCTGCCGTCAAACGCGCACATACCTTATTGCCTCGCATGGGCGCTGGCCCAGGATTAAGCCAATGCGCTGGACTCAGGCTACCATCACGCCCTTGCTTGATAGGTACAAGCCATGATCCGGATCGCAGAACTGAAACTCCCCCTCGCGGCGGTGCCCTACCACCCCGAGAACCACACCGAATTCCAGCCACTGGAGAAGCTGACCGCACTGGCGGCCGAGCGCCTGGGCATTGCCAGCACGGCCATTGCGCACTTGCATGTGCACAAGCGCAGTTTTGATGCGCGCAAGGCAGCGCTGCTGGCGGTCTATATCGTCGACATCACGCTCGCCGATGCCAGCCAGGAAGCCGCGCTGCTGGCACATTTTGCCAACGACTCCCACGTACAGCCCACGCCCGACATGGCGTGGAAGCCCGTGGGCCAGGCACCTGCCGGCCTGGCAGAGCGCCCGGTCGTCGTGGGCTTTGGGCCTTGCGGCATGTTCGCCGGCCTGGTGCTGGCGCAAATGGGTTTCAAGCCCATCGTGCTGGAGCGCGGCAAGACCGTGCGCGAGCGCACCAAGGACACCTGGCGCCTGTGGCGCAAGCGCGAGCTGACGCCCGAGTCGAACGTGCAGTTTGGCGAAGGCGGCGCCGGCACTTTCTCCGACGGCAAGCTCTACAGCCAGATCAAAGACCCGCGCCATCTGGGCCGCAAGGTGCTGGACGAGTTTGTGCAGCACGGCGCGCCGCCCGAGATTCTGTTTGCCGCCCACCCGCACATCGGCACCTTCAAGCTGGTGAAGCTGGTCGAAGGCATTCGCGAAGAGATCGTGCGCCTGGGCGGCGAGATCCGCTTTGAGCAGCGCGTGACCGATGTGCAGGTTGAAGAGAGCAACGGCCAACGCCAACTGGTGGGCCTGCAGGTGCTGAACCAGGCCACGGGCGAGAGCTATGCCTTGCCCACGCAGCACGCAGTAATGGCGCTGGGCCACAGCGCACGCGACACTTTCACCATGTTTTATGAGCGTGGCGTGGCCATGGAGGCCAAGCCTTTCTCGGTGGGCTTCCGCATTGAGCACCCGCAAAGCGTGATCGACCGCGCCCGCTGGGGCAAAGATGCCGGCCACCCACTGCTGGGCGCGGCCGATTACAAGCTGGTGCACCATGCCAAAAATGGCCGCGCCGTCTACAGCTTTTGCATGTGCCCTGGCGGCACGGTGGTGGCCGCGACGAGCGAGCCAGAGCGCGTGGTCACCAATGGCATGAGCCAGTATTCGCGTGCCGAGCGCAATGCCAATGCCGGCATGGTCTGCGCCATCAGCCCCGAGGACTATCCGCAAGATGCCGAGAGCTTTGCCTGGGCGTTTGACGGCAAGACGCTGGGAGTGGAAAAGCAGGCCCCAGGCACGTTCCATCCGCTCTCTGGCGTGGTGTTGCAGCGCCAGCTGGAGTCGCGCGCCTACGTGCTCGGCGGCAAGAACTACAGCGCGCCCGGCCAATTGGTGGGCGATTTTGTCGCCGGCAAGCCATCGGCCGAGTTCGGCAACGTGCAGCCCTCGTACAAGCCCGGAATCCAGCTGGGCGATTTGCACCAGGCTTTGCCGGCTTACGCCATTGAAGCCATGCGCGAGGCGTTGCCCGCCTTTGGCAAGAAGATCCGTGGCTACGACATGCAAGACGCCGTGCTGACCGGTGTGGAAACGCGCACCTCGTCGCCCGTCAAAATTGGCCGTGGCGCCGATTTCCAAAGCGACAACACCCGCGGCCTTTACCCGGCTGGCGAAGGCGCCAGCTACGCCGGCGGCATTCTCTCGGCCGGTGTGGACGGCATCAAGGTAGGCGAGGCCGTGGCTTGCGCCATTTTGGATCTGCCCGTGCCCTCTTCGGGTTCACGCGGCTCCGGCGGAGCCTTATAACCCCCTGAGGCGCGTTGCGCCTTCCCCCCAGGAGGACGACACCTACGGTGCGGGGCGGCCCTTCCTTGGTGTCACTTAGACAGGCCGTGCCAGTATTTAAGGAAACCGAACATGGACATGAACCATGCCGCACTCCCTCCTTCGCGTAGTCAGCTAGTGGCGGCCACCGCCGCGATGGTGGTGGTAGTGCTGTCATCCAACATCCTGGTGCAGTACGCCATCAACGACTGGCTGACCTGGGGCGCTTTCACCTACCCGTTTGCGTTCCTGGTGAGCGAATGGACCAACCGCCAGCATGGCCCGGCCATGGCTCGGCGCATTGCCTGGGCCGGTTTCGCCGTGGCGGTGGCCGTGTCGGCGCTGCTGGCACCGGCGCGCATTGCGGCCGCATCGGGCACGGCGTTCATCGTTTCGCAGTTGCTCGACATCACCGTATTCAACCGCCTGCGCCACGGCAATTGGTGGCGTGCGCCGCTGGTGGCCACGGTGCTGGCTGCCTGCCTGGACACCGCCGTGTTCTGGAGCATTGCTTTTGCTGGCGAGCCGCTGCCCTGGGTCAGCTGGGCGCTAGGCGATCTGGGCGTCAAGCTGTTGATGGGCGTTTGCATGCTGCTGCCATTTCGGCTGCTGCTGTGGCGCCAGAGCCAAAACCTGCACCAAGGCTGAGCCCAGCCTTTGCCACCGCCCGGCCAGCGTTGTGTGGCCGAGACACGCCACCGCTTTTGCCCGCCGCACTACATGGCAATGGCTTAAGCATTGCTTAACATGGCAAAAAAACCTCGCATGCGGTCTGAGTGCCGCCTTGCGAACCTGCTCCATGTCAGGCCCGACCTACAATCACCGTTGCTCTGTTGATAGCCACGAGGGAGAACGATGTTTGCAACCATAGTGCGCGTGTTGGCGGCTTCCAGCCTGGGCGCAGCCATGGGCTGTCTGCCAGGCATGGCCGCCGCTGCGGATACAGGTTCGGCACTGGCCGGCTGGACATTCGGCTACGCGCCGTATACCTACCATTTCTCCGAAGCCAAGAAAAAGCACGACTACGAGCCCGACGACGAAAAGCACAGCTACGTCTGGCTGATCAATGCGGAAAAGCAGTTCGACGAACACCAGGTTGCCGGCTTTGCCTACTTCAGCAACTCCTTCGGCCAGCCCAGCCAGTACGCTTATTACGGCTGGCAGGTGCGCCCGTTTGCCAGCACACCGCAGCTGTTTTTCAAGCTCACCGGCGGCGTGATCCACGGCTACAAGTTCCCCTACCACAAGAAGATTCCGCTCAACAACAAGAACGGCTGGGGCATCACCGCCATTCCCGCCGTAGGCTGGAACCTGAACGAGAACTGGGGCGGCCAGCTCAACCTGCGAGGCACCTCAGCCCTGATGTTCCAGCTGAACTACAGCATGCGCTAAAAGCTACCGCATAGCTTTTGGGAATTAAAAAAGGCGCTGCCCGCAATGGCAGCGCCTTTGTCATTCCTGTCCGGGCTTATTGCGCCTGGCTGTTTTGCAGTGCGGCTACGCGCTCTTCGATGGGTGGGTGCGAGCTGAACAGCTTGCCCAGGCTGCCGGTAATGCCCATGGCCTGCATGCTTTGTGGCAGCGCGCCGGGTTGCATGCCGCCCAGGCGGTGCAGAGCGTTGATCATCGGCTGCTTGCGGCCCATCAGTTGCGCGGCACCAGCGTCAGCGCGGAATTCGCGCTGACGCGAGAACCAGGCCACGATGATGGCGGCCAGGAAGCCGAACACGATGTCGAGCACGATCGTGGTGATCATGTAGCCGATGCCGGGGCCGGAGCTGTTCTCGTCATTACGGCGCAAGAAGGAGTCGACCGCGTAGCCGATCACCCGCGAGAGGAAAACCACAAAGGTGTTCATCACGCCCTGGATCAGCGCCATGGTGACCATGTCGCCATTGGCGACGTGGGCCACTTCGTGGCCGATCACGGCTTCCACTTCTTCGCGTGTCATGCCTTGCAGCAAGCCGGTGGACACGGCCACCAGCGACGAGTTTTTGAACGCGCCGGTCGCGAAGGCATTGGGCTCGCCCTCGTAGATGCCGACCTCGGGCATGTTGATGCCAGCGGCGTCGGCAAAGCGGCGCACGGTCTCGACAATCCAGGCTTCGTCAGCGCTCTGGGGCTGGTTGATGATGCGCACGCCCATGCTCATCTTGGCGATGGGCTTGCTCATCAAGAGCGAGATGATGGCGCCACCAAAGCCCATGATGAAGGCGAACCCGAGCAAGGCGCCCAGGTTCAGGCCGTTGGCGGTGAGAAAGCGGTTGACGCCCAGCAGGCTGGCGACAATGCCCAGCACCACCACCACGGCAACGTTGGTGAGCAAAAACAGAAAAATTCGTTTCATTTAAGAGGTTTCTCCAAACAGGGGAACGCGCATAGATCGCCAATTGTGGGCAAAGTGCTGCCAATTCAAGGCTTCAGCTGCAAAAAATGGAAGCAGACCTACAGATCCGATTGCATTGCTTATCGTGGTTCTGGCAATCGGGCCGCGCGAAATACGCTGACATCGTCGTAGAAGGAAAAGTTCTCGTTTTCCTGGCTCCACCCTGGAACACCCAGCACTGGCAGAGGTGTAAATGGTTTGCTTGCAAGGCGCGCAGCGTCCAGGGATTGTGCGATGGCGGTGTCGCTATTTTGCTCCAAGCGTCCGGACAATGGGTGGCAAAAAACATGCGCCGTGATTGGTTTTCTCGGCTGGGTCAGCTTCTCCAATAGCGCATGGCCTATCAGCAGCAACTGCGCATCGCCCCACAGCGGCCGCAGCTCCACAAACAAGCGCTGCCACTGGCGCGCCTGCAGCGCTTGCCACAGCGGCTCGGGCGCAAACAGCACCGCGCCGTTTTCGTCGAACAAAGTCAGCGCGTCGCGCAGCGCGCCTCGTTTAGCGCCAACACCCAATTGCGCAATGGCTTGGGCCTGCAAGGCGTTGAAGCGCGCCTTGGTTTGCGGCAGGCGGTGCCAGACCAGGCCGTTCAAGGCGTCGTGCAGATTGTCCCGCGTGGGCACGCAGGCGGTGCGGGCGATAAAGGCTTCGTAGGCCTCGCCCTCGGGCAAATCCGTCTGCGGGACAAAGCGGCGCGCCTGCGCACTGGCGGCCAGCCCGCTGTGCTGCGCCAGCTGGTTGAGCAGGCCGGCCACGCTGAGCTGCGGCTGCGCAGCTTGCAAGCGGCGCAGCTGCTCGCCCAGCGCCTGGTAAGGCTGGAGCCATGGCGCTTGCCATTCGATGGCCTGCCAGACCGAGGGCGTTGCGGCGGCCGCGTTCAGTTCAGTGTTGTGCATAAAAAAGCTGCTGGCATTTTCTCCAACGCCAGCAGCTCTATCGTCTACCACGAGCAAAAATCAGCGCGCAGCTTGCAGCTTCCAAGGCAGTGCCTCGCCAGCGCGCAGCGGCTTGAGCTGGGCTTCGCCAAAGGCAAAGCTCTCGGCCGGCGTCCAGCTTTCGCGCACCAGGGTGATGCGGTCGGTATTGCGCGGCAGACTGTAGAAATCAGGACCATGGAAGCTGGCAAAGCCTTCCAACTTGTCGAGCGCGCCAGCGTTGTCAAACACCTCGGCATACATCTCGATGGCCGCATGCGCGGTGTAGCAGCCCGCGCAACCGGTAGCGTGCTCCTTGAGCTGCGCGGCGTGCGGCGCGCTGTCGGTGCCCAGGAAGAACTTGCTGTTGCCGCTGGTAGCCGCTTTGACGAGCGCCAGGCGATGCTCTTCGCGCTTGAGCACGGGCAGGCAGTAGTAGTGCGGGCGAATGCCACCGGTGAAGATGGCGTTGCGGTTGTAGAGCAGGTGCTGCGCGGTGATGGTAGCGCCGGTGAAACGGTCGCTCTCGGTCACGTACTGCGCCGCTTCCTTGGTGGTGATGTGCTCGAAGACGATTTTCAGCTCGGGAAAATCGCGGCGCAGCGGCACCATGTGGGCCTCGATAAAGGCGGCTTCGCGGTCGAACAGGTCGATGTCGCTGCTGGTGACTTCGCCGTGCACCAGCAGCAGCATGCCTTCGCGCTGCATGGCTTCGAGCGTGGGATAGATCTTGCGAATATCGGTCACCCCGTGGTCGCTGTTGGTGGTAGCGCCCGCCGGGTACAGCTTGCAAGCCACCACGCCGGCCGCCTTGGCGCGCACGATCTCTTCGGGCGCCAGGTTGTCGGTCAGGTACAGGGTCATCAACGGCTCGAACTGCAGACCTTGCGGCACTGCCGCCAGAATGCGCTCCCGGTATGCCTGCGCCAGTTCAGTGGTGGTGACTGGCGGCTTCAAATTTGGCATGACAATGGCGCGCGCAAATTGTTGTGCTGCGTGCGGCACGGTGGTGGCCAAAGCGGCGCCATCGCGCAGGTGAATATGCCAGTCGTCCGGGCGGGTGATGCTGAGAGTGGTGGGGTGTGCGGTGCTCATGGCCGCCATTGTCGCATTGGTCACGAGGCCGTCATGCCAGTGGGCAAGCATGGCTTGGGGCCAGCGCCGCCCGCCGCCCTGCAGCCCGTGCCCGGGGCGCGCTGCAGAAGCTGTTTTTTGTTGTGAAAGTGTGAGTGGAATGCGTTTGAACCTTGTTGTAGGTGCTGCCGTGCTGGCAGTGCTGGGAACCTCCCACGCGGCCCAGCCGCCCGCTGGCGACAGCTGGGAGCAGATCCGGGCGGCCCGGGTCATCACCGTCGGCTACCGGCCCGATGGCCTGCCCTTCGCTTATGAGGCGGACGAGAGCAAAAAACCGGTGGGCTACGCCATAGACATCTGCCAGGCCCTGATCGGCAAGCTGCAGCAGAGCATGGGCCTGGCGCAGCTCGATATTCGCTACCGCGCCATCAACGGCCAAACCCGTTTCAGCGATCTGGCCAACGGCCAGATCGACGTCGATTGCAGCAACACCACCAACACCAAGGAGCGGCGTCAGACCCAGCATGTGGCCTTCAGCATGCCTTATTACGTGGCGGGCGTGCGCATTCTGGCGCTGGCGAGCAGCCCCATCAGCGACGTTGACAGCCTGCACGGCAAGCGCGTGATCACCACCAAGGGCACTACCTCGCTGAAAGTGCTCAACAGCCATATGGCCTCGGGCCTCAAAGTGCAGCACGCCGAATGCACCACCCACGAAGCCTGTTTTGCCGCCGTGCAAAACGGCAGCGCCGACGCCTGGCTGATGGATGACGTGCTGCTGGCCGCTTACCGCGCCCAGGCGCCCAAGCCCGAGCAGTTCAAGATTGTGGGCAAACTGCAATCGATAGAGCCGCTGTCGCTGATGATGCGCGCCAACGATGTGCGCATGAAGAAGCTGTTCGACACCGAGATGCGCGCCATGGCGCAAAGCTACGAGATTGCCAGGCTGTACAAGAAGTGGTTCGAATCACCGCTGCCAGGCAAGGGCTTCAATCTGAACACGCCCATGTCCTACCTGCTCACCGACATGCTGCGCTACCCGAGCGACCAGTTTGACAATTGATGCAGCCTCGCCAGTCCTGACTCGGGATGGCGCATGAAAAATGGCCGCAAATGCGGCCATTTTTTTGGGGGGGTGCTGCTTGCTCAGTGCTGCAGGATCTTGCTCAGGAAGTCCTTGGTGCGCGGCTGGCGGGCGTCGGGGTTGCCGAAGAATTCTTCCTTCGAGCAGTCTTCCAAAATCTTACCGCCCACGTCCATGAAGATCACGCGGCTGGCAACCTTCTTGGCAAAGCCCATTTCGTGCGTCACGCACATCATGGTCATGCCTTCGTGGGCCAGGCCGATCATCACGTCCAGCACTTCGCCGACCATTTCCGGGTCGAGCGCCGAGGTGGGTTCGTCAAACAGCATCACGGTCGGGTCCATCGACAGCGCGCGCGCAATGGCCACACGCTGCTGCTGACCGCCCGAGAGCTGGCCGGGGAACTTGTCCTTGTGCGCCATCAGGCCCACGCGGTCGAGCATCTTCAGGCCGCGCTGCTTGGCTTCGTCGGCGCTGCGGCCGAGCACCTTCATCTGGGCGATGGTCAGGTTCTCGGTCACCGACAGGTGGGGAAACAGCTCAAAGTGCTGGAACACCATGCCCACGGTGCTGCGCAGCTTGGGCAGATCGGTCTTGGGGTCGTGCACCGCCGTGCCGTTGACCCAGATCTCGCCCTTTTGCACAGGCTCGAGCGCGTTGATGGTTTTGATCAAGGTGGACTTGCCCGATCCCGAGGGGCCGCACACCACCACCACTTCACCTTTTTTGATGTTGGTGGAGCAGTCGTTGAGCACCTGGAAGCTGCCGTACCACTTGGAGACGTTCTTCATTTCAATCATAGGAATTCCCTTTGTCTATTGCAGCATCAGCGGATGATGGCGATCTTTTTGTGCAGGCGCTTGACCAGCGTCGACAGCGCAAAGCAGATGATGAAGTACAGCACGGCTGCTGCCAGGTAAGCCTCGACCGGACGGCCAAAGTTCTTGCCCGCCACTTCAAAGCCCTTGAGCATGTCGTAAGCACCGATCGCGTACACCAGCGATGTGTCCTGGAACAGAATGATGGTCTGCGTCAGCAGCACCGGCAGCATGTTGCGAAAGGCCTGGGGCAGCACCACCAGACGCATGTTCTGGCCGTAGGTCATGCCCAGCGCCTGGCCGGCAAAGACCTGACCGCGCGGGATCGACTGGATACCGGCACGCATGATCTCGGAAAAGTACGCCGCCTCAAAAGCCACGAAGGTGATGATGGCCGACATTTCAGCGCCGATGGGCTTGCCGATCAGCAAGGGCACCAGCAGGAAGAACCACAGAATCACCATCACCAGCGGGATCGAGCGCATGCCGTTGACGTAGATGGTGGCAGGCACCGTGAGGAACTTCTTGCCCGACAGGCGCATCAGCGCCAGCAGCGTGCCAAAGAAGATACCGCCCAAGGTGGCAATGACTGTCAGCATGATGCTGAAGCCCAGGCCCTTGAGGATGAAGTTCTGGATCAGGTCCCAGTTGTAGAAGGAGAAGTCGAGATTCAGATTCATCTTAGTGGCCTCCTGCGCCGCCTGCGGCAATGAAGCCAGGGATACGGCTCTTCTTCTCAATGAAGGCCATGATGCGGTTGATCACGAAGGCCGAGATCATGTACAGACCCGTCACCGCCAGGTACACCTCGATGCCGCGCGAGGTTTCTTCCTGCGCTTGCATGGCGAACATGGTGAGTTCCGCGATCGACACGGCAAACGCCACCGACGAGTTCTTGAAGATGTTCATCGCCTCGCTGGTGAGCGGCGGAATGATGATGCGGTACGCCATGGGCAGCAGCACATAGCGGTAGTACTGGAACGTGGTAAAGCCCAACGCCATGCCCGCATAACGCTGGCCGCGTGGCAAAGCCTGGATACCGGCGCGCAGCTGCTCAGCGATACGCGCCGAGGTGAAAAAGCCCAGCGCCAGCACCACCAGCAAAAATGGCGATACCTGCTTGAAGACAGGGAAGATCTGCGGCACCACGTGGTACCACAGGAAAATTTGCACCAGCAGCGGAATGTTGCGGAACAACTCCACCCAGGCGTTGCCCAAACGCACCGCCCAAGGCTTGTCGGGCAGGGTACGCATGGTACCTACGAGCGAGCCGACGATCAGTGCGATCACCAGCGAGCACAGAGACACGGAGATCGTCCATCCCCAAGCAGACATCAACCAGTCCAGGTAGGTGATATCGCCGTTCTTGCCGAAACAGCCTTGCACCGCCTGACGCTCAATCGTGTCTTCACAAAATACTTGCCAATCCCAATTCATAGGGCCACCTCTTGTTTTTGTCGTTGTAGCAATCTCGGCACCTGCTGGCAACTGTGTAAAACCAGCACCAACAAAAAAGCCCCTTCCAACCGCTAGCTAGAAGGGGCGGTACCTATGCAGTGTTGCTTACTTGACTTCGTAGGCTTCCATGGGCTTGTCGTTGGGGTGCGCCCACGCATCCTTGGTAGCAGCAGACAGCGGCAGACCCACCTTCACGTTGTTGGGAGGAATGGGTTGCATGAACCACTTGTCGTACAGCTTCTCCAGCGAGCCGTCCTTGATCTGGCGAACGATGGAGTCGTCCACGGCCTTCTTGAAAGCAGGGTCGTCCTTGCGCAGCATGCAAGCGATAGGCTCCACCGACAGCACTTCGCCGACGATCTTGTAATCGGCCGGTGCCTTGGACTTGGAGATGTTGGCGGCCAGGATGGAGCCGTCCATGATGAAGGCGTCAGCGCGGCCCGATTCCAGCATCAGGAAGCTGTCAGCGTGGTCCTTGCCCATGACTTCCTTGAAGGTCAGGCCGTCAGCGCGCTTGTTCTTGCGCAGGGTCTGCACCGAGGTGGTGCCGGTGGTGGTCACCAGGGTCTTGCCGTTCAGGTCCTTGATGCCGGTGATGCCGGAGTTGGCCTTCACCGCAATGCGCACTTCTTCCACATAGGTGGTAAAGGCGAAAGCCGCATCCTTGGCGCGAGACTGGTTGTTGGTGGTAGAGCCGCACTCCAGATCCACGGTACCGTTTTGCACCAGAGGCACGCGGTTTTGCGAGGTCACGGGCTGGTAGTTGATGTTCAGCTTGGCCAGACCCAGGTTCTTTTGCAGGTCGTCCACAATGCGCTCGGCCATTTCGGTATGGAAGCCCACGTACTTGCCATTGCCCAGCGTGTAGCCCAGGCCCGACGACTCACGCACACCCAGGGTGATGCTGCCGGACGATTTGATCTTCGCCAGCGTGTCACCAGCTTGCGCAAACGCGCTACCAGCCGCCATCAGGGTCACTGCCATTGCCAGCAAATGTTTCTTCATCTTCAGACCTCCAAAAAAATCAAACTGCTGCCGCACCACGCCGCTCATGACGCCTAGGCGACAACCTGTGCACCCCATTGTGCAACCAGTCCAGATAATGCACGGAAATCAGCCAAAAAATTCTTCAAAAAATGAAAATTGGCTGATGTCTTACCCTTGCATGCGCACAAACGCTATGGCAGGGCTCGGTGGTTGCACAGCAGACAATCGGCGAGCATTGCACAAATTTTGACTGCTTGGTATTAGAAATTACCCTGCAAATTAGCAAAAGTAATGGCGCTATAAAAATTACGAATTACGCGCAGCAGCAGGCTCTGGCCGGCGGGCCACCAGGTAGTCCCACAGGGCGGCAGCGCCGCTCTTGACCGTTTCTTTGGAGACCGGTTTTTCGCGGTAGGCACGCACGTCCATCTCCACCTCCCACTGCGGTAATACCGGATGATCGGCCCGAATCAGCTTCTTGGCCTTGAGCTCTTTCTTGGCCGCGCTGTGCGGCAAAAAGGCAATGCCATGGCCTTCGATCGCCATGGCTTTCAGGCCTTCGGCCATATCGGTTTCGTAGACCCGATCCAGGTAGGCCGGCTCGGGCGCCTGCTTGAGCGCCAAATCGGTCACGCGGCTCAGATACGCGCCCGGCGCGTAGCCCAGAAAAGGCAGCGGCACGTCGGCCGTGCCTGGCAAGGGGAACAGCGGCAAGCCATCGAGGCCCGGCTTGCAGTACGGTGCCATCACCTCGCGGCCCAGGCTGACCATTTCATAGCGCTGCGGATCGAGCTGGATCGGCTGCGACTCATGGTGGTAGGCGATCAGCAAATCGCAACCGCCTTCGACCAGACGCATCACCGCATCGTGCACATTCAAGGCGATCAGTCGGCTTTTGAACAGGCCAAAGTCATTGCGCAGCCCCGACACCCAGGTGGGGAAGAAAGTGAATGCCAGCGTGTGGGGCACTGCAAAATCGATGATGTCCTTGCCCGAGGTGGAGTGCACCCGCAGCATGGCGCGCGTGCTTTGCACCGCCTGCAAAATCTCGATCGCCTGGTTGTAGAGCGTCTTGCCCGCCGGCGTCAGCCGCGTCGGGTAGGAGCTGCGATCCACCAGATCCGCCCCGGCCCAGGACTCCAGCGCCTGAATGCGCCGCGAGAACGCCGGCTGGGTGACATGGCGCAACTGCGCCGACCGGCTGAAACTGCGCGTTTCCGCCAGACTCACAAAATCTTCAAGCCACTTGGTTTCCATGCGGGCATTATCGCCAGCTCAGCCGCCTACTGGCGCAAAAACCTGCAGAACCGTGCTTGCGCACCCGCAACCGCGCCAGTAGTCAACAAACTCAAGCCTCGCTTAACCCGTAGGCCTGCGGCTGGCGCTGCATCTCCTGTCGGGCGCGAGCTGCGCGACTGTCATCAACGCGCACCACGTCATCCCAGGTAACCACCTGGCCCTGAGGCACTGCATTCTTCAGCACCACTTCATGCGCCAAAGCAATAGGCAGGGCGTTCTTGTGCAAGGAGGTTTGCGCTGGCAGCAACTTGCCCCAAACGGTATAACCACCCTCGCCGTCCAGCACCTCACCGGCCTGCAAGTTCCGCTTGGCAACGGACACGACATCTCCGATCCAGCCGCTTGCCACACCAGTCGCTTCACCACGCAGCGCTACGCTCGCCACCGACACCCCGACCTCCAGCCCGATCAAATGCCAGCGCTTGTACAAAGTGAAATAGCGCCCGCTCGGGTCCGTATGAGCGTTGTATTCCTCAAAGCAATTGCGGATGTATTCGGTATCACCCTCCACCGTCACCCAAACACCCATTCGAATGTCGTACGGAATCACACGGCCATCGGTCTCCAGGCTGGAGATCACCTCGACCATGCCCTTGCGCTCCAACACCCCGCCTTCGGCACGCGGGCGCGTGACGAAGGGTATGTCCGCCACGCTGGCGGGCGGATACAGCAAGCCATCGGAGGGAACTTGCAAACCCGTGGCGTTGGCCACAGCAGCACTTTCGATGGAGGGCTTGGTACCATCCAGAAAACTGTTGAACATCTTGGGATTCAAACCGCCACGTGCCGCTTGCTCAGGAGTCAGGCCATAGTGCCCCCACACCGTTTCAGGCGTGGATTGGTTGAAATGCGGCAGCCACTTGTGGCCACGCCCAGCCGCAACCACCTCGAAGCCACAGGTCCGCGCCCAGTCAACCAGATCACAAATCAAGGCAGGCTGGTCGCCAAATGCCAGCGAGTACACCACGCCAGCGCTGGCTGCCTGCTTGGCCAGGTAGGGGCCACACATGGCATCCGCTTCCACGGTAACGTTGACGACATGCTTGCCGTTGTCAAACGCCGCCAAGATATGGTCTACCGCAGCGATCGGGTTGCCGGTGCACTCCACCACTACATCAATCCGCGCATGCGCCACCACAGCCTGCCAATCTTCGCCCAACCAGGTGGTGCCATTGGCGATCGCATCATCGATAGAGCGAGCCTGCAAACGCTCTGCCGGCCAACCGACACGCGCCAAGTTGACCTGCGCCGCCGGCACCGAACGGTCCGCAATCGCCACCAGATGCACCCCTGGCGTTTTCAGCACTTGCGAAAGGTACATCGAGCCCAATTTCCCCGCACCAATCAAACCAACGCGAATGGGGTTAGCGCTTGCTGCGCGTTGCAACAACTTGCCATACAAAGCCATTTGTACTCCTCAATTTTTTTACTGCCTCAAAAGCAAGGGCCCTGCGATCTGGCTATCGAAGCCAATATCAGCAGAGCCCTTGACAAGCCACCCAACCACCGCGGCTACTTTAAAAACCCTATCGACAACCATGGCCATGCAGCCACGATCACGATGCCGATGAACAGGGAAATCATGTAACCAATGATGGGGCGGACACCTTCGTCGGGCGACACCTTGCCAATGGCGCAAGCAGCGTAGTAACCCACACCAAATGGCGGCGCAAACAGGCCCAAGCCCATCGACAGCACCACCACCATGGCGTAATGCACCTCGTGCACACCCAGCTGACGAGCAATCGGGAACAGCAAGGGGCCAAACAGCACGATGGCAGGAATCCCTTCCAGAACGCTTCCCAGAATGATGAAAACCACAATGGAAACTGCCAGGAAAGTGGCATTACCACCGGGCAAGCCAGCCATCAAAGCCGCCAATTGACCGGAGAAGCCAGACTGCGTCAACGCCCAAGCCATGCCGGTGGCGGTACCAATGATGAGCAGGATGGCGCCCGACAAGCTCGCGGTTTCCACCAGCATCGGCAGCAGACGCTTGTAGTCAAAGCAACGGTAGATCACCAGACCGACTATCACCGAGTACACGATGCCGATGGTCGAGACTTCCGTAGCCGTGGCAATACCCTCCACGACCGCAGCCCGGATCACGAAAGGCAGAGCCAGTGCAGGCAACGCTACCCAGAAAGCGGTTGCGATATCACGGCCCGAGGCTTTCTTAACCTGGCTGAGGTCTTCGCCACGAAAGCGCCACCACACCACAATACACAGCATCAAACCCAGCACTACCGCAGGCAACATGCCGCCGGTGAACAAAGCCGTGATCGATACACCAGTGACCGAGCCGATCGTGATCAGCACCAGGCTGGGCGGCACCGTCTCGGTTTGAGCACCAGTAGCAGACAGCAGCGCAACCAGCTCGCCATCCTTGACGCCGCGTTTGCGCATTTCCGGGAACAGCACCGGAGCAACCGCAGCCATGTCAGCCGCTTTGGCACCCGAGATGCCAGACACCACATACATGGCGCCCACTAGCACATAGGACAAGCCACCGCGCACATGCCCGAGCAAGCTGGCCAAAAAGGCCACCATGCGTTTTGCCATGCCCGTCATCTCGATCAATACGCCCAAGAAGACAAACAGCGGTACCGCCAGCAAAATCAGATGCGACATGCCTTCGTCCATGCGCCCCACCACCACCATGGTCGGCACATCGGTAGTCAGTGCGAGGTAGCCAAAGGTTGCCAATCCAAACGCAAAGGCAATGGGCACACCAGCAAAAACTGCTGCAGCCACAACACCAAAGAAGAAGATCAGCAGATTCCAGTTACCCAACTGTGCATACAAGGGGCGCAGCAAAACCAGCACCCCAATGCAAACACCTACGAGCAACACAGCTGTCCCCGTGGTGCGCCAGCTCGCTTGCACCACCAGCTTGAGCAACAACACCAGCACCATCAAGACCGAACAAACCGGCAGCGCACTGGCGCGCCAGATGTTGGATATCTCCATGGCAGCGGTGGTGACGTATTGCTCTTCGTAGGCGTATTCGTAGCCAGGCATCAGCAACAGCAGCAAAAATGCCAGCGCAGCGCAGATGGCTACCATGTCCAGCGCCGCTCGCGTTCCAGGCGAAGCCCGGTTCACCAGCGCCGCCATGCGCATATGCTCGCCACGGTACAGTGCCACAACAGCACCCAGCATCGCCAACCATAAAAAGAGAATGGAGGCGAGCTCGTCAGACCACAAAAGTGGGGTGTGCAACACATAGCGCGCCAGCACCCCGGCAAACAGAATGCAGATCTCGGCCACCACCAAAATGGCGGCCACCACCTCTACCAGCTTGCCAAGGCCACGTTCTATGCAGTGCGCAACTTTGCGCACACCCTGCAATTGTGCAGGGCTCGCATTGGTTCCGTGGGCTGCCATTACGCTCACGAAAGCGCTCCGGCAGCGTCTTCCAGCAGCTTCCAAGCCTGCTCGCCGTACTTCTCCTTCCACTCTTTATAGAAGCCGGCGTTGCGCAGTGCGTCACGGATCGGGCCAGCTTGGGGCGTATTGAAGGTCAGGCCGTGCTGCGTCAGCTGCGCCTGCAGCTCCTGGTTGAGTTTCAGCACATCCGCGCGCTCAGCCATGCCCGCAGCATTCAGATGCTTGGCCACGATATCGCGGATGTCGGCTGGCAGTTTTTCCCAGGCCCTGCGGTTGGCCAAGAACCAGAAACCATCCCACATGTGGTTGGTGACCGAGCAGTACTTCTGCACTTCGTAGAGCTTGGCGGTTTCGATGATCGCCAAGGGGTTCTCCTGGCCATCCACCACCTTGGTCTGCAGCGCGGTATAGGTTTCGTTGAAGTTGATGCTGGTGGGCGCCGAGCCCAGGGCCTTGAACATCGAGGTCCACATCGGGCTGACAGGAACACGGATTTTCAGATCCTTGAAATCAGCCGGGCCTTGGATCGGCTTGCTGCTGGTGGTGATCTGGCGGAAACCGTTGTCCCAGATCTTGTCCATCACATGCAAACCCTTGCCCTGGATCTGGCCACGGATGTACTCACCGAGCTTGCCATCCATGGCTTTCCACACCTTGTCGTAATCCGAGAAGGCAAAACCCACGCCGCTGATGGATGCTGCAGGCACCAGGGTTGACAAAATCAAACCCGACAGGGTGAAAAACTCCACCGCACCTGAGCGCAATTGGCTCAGCGTATCGGTGTCGGAGCCCAACTGGCTGCTCGGGAAAATCTGCAGCTCGAAACGGCCATTGGTATCGCGCAAGATGTTCTTGGCAGCCTCTTGCGCACGCAGATTCATCGGGTGCGAAGGCGGCAGGTTGTTGGCGTATTTGTAGCGAAACTCCGGCGCCGCAAATGCGCTGCGGAATGGGGTTGCCGCCAGCACAGCACCGCTGCCTACAGCAGCTACCAGATTACGTCGAGCTCGATCCATGTTGTCTCCTTGAAGTTATGAGGGTGTCAGCGTTGAAATCAGAAACCTACGGCGTTGGATATTGCCAAAATTTCTTTTCATGGTCTAGCCTGTGGACCATAGGGAAAACATCAGTAGCCGCCAAAAACATTGATTTCTCTTCTGAATAAGATTAAATTTCGGTATCGGAATTTTGACTCGATAAAATCAATGGTTCACATAATGAACCAGTATGGAATTTCAAATTGACTGTATCGAAGGTTGACGGAACCCAAGCCATAGCGCGCGCCATGGGCCTGCTGCGCTGCGTATGCCGAGCAAGAGCGGAAGGCATAGGTTTGACCGCGCTCACGCGAGAAACAGGCATGAGCAAAGCAACCGTTCACCGCATGATGCTGGCGCTCATGGCCGAAGGCATGGTGGAGCAAGACGAGGCATCGCGACGCTACCACCTGGGTGTCGAATGCTATGTGCTGGGCAGCGCGGCCAGCCAACGCCATGGCTTGCACCATATAGCCGCCCCCATCCTCTCCCGCGTCGCCAATGAGTGCGGCGACACTGCATTTCTGACAGTTGCCAATGGCAGCTATTCCGTCTGCGTGCTGCGCGAAGACGGCGACTACCCGATCAAGACCCACGCACTCATGCCGGGTGATCGCCACCCACTGGGCGTGGGCGCAGGCAGCCTGGCTTTACTGGCCGCCATGCCAGACGAAGACATTGAGGCCTGCCTGGAAAGCAATGCCGAGCTCATCGCCAAGTCTTACCCCCACTACTCCCTGTCTTTGCTGCATGAGCAAGTGCAGCAAACGCGGGCTCAAGGCTATGCACTCAATGAAGGCCTGGTTCTCCCTGGCTCTTGGGGAGTGGGAGTGCCTTTGCAGACGCACAGCGGCGATATTTTGGGAGCACTCAGCATTGCGGCTCCCGATTCCCGCATGCGACCCGAACGCCAGCCTGAGCTAGTCCAGCTGCTCAAACAAGCAGCCGTACGGCTGCTGGCCAAGCTGCCAGGACCGGACCAAACCGCGGCCAGCACCACAACTGCGCCAAGCAGCAAAAAACGCCAAGCCTGAACGAATTTCAAGTCCATAAAACCCCATCTATTACAGGAACAGGAGACGAAACCATGAACCAACGAGCCGTCATCGCCGGGTGGAGCCATATTCCCTTTGGCAAACTGGATGATCCCGATACCGAAAGCCTGATGGCACGCGTCAGCGCTGACGCCCTGGAGCACGCTGGCGTGCCCGCCCAAGCGGTGGATGGCATCTATGTGGGCGTGATGAATGGTGGCTTCCAGAAGCAGGATTTCCACGCCGCCCTGGTAGCCATGGCTGTGCCAGAGCTGGCCTATGTGCCAGCGATGCGTCTGGAAAACGCTTGCGCCACAGGCTCTGCCGCTCTCTATGCGGCCATGGATTTCATCGAATCCGGGCGTGGTCGTATTGCGCTGGTGATTGGCGCAGAGAAGATGACCTCCAAGCCCACGCGGGAGATCGGCGACATCCTGCTTAACGCCAGCTACCGCAAGGAAGAAGCTGATATTGACGGCGGTTTCGCCGGCATTTTCGGCAAAATTGCAGGCACCTATTTTGAGCGCCACGGCGACCAAAGCGAAGCCTTGGCGCGCATCGCCGCCAAGAACCACCGCAACGGCATTGATAACCCTTACGCACAAATCCGCAAGGATCTCGGCTTTGAGTTTTGCAATACGGTGTCGGAAAAAAATCCGTACGTCGCAGCGCCTCTGCGCCGCACCGATTGCTCGCTGATCTCCGACGGCGCCGCAGCACTCGTGATCGCCGATGCAGAGACCGCCGCCAGCCTGCAGCGCAACATCTCTTTCCGGGCGCGCCAACAGGTCAATGACATGCTGGCCCTCAGCCGCCGCGATCCAATTGCCTTTGAAGGCGCCACCCGCGCTTGGCAAAAAGCCTACGCCCAGGCAGGCGTGCAGTTGTCCGACCTGAGCCTGGTAGAAACCCATGATTGCTTCACCGTGGCAGAAATGCTCGAGTACGAAGCCATGGGCCTGACCCCCAAGGGACAAGGCTACCGCGCCGCACTGGAAGGCTGGACCGAGAAAGACGGCAAGCTGCCCGTCAACGCCTCGGGCGGCCTCAAAGCCAAGGGCCACCCGATTGGCGCCACCGGCGTTTCCATGCACGTGATGGCCTGCATGCAGTTGATGGGCGAAGCCCAGGGCATGCAAATCCCGAACGCCAAACTGGCTGGTGTATTCAACATGGGTGGCGCAGCGGTTGCCAACTACGTGAGCATTCTGGAGCGCACCAAATGAACGCCCGCCCTCAGTACGACCAACTTCCCAGCACGCCAGTGGGTGGCGTTGCACCCAGCACCAAACGGGTGATGAACCTCGCCCATTTTCTGTCTCAGGCTGCCCGCCGCCACCCAGAAAAACCAGCACTCACCCATGGTTCTGAGCAAGTGACTTGGCAGCAGTTGGAGCAGCGCGCTGCTGCGCTGGCCCACGCACTGCAAGCACAAGGCATCGGCAAGGGCGACCGGGTGCTGACGCACTCCAAAAACTGCATCGGCATGGTGGTGACCTTGTTCGCCACCTTGCGCCTGGGCGCGGTTTGGGTGCCCACCAACTTCCGCATCTCGCCAGACGAAGCCGTCTACCTGGCCCAGGCCTCCGGCGTCAAAGCCTTTTTCTGCCATGCGGATTTTCCTGAGCACGCCCAAGCGGTCGCCGCCGCCATGCCCGAGATGCAGCAATTGATCTGCATCGACACGCCAAGCCATCGCCAAGCACCGTTCGGCAACAGCACGCTGAGCGATCTTCTGGCTGAGCACGCCGGGCAAGTGGCACCCGAGGCAGCGGTGGAGCATGACGATCCGTGCTGGTTCTTCTTCACCTCGGGCACCACCGGCAAGCCCAAAGCCGCCGTGCTGACGCATGGCCAGATGGCCTTTGTGGTGACCAACCACCTGTGCGATCTGATGCCTGGCACCACCGCAGCCGATGTCAGCCTGGTGGTGGCACCGCTCTCGCACGGCGCCGGCATCCATTACGTCACCCAGGTCGCGCGTGCCGTGCATTCGGTACTGCCCGCCAAGGACAAGATGGACTGCGAAGAAATCTGGGAGCTGGTCCAGAACCATCGGGTGACAAACATGTTCACCGTGCCGACGATCGTGAAGCTGCTGGTGGAGCACCCCTCGGTGGACCAGTACGACCACAGCACGCTGCGCTATGTCATCTATGCCGGTGCGCCCATGTACCGGGAAGACCAGAAATACGCACTGCAAAAACTGGGGCCGGTGTTGGTGCAGTACTTTGGCCTGGGCGAAGTCACCGGCAATATCACCGTGCTGCCGCCGGCAGAGCACCACCTCGACGACTCCCAGGCCCGGCTGGGTACCTGCGGGTTTGAACGCACCGGCATGCAAATCAGCATCCAAGGTGACGATGGGCAAGAGCTGGCACCTGGAGAATCGGGCGAAATCTGTGTTTGCGGCCCTGCCGTGTTCGCCGGTTACTACAACAACCCCGAGGCCAACCAGAAGTCGTTTCGCAACGGCTGGTTCCGCACCGGCGATCTGGGCTATGTAGACGCGCAAGGCTATCTCTTCATCACCGGTCGCCAGTCCGACATGTACATCTCGGGCGGCTCCAACATCTACCCCCGCGAAATCGAAGAGAAGGTGCTCACCCACCCCGCCATCGCCGAAGTGGCCGTACTTGGCATCCCCGACCCGACCTGGGGCGAAGTGGGCGTAATGGTTTGCGTCACCCGTGCCGAGCAGTCGGTCAGCGCCAACGAAATGATCGAATGGATGGCACCGAAGATGGCGCGCTACAAGCTGCCCAAGCACGTGTTCTTCTGGGATGAGCTGCCACGCTCGGGCTACGGCAAGATCACCAAGAAGCTGGTACGGGAGACGCTGTACGAGCGAGGAGACTTGAGCACCGGCAACTGAACCATTCCCCAAAAAAATTCATTAGCAACAACAAACCAACGGAGACAACAATGAATAACAAGGACCACGCCATTTTGGTGACAGGTGGCGCATCGGGCATAGGATTTTCAGTGGCACAAGGCCTGTTGGCCGAAGGCTGGAAAGTGGCGATTGCTGATTTGTCCACCGAGCAACTGCAGCGCGCAAACGCAGAGATCGCCTCAGACCGCTGCAGCTTTGTGCACATGGATGTCAGCGACGAAGCTGGCGTCATCCAGGCCATTGAGAAGATCGAAGCAGAGTTTGCGCCGCTGGCCGGCCTCGTCAACTCGGCCGGCATTGCCAAGGACATCCCCTTCCTCGAAACCGACACCGCCACGGTGCGCAAGATCATGGACGTCAACCTGGTGGGCACCTTTGTCGTAGCCCGCGAAGTAGCGCGCCGCATGAGCCAGCGCAAACATGGCTCCATCGTCAACATCGCCTCCGTCTCAGGCATTCGCGGCAACCTGGGGCGCTCTGCTTACGGCGCCTCCAAGGGCGCTGTCATCAACCTCTCCAAGGTAATGGCGGTGGAGCTGGCAGAACATGGCATCCGCGTCAACGCAGTTGCACCCGGGCCGGTGGAAACACCGCTGGTCAAGCAAGTGCACACCGCCGAAGCCCGTGAAATCTGGATGCGCGTCGTCCCCATGCACCGCTATGCCTCGCCCGACGAGCTGACCGGCACCATTGCCTGGCTGCTCGACGGCAGCAAATCCAGCTATGTGACCGGCCAGGTGATTTCTGTGGACGGCGGCTTCACCGCAGCCGGCCTGATGGCAGCCTGATAGCCGCGCTGGTTCCGCCACAGCACAGCCTGCCATGCCTGCGCCAAACGCTTTTCTCAGAACGCGTTTGGCGCAGGCCAAGCACCCACACCGTATGTGCATCCTGAAAGCAGCGCATCTTCGCCTTACCGGGCACTCCAGAAGCATGCGTGATTGACTTTCCCATCGACAGTAGCGCAGCGACTCTGCCATGCTGTTTTCTGCCTTTTAGTCCATCGCCACAAGCGCCAGGAGTACTAAATGCAAACACTCTCGCTCAACCAGCGTTCAAAGCGCTCGGCCCAAGTTCCTCGTGCCAGAACCATGGCGCACCCAGGCAGCTTCAACCCGGTCCGCATGCAAAGCTGCAGCGCCCAAACAGGACGCCATTTACGCCTGCTGCTGCAACCTGGCCGGAATCTCTTTGACGCCATCATTGACAGCCTGCAAGCGCACGGCATTCGTAATGCATCCATGACCTTGTTAGGCGGATTTTTCGACAAGCTGCAGTACTGCACGGCACCGCCTGACCCTTCGCACAAAACACTGATTGCCTACACCGCACCCATCTGCACCGAACACTCCACCCTGGTATTTGGCAATGCCACCGTAGGCCAGAACGAAAAGGGCAAGCCGCTGGTGCATTGCCACGCCGTGGTCAGCACGGCTGCAGGCACTTTGGCGGGGGGCCACATCATCACGCAACAGACCGTCATCGGGCCACAGCCCATATCAGTGCTGGCGCTTGCACTGGAAGGCTTCAAGCTGCAAGCCACCTACGACGCCGAAACCCATATGTCCTTGTTGCAACCAACACCAGGAGAAAGCCATGCATGAAACCGTTGTAGAAAGCGGCGCCATGGGCCGAGTCGCCTACGCACGCATCGCGCCTAACGAAGATCTGGTGCAAGGCGTCGAGAAGCTGTGCCTCTCGCTGGGCTTCAAAAACGCTTTCGTGCGCGGTGCCCTGGGCAGCCTGGTGGATGCCTGCCTGTTAACCCGTCAAGGCGACTACCTGCGCGTCAGCGGGCCAGCGGTAGAAATTGTCAGCCTGGCCGGTGAAGTGCGTAGCTTGGCCGACGGCTCTGTGCAGGCAACACTTTCAGGCGTAGTGGCCGATCCGGAAGGCACCGTCTACGGCGGGCCTTTTGTCGCGGGCGGCAACTCCATCTGCACCACCTTCGAGATCACGCTGGAAGAATGGCTGCCCGCGCCCGACGAAAAAGAACACTGAATACACAACAAAACACAGGAGACAAAACATGAGAACCATCGCCCATCCCGGGCAGCCGTATGCAGCCAGGCACTGCATTGCCGATGCACAGATTCGCATGGGTGAAGACCAATTGCCCACCGGCGTCAGCCTGCTGGAAGCCTTCGATGCACTTTGCCAGACACAAGGCGTTCAAAGCGCCGTGGCGCAGTTCAGCGGCGGCAGTTTTTTGCCTTTCGCGTACTTGATGCCCGCGCTGTCAAGCAGCCCGGAACATGCTGTCTTCTATAGCGACCGACACAGCTCCAGCACACCGGTCAGCTTTGAATCTGCCACCATCACCAAGGGCGTGCGCGATGGCAAACCCTGGATGCATTGCCACGCCATCTGGCGCAATGCCGATGGCTCGCAAGCGGGCCATGTCATACCGAACGAAACCTTGGTGCAGGCCGCGCCGCAAATGAAGATATGGTACATAGACGGCGCAGATTTTGAAGTACTGCCTTGCGCCGAAACGAACTTCAGCCTCTTCAATGCTGTCCGCCATCAAGACAGCAAAACAGCTCCCGAAAATGCGCCTGCAGCATTGCCAGCATGGGTTGTCACACTGCGCCCCAACCAGGATTTTTGCGGCGCCCTGCTGAATATCTGCCAACAAGCAGGCATACAGCAAGCCAGAATTCGCGGAGGAGTGGGTAGCCTGAACGGTGTGCGCTTTACTGACGGCACCGTCATCGACTCTCTGGCCACCGAAGTATTTCTGCACAGCGGCACCATCGATACCAGCAAGCCATTGGCAGAGGCGGTGGTGATTGAGGCCAGCATGGTGGACTACCATGGCCGCACCTACAGCGGCCAGCTGGTGCCAGGCGACAATCCGGTCCTGGTGACTTTTGAGCTGGTGCTGGAGCCCGTCGCTTAGACTCCATCCGCGCAATCGCGGGCATTGGAATGCCCACAGTTTGAACGCTCAAGTGAGCATCAAGCGCAACGGGCGCTCAAGCCACCATCGACTACCAGCGAAGTGCCGGTGATGTAGCGCGCTTCATCACTTGCCAAAAACAGCGCGGCATAAGCAGTATCCCACGCATCGCCCATCTTGCCAGTTGGCGATATCTTGTCGCGCTGCTCAATCATCGAATCGAGATTTCCTCCATAAGATTGGAGCAAGGGCTCACGGATCAACGGCGTATTCATCATGCCAGGCAACACACAGTTGGCACGGATGCCCTGGGCGGCATATTGCAAGGCAATGTTCGATGTCATTGACACCATGGCTGCCTTGGAAGCGCTGTAGGCCAGGTAAGGGAAGCCGATATAGCGAATAGCAGCCAAGGAACTGATGTTGACAATCGATCCTTGCTGGTTGACGAGCATGTGCGGAATCACATGTTTGCAAGCCAGGAATACGCTGGTCTGATTCACGGCAATCACGCGATCCCAGCTTTCCTTGCTGGTCTCTACCGGGCCACCAGTTTCCACAATGCCCACATTGTTGTGCAACACATCGATGCGCCCGTACTGCGCTACGCAGGCTTCGGCCATGGCTTGCACACTGGCCTCATCGGCGGCATTGGCCTGAAAGGCCACGCACTCCCCGCCTTCACCAGCGATCAAGGATTGCGTATCCTGCGCCGCTTCCAGCCGGAAATCCACTGCAAACACCTTGGCTCCTTCACGCGCATAAAGAACCGCGGCCGCCTTGCCGTTACCCCAGCCGGCACCCGAGGCTCCGGCGCCCACCACCACAACTACCTTGCCCTTCATTCGATCTACCATGTCGCTCCCAATACATAGAAATTAGTTCTTTAGACATGTCGCAGCCGGTCGCCTCAATGGCCCAAGACTTCGCAGGGCTTGCATAGCCTTCAGTGAAAGCTTATTCCGGCAGCAGACACGCCAGTGTCAAGCAATCAAGAGAACGATGCTGTCACGCTGGAGCGCGCGTGTTGGCCAAGCAACTCTGCCGCATTGGCGCGGATGGGAGTGAAATCCTGGTGCGCAATAAATGCCGGCCGCGTTGGTTTACGGATGGCGTTAGAAATTGCAGACAGAGTGAGGTAAACAATGCGCCGTGGATAAGGTGTGATGTTTCCGGCCGATCCATGCAAAAGGTTCGCATGGAACATCAAAACGCCACCGGGCTTCCCCACCGGGGTGACGATGCCATTGCGCTCCACCAGTCGGGTCACGGTTTCGTTATCTGGTGTCCACAACGGATATGACGTGGTTTTGCGGTCGTGCGAAGCGTTCAAAGCCCCTTCTCGGTGCGTGCGCGGCACCAGCATCAGAGGCCCGTTGATAGGCATGACCTCGTCCAGGAAAACCGCAATATTCATCGCGCGCGGCTCAGGCATGCCATCGTCCTTGTGCCAAGTTGGGAAGTCCTGGTGCCACTGCCACACATCGCCAGTGAATGCGGCTTTGGCGTTGATCTTGAACTGGTGGATATAGAGGCTTTCGCCAAACAATTGCTCCAGCGGCTCCACAAGCCTCGGGTCATGGGCGAGAAGTTTGCAAGCCTGGTTGTACTCATGGCAAGCAAATGCTGTACGCGGGGTGCCGTCCTTCTCGCGCCAGACCTCTTGGCGCTGCTCAGCCAATACCTCGCTGGAGGCTTTGCGCAGCAACTCGGTCTCCTCCGCCGTGAAGCAATCTGGGATAAAGATATAGCCTTGCTCTTCAAAACTCTCCAACTGTTCCGGGCTGAGTCTCATCGTCATCTCCTGGTTTATCGGTTGCGTGGGAAGTAGCGAAAATCGCGCCTGTTTTGCAGGGCGAACAGAAAACAAATCGGCGTTCAGGACACAAGGCGCTCGCACCATTCAGTGCCCGCCCTATGCAAATGGCTCGTAATGCATGCTTGTGCCTTGCCTGCATCACCTGCCAAGATCGCAGCAGCTATATCGGCGTGTTCCTGCCAAGCCCGTACAGGCACGCCAGGGTCGGCCAAGACGCTCATCATGGCGCGCATCAGATGCGACCATTGGTTTTGCATCATCTGCTCTATCACGGGATTGCCGGACAGCTGGTACAGAGCGCAATGAAAATTGAAATCAGCCTGCACCAGCTCCGCCAAGGAAGCCTGTGCCTTGCAAGCCTGCTGGCCTTTGCGCAAGACCTGTTCAAAGGCTTTGATCTGAGCAGCCGGAAGCTCATTCTTCTGGAGCCGTGCAGCGGCCAGCGACACCGCCAAGCCTTCGAGCGGTATGCGCACCTGGTACAAGCCCATGATGTGTGCAGGATCGACAGGCGCTATCTCCACGCCTTGCTTGCCGGCATCGCGCACCAGCCCCTGGTGCTTGAGCAATTGCAATGCATGGCTGACCGGCTGACGTGACACCCCCAACCTCTCGGCAAGCTCGTTCTGGCGAATGCGCTCACCGGGCTTGAACTCTCCCAAGGAGATGGCTAGCAAGAGACTCTCAAACACCTGATCGATGTACTGCGGCGCAGATGAAATTGAATTCTGAATTCCATTTTTCATAAGACCATTCTAGGGACAAGACCCACACCATGCAAAGAGGGCAAGGCTAGGTGTTTTCCAGACACCTGGCACTCGCCCTCATCACTGATTGACTACAGCACCAGCACCCCACTGATGCCTTGTCGAAAACGCCCGACCTGTCCGGTGCTGGCCTGCTCAATACGTATTCTTCACCGCCCCATCGGTGCCGCGGTAGCTCGCCAACAACTGCTTGGCGGCGGCGTGCAGCAGCATGGTGTCGGCGCCCACGGCAACAAACTGGGCGCCTGCGGCCAGCCACTTGTCACCCTGGGCCTTGTTGGTAGACAGAATGCCGGCGGCCTTGCCGGCCTGGCGGATGCGGGCGATGGCGTCGGCGATCATGGCTTGCACTTCGGGGTGCCCGGGGTTGCCGACGTGGCCCATCGAGGCCGACAGGTCGGCCGGGCCGATGAACACGCCGTCTACGCCCGGCGTGGCGGCAATCGCGTCCAGGTTCTTCATCGCCTCTACGGTTTCGGCCTGCACCAGCAGGCAGGTTTGGGCGTTGGCCTCGTGCAGATAGTTGGGGTAGGCCTGCCAGCGCGAAGAGCGCGCCAGCGCACTGCCCATGCCGCGAATGCCTTGCGGCGGGTAGCGCATGGCTTGCACCAGGTGCGCGGCTTGCTCGGCGGTATCGACCATGGGCACCAGAATGGTTTGCACGCCAATGTCGAGGTATTGCTTGATCAGCACCGCATCGCCCGTGGGCACGCGCACTATCGGGTGCGGTGCAGGTACGTCGGGCGGCAGACTGAGCGTGGCGCTGGCCACCGCTTGCAGTTGTGCCAGCACGCTGCGCACATCGTTGGGCGCGTGCTCGCCGTCGATCAACAGCCAGTCAAAACCAGTACCGGCGCTGATTTCCGCCGCATAGCTGTCTGCCAGCGCCAGCCACAGGCCCAGTTTGACTTCGCCTGCCGCCATGGCTTGTTTGAAGGTATTGCTCGGGGTTTGCACGTTGTTCTCCATCAATTCAGGGTGGCCCGCCCACAACAGCGGGCCGGCAAACATTATGGGCTTTGGCAAAAAGCCTCGACGTCACCAGCGGAGCAGTTGAAAACAACAACGCCCCTTGTTGGGGGCGTTTTGGAGCGTTGCGCTGTTCAGCTTGTCAGCGGTTGCCAAGAACCGCCAGCCAGCTGTGCTCATTCAATCTTGAAACCGGTGTCCTTGACCACCTTCTTCCACTGGTCCGTCTCGGCCTGGATTTGCTCGGCAAACAGCTCGGGCGAGGTTTTCACCGGGATGTAGTCGTACTGCTTGAGCTTGGCCAGCACATCGGGCATCTGCATGACCTTGTCAACGTTTTGCGAGAGCGCGGTGATGATCTCCTTGGGCGTTCCCTTGGGCGCCAGCAGGCCGGCCCAGGAGCTGAATTCCATGTCCTTGATGCCCAGCTCCTGGAAGGTGGGCACGTCGGGGAAGGAAGCGGCACGCTGCGGCAAGATCACGGCCAGCGCCTTGACCTTGCCCGATTTGATCATCTCCACCGCTGCAAACGAGTCGAAGGAGAAATCCACCTCGCCCGCCACCACCGCCTGCATCTGCGGGCTCGTGCCCTTGTACTGCGCGTTGATGATGTGTGGCGCCTTGATCACATGCTTGAACTGCTCGGTGATCAGGTTGATGATGGCGCTGCCCGACGAGGCGGTGAGCGGCTTGTCCTTGTTGCCGGCCAGCGCGATCAGCTCTTTCATCGAGTTGGCGGGCAGGTCCTTGCGCGCAATCACCACAAAGCCCACCGAGCACACCTTGGCCACCGGCGCAAAGCTGGCCGCTGCCTCGTAGTTGGCTTTGTAGATGACGGGGCTGAGCGTTTGCGCACCCGCCGTGTTGAACAGCAAGGTGTAGCCGTCAGCCGTGGCACGCGCCACTTCGCCGGTGCCGATCATGCCGTTGGCGCCGCCCTTGTTGTCGATGACGAACGAGGCCTTCATCAGCTCGCCCATTTTCTGCATCACCAGACGGGCCACCACATCGGTGGTGCCGCCGGCGGCAAAAGGCACGATCACCCGCACCGGCTTGTTCGGGTAGGCCGACTGCGCCTGCGCCCATTGCGGCAGGCCCGCTGCTGCAGCGGCACCGGCCAGGGTGCTGAGAAAGTGGCGGCGTGGGATTTCAATCATGCTTTTGTCTCCTTGCTTGCTTATTCGTGAACGCTTGATTGTGGTCAGCAGTGTCTGCCTTGTCTAATATCGGACACCAATGCACCCATTCGCGCAAGCTATCAACAACCCCTAGCCGCAAAAATTCAGGGTTGCCCAGGCGACAAAGCCGACAGCGCTGAGCCGCTAGCATGACTGTCTCCCATGTGTCTCAGCTGTTGCCCTTCGTCCATGACCACCTTGCCCGCTACCGAAGAACTGTTCCGCGCCGACGCCTATCTGCAAACCTGTGAAGCCACCGTACTGGCCGTGAGCGAGGCCGGCATCGTGCTCGACCGCACCGTGTTCTACCCGCTGGGCGGCGGGCAGGCCGGCGATGCTGGCGAACTGCGCTGCGCCGATGGCCGTGTGGTGCCGGTGGTCGATACGCGCAAAGGCAAGGCCGAAGACGGCCAGCCGCTGCCGCTGGTAGTGCATGTGCCCGCAGCCGATGCGCCAGCGCTGCAAGTGGGCGAGCGCGTGAGCGCAAAGATTGATTGGCAGCGCCGCCACCGCCTGATGCGCTTGCACAGCGCCTCGCATGTGCTTTGCCACCTGGTGCCGCACCTGGTCAACGGCTGCTCGATCACGCCCGAGCAAGCGCGCATCGATTTTGTGACCAACGAAGCCATCGACAAAGATGCCATCACCGAAGGCCTGGCCGCCGTCGTAGCGCAAGCGCTGCCAGTGCAGGTGTCGTCCATCAGCGACGCCGAGCTGGACGCCAACCCCGCCCTGGTCAAAAGCATGAGCGTGCAGCCGCCGCGCGGCAGCGGCCAGGTGCGCACCATCCGCATTGGCGGCGATGGCAGCGGCCCCCTGCCCGCCATTGATTTTCAGCCCTGCGGCGGCACCCACATTGCCAGCACGCAGGAGATCGGCGCCGTCATCATCAGCAAAACCGAGAAAAAAGGCGCCAACAGCCGCCGCGTGATTTTGAGCTTTGCGGATTGAGCGGCGGCGGGGCTGGTAACGACCCACAAGATGGCCACCTCGGCCACATCAGCTCGCTACCAAGAGCGTCTCACCGGTATTCAAACAGCATCACTTCGCAGTAAAGCGGGCGCTGGAATCATTCACCACAATGGCGAGATGGCTGTGTAGGGGCAGGCCATCCTGGCGCGACGCCGAGCTGCAGACAGTACACATGTACGGCAAAGCCGGATGGCCGGCCCCGCAGCAACAAAGCATACGCGGCCATATCGCCACCCCAAAACGAAGACTCCCAACACAAGCATTACAGCCAGCTTCGTCACCGCACTTACTCTCCCCGTCAAAAACAAAAAAGCCGCGCAGTGCCAAACACTGCGCGGCTTTTGCGGTTCAAAAATCTGGGCTTAGTACTGGTACACGCCCTTGCCGGTCTTGCGGCCGAGGTGCCCCGCGCTCACCAGCTCCTTGAGCAGCGGGCAGGGACGGTACTTGCTGTCGCCAAAGTCCTTCAGGTACACCTCCATCACGGCCAGGCAGACGTCCAGACCGATCATGTCGGCCAGCGCCAGCGGGCCAATCGGGTGGCTGCAGCCGAGCTTCATGCCGGCGTCGATGTCTTCGGCCGTGGCGTGGCCTTCGGCCAGCACAAAGAAGGCTTCGTTGATCATCGGCACCAGAATGCGGTTGACGACAAAGCCGGGCGAGTTCTTCACGGTGATCGGGGTCTTGCCCAGCTTCTCGGCCATGGCCTTGACGGCGTCGTGCGTAGCATCGCTGGTTTGCACGCCGCGGATCACTTCCACCAGCGCCATCAGCGGCACGGGGTTGAAGAAGTGCATGCCGATGAACTTGTCAGCGCGCTTGGTGGCGGCAGCCAACTGCGTGATCGAGATCGACGAGGTGTTCGATGCCAGCAGCACTTCCGGCGCCAGCAGATCGTCTACCTGCTTGAGGATCTTGAGCTTGAGTTCGTAGTTTTCGGTGGCCGCTTCGATCACCAGTTGCGCGGCCTTCAGGTCGTCGTAATTGGTCGATGCCTTGATGCGGCCCAGCGCAGCGGCCTTGTCGGCTTCGCTGATCTTTTCTTTCTTGATCAGACGGTCCAGGCTACCCGCCACGGTGGCCAAGCCCTTTTGCACGGCGGCCTCGGAGATATCCACCATCACCACATTCAAACCGGCCACCGCGCAAGTCTGCGCAATGCCGTTGCCCATGGTGCCTGCACCAATCACGCCTACGGTCTGGATCGTCATCTGTCTTCCTTTGGAGGTTTGCTGTCGTTCACAGGCGGCTTGGCCGCCCTCTTTGTCCATCATAGCGGCTCATGCTGCACTGCGGCAAAAACTGGGCGACAGCCCTGCTGGGGTAAGCCGCCCCGCCTAGAATCGGCCGCAGCGCCCCTGCGCGCCTCTTTGATTTACCACAAGGCTTGTTATGACCACCCTCGGCACCCCTCTCTCCAAACACGCAACCAAAGTCATGCTGCTGGGCAGCGGCGAGCTGGGCAAGGAAGTGCTGATCGCCCTGCAACGCCTGGGCGTGGAAACCATTGCCGTCGACCGCTACGAAAACGCGCCTGGCCAGCAGGTGGCGCACCATGCGCACACCATCACCATGAGCGACCCGGCGCAGCTCACCGCACTGATCGAGCAAATCAAACCCGACATGGTGGTGCCCGAAATTGAGGCCATCGCCACGCCCGCCCTGCAGGCGCTGGAAGCCGCCGGCACCGTGCGCGTGGTGCCTACCGCCCGCGCCACGCGCCTGACGATGGACCGCGAAGGCATCCGCCGCCTGGCCGCCGAAACCCTGGGCCTGCCCACCAGCCCCTACCAATTCTGCGATTCGCTGGCCGAGCTGCAAGCGGCCATTGACGGCGGCATTGGCTACCCTTGCGTCGTCAAGCCGGTGATGAGCAGCTCGGGCAAGGGCCAGAGCAAGATCGACGGCCCGGCCGATGTGGAAAAGGCCTGGAACTACGCCATGGAAGGCGGCCGTGTGCAAGGCGGGCGCATCATCGTCGAAGGCTTTATCGATTTTGACTACGAGATCACCTTGCTGACCGTGCGCGCCAAGAACGCGGCCGGCCAGATCGAAACCCAGTACTGCGAACCCATCGGCCACGTGCAAGTCAAGGGCGACTATGTGGAAAGCTGGCAGCCGGCCCGCATGGCGCCTGCCGCGCTCACACTGGCCCAAGACATTGCCCGCGAGATCACCACCAACCTCGGCCAGGGCCTGAATGGCGAGCCTGCCGGCCTGGGCCTGTTCGGCGTGGAGCTGTTTGTCAAGGGCGATCAGGTCTGGTTCAGCGAAGTCAGCCCGCGCCCGCACGATACCGGCATGGTGACGATGATCACGCAGTGGCAAAACGAGTTCGAGCTGCACGCCCGCGCCATTCTGGGCCTACCGGTCGACACCAGCCTGAAAACGCCGGGCGCCAGCGCCGTGATTTACGGCGGCGTCGAAGCCCAAGGCATTGTGTTTGACGGCGTGGAAGCAGCCCTGCAAGTGCCTGGCACCGAAGTGCGCCTGTTCGGCAAACCCGAGAGCTTTGAGCGCCGCCGCATGGGCGTGGCCCTCGCCCGCGCGGCCGATACCGACACTGCTCGCGTCAACGCCAAGAAGGCGGCAGCACTGGTCAAGCCGCGCGTGGCGGAGTAACGCGCCGGTCCACAGCTCCACACCGGCAGCTGAAAACAAAAACGACTGCCGCGAGCAGTCTTTTTTTCTGGCTTGCTGGCAAAGCGCCGGGCGCGGCGCTCAGTGCCAGATCAAGCGCCCCACACCACGTCGGCGCCTTCGGCCGCGCTGCGTTGCAGCATGTCGATAAACGGCACGGCGCGCTGCTTGAGGCCGACCGTGGCTTTCACGTCTTTACCGTCCTCGTCTTCGGCATCCTTGTCGATGGCTTCGGCCGGCTGCTTGCTGCGCTCGTCCTCGGCAGCCACAGCGGCTTGCAGCGCCTGGATGGCAGCAGGAATCTGTGCCACGGTGATGATGCCGGTGGGCGACGGGTCCTTGCCGATGATTTGCAGAATCTTCTTGCCATCGGGCTCCAGCAGGATCAGCTCGGCCGTGGCGCGTGACACAAATTTGTACAACACAGTCTTCTCCTTATCGGTACATGTAATCCCGGGTGAACGGGTATTGTGATTGTGCCCCAGGCAGGCTGCCTGTCAGCATGGAGCCATCAGGCACGACAGCCAACATCTGATGCAAGGCGATCCAGCCGCGCTCAAAACCGGTGGCGCAACCGGCCAGGTAGAGGCGGTAGGCGCGCAGGGTTTTAGCCGCTTGCTCGGCATCGGTTTTTTGCGCCAGCACGCGCTGGGCCTCGTCCAGCTGGGCTTCCAGCGCATCGGACCAGGCCCACAAGGTTTTGGCGTAATGCGGGCGCAGGTTCTCGGTATCCACCATTTCCCAGCCGGCGTTGGCCATTTCTTGCTGCACCACGCTCACGTGCAGCAGCTCGCCACCGGGGAAAATGTATTTTTCGATGAACTCGCCCATGCCCGCGCCCACCTGCTCGTTCTCGGTGCCGCCGGCGGTGATGCCATGGTTCATCAGCAAGCCACCGGGCCGCAGCAGGCTTTTGAGCACGCAGAAATACTCGTGCATGCGCGCGCGGCCCACGTGTTCGAACATGCCGACCGAGGCGATCTTGTCAAAAGGCTCGCTGGCCTTCAGCTCGCGGTAATCCATCAGCAGCATTTGCACGCGCTCTTGCAAACCTTTTTCGGCAATGAGCTGGTTCACATAAGCGTGCTGGTTTTTCGACAAGGTGATGCCGGTGGCCTGCACCCCGTAATGCTCGGCAGCCCACAGCAACAGGCCGCCCCAGCCCGCACCCACGTCCAGAAAACGCTCGCCGCTGTGCAGGCGCAGCTTGCGGCAGATCAGATCAAGCTTGGCCTCTTGCGCCTGCGCCAAGTCAAAATCTGCCTGCGCGTAGTAAGCGCAGGAGTAGACCCGGCGCGGGTCCAGCCACAGCGCATAGAAGTCGTCCGATACGTCGTAATGGAACTGGATCTGCTGCGAATCTTTGGTCAGCGTGTGCAGGGCCGCTGAGCGCGAGCGCGCCAGCATGCGGCTCCACCAGGTGGAGCGCGCCGCCACCGGGTCGCTGGGCATCAGTGCCACTGCGGCGGCCATGGCATCGCGCATACTGCCCTCAATCTCTACGCCGCCTTCCACAATGGCACTGCCGACAATGCCAACATCGCCGGCGGCCAATGCCGCCAGACCGGCTGCGGTGTGGCAGCGGATGCGTACTTGCGCGTTTTCGGGGGAGCCTGTCCACCCGCCTTGGGGTAGAGCAATGGCAACAGACACTGGCAAACCTGCCAGCTTCGACTCAAGCTTGGACTGCAGGGGATTCATACCAAACATTGTGGTCAGCGAACATGACACGTCAAGGGCAGCTCTCTGACACACATACGGCCAGCGCGGGCATGCGTGCAGCGCCATGCAGCGCTACAGTAGGTGTGCACAAACTTGAATTTCCGCCCATGCCAGATTCTCACCAAGCCTTTATCGACGCCACCTTGCAAGGCCTGCAAGCGCAGCACCCCGGCCGCGATTGGCTGCTGCTTTTCATCGGTGCCGAGCTGAGCGAAGCCTGGCTGTGCACGCCCGCCAGCCAGTCACCAAGCCGACACATGCTGCCGCTGGGTTACACGCAACTGGCGGCACAGCACATGCCTGGCAGCGCCATCAACGGCAGCCAGGTGGAGCGGGTGATTGAGACTGTGGAAGACGTGATCATGCCGCTCACCCGGCAATGGCCGGCCGCAACGGCGCAACGTACCTTGGCCGCCAGCGCTGCGCCACTGCAAGCGCTGGCCGAACTGTTGCCGCAGCGGGACGATGTGTTCTACAGCCTGCAAGAGTTAGAGCAGCTGTTCAACCGCTTTGCCGATGCCGCCATGGGCAGCCGCAGCGCCGCGGTGGTGCTGGCTCCTGCAGAAGCGGTTTGCCTGACGTTGCTGCGCGAGTGCATGCACCACTGGGGCTGCCACAGCCTGGTGCTGTTGCCACCCCAGGCCGACGTTTAGCCCGCGCTCAAGCCATCGACCGCCTGGAACATGGACTGCCGCGCCTGGCTGATGATCTGGCCTTGCCAGGTTTCGCTCTCGTCGTAGAAAGCGGCGCGCATTTGCTGGTGGATGGCCTGGCGTTGCTCCTGCGGCGCATCGGGGTTGTTGTGCACCCAGTGGTCGGCCCGGATGGCACCCGTGGTTTGCAGCACCGGCACGGTGCCGTATTCCATGGCGATACCGGTGAACTCGGCTTGTGGACATTCTTGCAAGGCACTGTTCCACAAAAGGCCGGTGAGCGGCGGCGAAGAAGAGCTGCCGTCGTCCAACGATGTCACCGGCGTAGTGCCGCCCCCATCCCACCAACGGCGCGCACGCGCCAGCATGGCCGCATCGTTGGGACCGGTAAAGATGCGCTCGCCATAGCCATTGGGGCCGAGCCCGGTGTGCACATCGATCCAAGCCAGCTTCTTGGCTTTAGCGCCGTGCTGGCGCAGCACTTTGCGGATGGTCTGGTTGCTCCAGGTGGGCGCCTGGCCGCCAAAGAAAACGCCGGTCGGGTGCTGGTACTGGCCTTGGCCCACAGCGGCCTGCCAGGCTTTCTGGCCGCGCTCGGCGATGTAGCGGTCAATCGCCTGCTGCACCGCCGGCGTGGGTGGCCAGTGTTCGGGCAAGATCAAATCCTGCACTTCGTCATACGCGGCGTTGTGCGGCAAGGGCTGCGAGAAGTCGACAAAGTTGCGGTTCAGGTCCACGTTCTCGTGCGTGACGCGGCGGCCAAACGAGAAGCCATACGGGTTCAGCGCATGCACATAAAGCACGGCCACGCCAGCGGCGCGCGCCTTGTCCAGCCACTCGGCATCGTGCAGCGCAAACACTTGCACGCCGCTGCCGCAATAGCCTTCGATGCCGTGGCAGGCGCTGCTGACGATGAGCAGCTTGTCGGCATCGGCCGCGCCATCGCGCGCCACATCCATGGCCAGGGTTTCGTCGTCGGCGCCATCGAGCGGGTGGTTGTGCGATTCGATCTGCAGGCCGGCCAGAACGGCGCCCTCCAGAAACTTCACCCGCGCTTTGGCGTAGCTTTCAGAAAATGCATCGCGCACTGCAATCATCGGGTCTCCAGCTAGTTTGTTGTTAGATGTAACAGTCTAGCGGAGCAGATTGGCAAAACAAGTGTCGCCGCAGCGCTATGCGGGTAAACGCTCCACCTGTACCGCGCAGTCGTAGAAAGAAGGCGCACGCCCCATGTCGGTGAGCTGCTGGTGCGTCAGCTCGTTCACATTGGTGCCGTTGGGCCCGTCTTTGCGCCACCAGATACCCAGGCCCACCACCACGCCGCGCTTGGCGCGGCCGTTGATGCTGGCGTGGCAGACATGCTCGCCGCGCTGGTTGAAAACACGCACCGCGTCGCCATCGGCGATCTGGCGGCCGGCGGCGTCGTCCGGGTGAATCTCCAACAAAGGCCGCACCTCGGCACTGCGCAGCTGACGCACGTTGACGAAGGTGGAATTGAGGAAATTGCGCGCCGGCGGCGAGATCATCGCCAGCGGGTGCTCGGCGGTGGGCTGCTCGTAGTTAGGCAGAAAATCGGGCAGCGGGTTGATGCCCAGTTTTTCGAGCGCGGCACTGTAGAACTCGCATTTGCCCGATGGCGTAGCAAAGCCACCATCGGCAAACGGCGCATCGGGCAGCGCCTGCACGGCAAAGCCCTGGGCCAGCAAGGTGTCGAAGTTGACGCGGTTCGCATCCATGGCGGCGCGGCACAGGTCTTCGTCGCTGGTGCGGAAATGCGGCGCGGCAAAAGCAGCGTCATGCCGCGCCATGTGGGCGGCCAGGTCGCGGAAGATCTGCGCATTGCTGCGCGCCTCGCCTTGCGGCGCAATCGCTGGGCGGTTCAGCAAAACATCGGTGTGGCCGTAGGTGGTGTGAATGTCCCAGTGCTCCAGCTGCGTGGTGGCGGGCAGCACGTAATCGGCGTAATCGGCCGTATCGGTGACAAAGTGCTCCAGCACCACGGTGAACAGGTCTTCGCGTGCAAAGCCTTGCACCACCTTGGCCGATTCTGGCGCCACGGCCACCGGGTTGCTGTTGTAGCAAACCAGGGCTTGCACCTGCGGGCCAAAGCTGGCGCTGGCCGGTTGCAGCAAGGCGTTGCCAATCGTGCTCATGTTGATGGTGCGCGGGCGGCGTGCGCCCAGCAGTTGCGGCATCTGCAGATCGGCCCGGCGCGCAGGCGCGGTGGACGATGTGGACAACAACAGGCCGCCAGCACGGTGGCGCCACGCGCCCGTGAGCGCTGGCAAGCAGGCAATCGCACGCACCGCATTACCGCCACCGCGCGCACGCTGCACGCCGTAGTTCAGGCGAATCGCCGCGGGGTTGCTGGTGGCGTAGTCACGCGCCAGCTGGCGAATTTGCTCGGCCGTGATGCCGCACTCTGCCGCAGCGCGCTCGGGCGACCATTGCAGCGCACGGGCCCGCAGTTCGTCCCAACCCAGTGTGTGCTGGGCAATGTAGTCGTGGTCGAGCCAATCGTTGGTAATCAGCTCGTGCATTAGCGCCAAGGCCAGCGCCGCATCGGTGCCGGGCAGCAGCTGGATATGTTCGTGGCATTTGTCGGCAGTTTCGGACTTGCGCGGGTCAATGCAGATCAGCTTGGCGCCGTTGCGCTTGGCCTCTTGCGCATAGCGCCAGAAATGCAGATTGCTGCCAATGCTGTTGCTGCCCCAGATGAGGATGAGCTGGCTCTCGGCAAAAAACTGCACACGCATGCCCAGCTTGCCGCCGTAGGTGTGCAGCAGCGCCTCGCTGCCCGCGCTGGCGCAGATGGTGCGGTCCAGCAGGCTGGCGCCCAACTGGTGGAAAAAGCGCCGATCCATGCTTTCGCCTTGCACATAGCCCATGGTGCCGGCGTAGCTGTAGGGCAAGATGGCTTCCGGGTTGCGCTGTGCGATGGCGTGCAAGCGGGCTGCAATATCACTCAGTGCCTCGTCCCAGCTCACGGGCTGGAACTGGCCGGCGCCTTTGGGGCCCACGCGCTTGAGCGGCTGCAGCACGCGATCGGCGTGGTAACTGCGCTCGGTGTATTTGCTCACCTTGGCACACAAGACGCCACCGGTATGCGCATGCGCCGGGTTGCCGCTGACCTTGGTGGCCACGCCGTCGACCACGGTGGTCACAAGCGAGCAGGTATCCGGGCAGTCGTGCGGGCAAGCGCCCAACACGGTAGTGGCGGCAGCGGTGGCAGTGGTCATGGCGGGCAATCGAGGGGGGAGTATTTGGCAAGAGCGCACATCGTAGCGCGCTGGCCTGGCACAAGCAGGCTTGCGGTGTCGCCGAGTGCCGCGCAAGGGTTATTCCCAGGTTTTTTCGCCCTGCACGGCGCCTGCTTTGCTGCACCATAGAGAGCTTGGCTCCTGCGCTGCGGCGCTTGCTAACCAACACCCGGCGCAGACCGGCTGCAACGCAGCGCCAGCGCGGGTTTTACCAGGACAACCCATGAAGCTGATTGACTCCATCGTGGCCGAAGCGGCCAGCATTGCCCAGATCCGCAAAGACATCCACGCCCACCCCGAGCTGTGCTTTGAAGAAGTGCGCACCGCCGACCTGGTGGCCGCCAAGCTGACCGAATGGGGCATCCCCATCCACCGCGGTCTGGGCACCACCGGCGTGGTGGGCATCGTGCACGGCAAAGATGGCGGCGCCAGCGGCCAGGCCGTGGGCTTGCGCGCCGATATCGATGCGCTGCCCATGCAGGAGATCAACACCTTCGAGCACGCCAGCAAGCACGCCGGCAAAATGCACGCCTGCGGCCACGACGGCCACACCGCCATGCTGCTGGCAGCGGCCAAGCACTTTGCCAAACACCGCAATTTTGACGGCACGGTGTACCTGATCTTCCAACCCGCCGAAGAAGGCGGCGGCGGTGCGCGCGAGATGATCAAGGACGGCCTGTTCGAGAAATTCCCGATGCAAGCCGTGTTTGGCATGCACAACTGGCCCGGCATGGCCGCTGGCAACATGGCGGTCAGCCCCGGCCCGGTCATGGCGTCTAGCAACGATTTCAAGATCACCATCACCGGCAAAGGCGGCCACGGTGCCATGCCGCACATGGGCAACGACCCGATCCCCATCGCCTGCCAGATCGTCACCGCGTTCCAGACCATCATCTCGCGCAACAAAAAGCCGCTCGATACCGGCGTGATCTCGGTGACCATGTTCCACGGCGGCGAAGCCAACAACGTGATCCCCAACACCGTCGAGCTGCAAGGCACGGTGCGCGCCTTCACGGTAGAAGTGCTGGATTTGATCGAATCGCGCATGCGCCAGGTAGCAGAAGGCTGCTGCGCCATGAACAACGCCAAGTGCGATTTCTATTTCAACCGCAACTACCCGGCTACCGTCAACAGCGCGCCCGAGGCCGAGTTTGCCCGCCAGGTGATGGTAGATATCATTGGTGAAGACCGCGTCAAAGCCCAAGAGCCCACCATGGGCGCGGAAGACTTCTCCTTCATGCTGCAAGCCAAGCCCGGCGCCTATTGCTTTATCGCCAACGGCGACGGCGACCACCGCGCCATCGGCCACGGCGGCGGCCCCTGCACCTTGCACAACGCCAGCTACGATTTCAACGACGACCTGATCCCTTTGGGTGCCACTTACTGGGTGCAGCTGGCCACGCAGTGGCTGGCCAAGGCCAACGCCAAGTAAGCGTTTTCAAGCTGTCCAAAACAGCAAGCGCCCTGCGGGGCGCTTTTTTATAGATTGTTTTCCCAACTGGTGCCGCTGTTCAGGCTTGCCGCGTGTCAACACCCCAGTTGATCTGCCAGATCAACGATATCTCGGCAATGCCAGGTATTGGCTGGGCAAGCCGACACATCCTTGGGCCGGGCCGCGCCGAACTCCAGCGGCCGCTGGATATAAGCAGTCTGCAGCCCGCAAGCACGCGCTGCGGCCAGATCGTCCTGGTGCGCGGCCACCAGCATTACCGCTTCAGGCGCAACGTCAAATACATCGGCCACGCCCAGATAAGTAGCAGGATCGGGCTTGTAGGCGCGGAAGACTTCGGCTGAGAGCACGCAATCCCAGGGCAGGCCAGCGTTTTTCGCCATGTGCGTGAGCAGCGCGATATTGCCGTTGGACAGTGGTGTGATGACAAAGCGGCGTTTGAGCCGCTGCAGGCCGGCCACGCTATCGGGCCAGGCTTGCAGCCGGTGCCAGACGCGGTTGAGCGCGGCGCGCTCGGCCTCGGGCATGGCGCCCAGGCCGAACTGCGGCAGGATGTCGTCCAGAATGCGGCGGTGCAGCGCGTCTATGCGCGTCCAGCCCAGTTGGCCGCTGCGCACCAGCTCCATGGCTGGCTGGTAACCCGCGCGCCAGGCGTTGGCGAATGCATCGCCGTCCACCTGTGGATAAAGCTGTTCCATTTGTTGCACGATGGAACCGTGCCAGTCAACCACGGTACCAAACACGTCAAACGCCAAAACCTGCACGGGTGCTGCTGCCATGGCCTGCCTTTCTTGCCCAAATAAAAGGCAGCATGGCGCAAAAAAGTGGCTGAACGTATCACCCAAGTGTCTATGAACACTGGATTTTTGGCAAAAAAAAGCGCGATGTCTGGGACATCGCGCTTGGTGACTCAACTTTTTTAACCAAGGGAATGGTTAACCTACTGGCCTTGCCATTTTATCCCAATTCGCTACTTTTTGTTCAATCTAGCTGAATTTTGTTGCTTTTTATCACAGGGCCCAGTTTGGCGCGCTCGTCAGCCAGGAACTTGTCCATGTCGGCGCTGTTGGACGGAGTCACTTCCAGGCCCATGTCTTCGAGACGCTTGACCACGGCCGGCTCCTTGAGCGTGGCTTGCAGTTGCTTGCTCAGCAGCTCCACGCGGTCGGCCGGCGTGGCCTTGGGCACCACCACGCCTTGCCAGGCATAGGCGGCGTAGCCTTTGACGCCTTGCTCATCGAGCGTGGGAATATCCGGGAAAACCTTGGAGCGCTGCGGCGTGGCAATGCCGATGGCGCGCAGCTTGCCCGCCTGGATGTTCTGGTAACCGGTGACCGAGTCGACAAACATGAAAGGCACCTGGCCGCCCATCACGTCTTGCACGGCAGGCGCTGCGCCCTTGTAAGGCACATGCACCAGGTTCAGTTGCTGGCGCTCGCGGAAGATTTCGGTAGCCAGGTGGTGCGGCGAACCCGCGCCCGGCGTGGCATAGCTTACGCCGCCGCCTTGCGCCTTGGCCCAGGCCTCGAACTCCTGCAGGTTCTTGATCGGCAGCTTGGGGTTGACCACCAGGATCATCGGAAAGCGCACCAGCATGCCGACCGAGGCGAAGTCTTTCTCAGCGCTGTAGCTGAGCTTTTTGTACAGATACGGGTTGGCCGCCAGCGTGCCGGTGTCACCGGTCAGCAAGGTGTAGCCATCGGGCTTGGCACGGGCCGCGTAATCGGCACCGATATTGGTGGCCGCGCCCGGCTTGTTGATGATGATGATCGACTGCCCCAGCGCCTTGGCCATGGGCTCGGCCACCACGCGGGCCACCACGTCCGAGCCGCCACCGGCAGCGTATGGCACCACCCATTCCATGGGGTGATCGGGATAGGCCGCAAAGCTGAGCGCGGGCACGGTGAACACAGCTGCAGCCAGCACCTGGCGCAGGGAAAAACGCGACGACATGGTTTGTCTCCTGAAGGAATAGCTCGCCTTCTGCGGCGATGCGATATGCGCTGATTGTCGTCAACAAAGTTGCGTTTGCAACCAAGTGCTTTCCCTAGTAGTGCAAAGCACGTAAGCCAGCGTTCGCTGCAACCGCAAGCCGTTGCGGCCATGAAAAATGTCCGCTGTCAAGTCTTTGATGTAGACGGACAGTTCCGTAAAAGGTCTTATGGAATAACAGGTTAGTCCATATTTTGGTCGCTACGCATCCTTGCTGATTTGCGAGCTAGGTGCCACATAGGCGCTTTGCAGTGGCAAACGTAAGGATGTCTCAGCGAGCAAAGTCGCATCATCAAAGTTTCGGTCTATCACCATCTTCCTACAGAAGGCAGTTCGAGAAGGGCGTTTATCGTGTTTGCCCCCCCAATCTGCCAATCGATAGCTCGCACCGTCGAAGCCGATGATGCGGGCGATCCATTTCGATGTGGCACTTGCGCCTGCGTCCGGTGATGTTGGCCGCGTGTGTCCTGTGCCAATGGGATCGCGCCCATGGGGCGCTTGCGCAACGCGAAGGCTGAGGCGGGCGGTAGGATGCTCTCGAAGCGTTCGCCCCAACGAGGTCTGCTTCTATGGGGCATGCCAGTGCAAGCGACTGCTGGAGGCGCAGTAATCACATGGGAGCCGTGTCGATGGGTTGTTCAGGCTCGGCACGCGAGCAGTACTGCTCTACCCACTTCACGGACTGAGCGATGCCTCCGAATGGAAAGAAATGCAGGCTCACCTTTCCATGTGCTTCGGTCAGGCGGGTGGTCAGACGATCCACAAAGAGATCCGGGCCTGCTATGCCGAACAGCTTGCTGATCGAGATGCCGTACTTGGACAACATCGACGCGCATGCGCTAACGCCACACAAGGCGGCATAGCGCGCCAGCACCGCCACGCCTGCAGGGCCCGGCACGCCCACGCGTACGGGATGTTCGACGCCACGCCCGCGCAGGGCTTCCAGCCAGGCCAGCACGATGTCGGCATCGAAGGCAAATTGCGTGACGATCAAGGGCGCCATGCCGCGCCCTTCGATGCAGCGACACTTGTGTTCGAGCACTTTCCAACGATCAGATGTGCTCATGACCGGATGGCCCTCGGGATGGCCACCACAATCTCAACATCCTTCTTGAGCTGCTGTTCAAGATAGCGCTTAAGAGGCTGCGCGTTCTGGATGATGCTGGCAGCGTTCTCATCTGGAAGAAGGGCGACACGAAGCTTTGATGGATCCTTTCGCCTACATGCACCTCCAGGCGTTTGACGCGCCCGGCAAACGTCGGCCCGATCTTGTAGGTGTAGCGCGCCTCCACCGTGCCGATGCCGAACAGCGCCGGTGTGATAGCCCGTGATTCCACGCTTGCCACCGTCACCGCGACCGGGGCGAGCGGCCCTGATCGCAGACCGACATAAATAAAAAGCACCAGCAAAGGAATGATGACGGCAAGCAGCGCCAGGGTGCGGCCTTGCAAGGGTAACTTTTTCATTGCGCACTCCTTATGCCACGCCGATAAATTGCAAAGACGCGCGGCGCATCGCGGTGCATACGTCCCACATCACCCGCCAACAGCGATTGCATGACCAAGCCCTGGATCGTGCCAATGAACAGCGTTGCCGCCGCCTCGTTGTCAAGCGAGGGAGACAACTCGCCGCTGGCCTTGCCTTTCTCGATGAGACGATGCAAACGTTCGCCGTAGCGCTGAATCAAGGTTTGCACCATGCGCTTGGCCGGTGTCGATTCGGCACGCTGAAGCTCACCAAACATCATTCTTGGCACGCCTGGGTGCTCAGCTACGAATTCGATATGACTCATGAACATCGCCTCCATGGCTGCCAAGGGCGACTCGATTCCTTGTGCGGATCGATCGATTCTGGCTAATAGGCGCTCTGCTACCCACTCCATGACCGCCTGCCAAATGGCTTCCTTGTTCGGGAAGTGCCGAAACAGCGCACCCTGGGTCAAGTTCATGTGTTTAGCGATAGCTGCAGTGGTTATCTCGCTTGGGTTTTGTGAACCGGCAAGCGCCACGACGGACTCGACAGTTACGGCACGACGTTCATCGGCCGGCAGATGCTTTGGATGGGTGTCCACGAGCACTCCTTGTAAGATAGTAATTGATTACTATCTTACCACAAGAGGCAACTCAAACAAGAGAAAACCCGACGTACTCGTCAATATCTAGCGTCTGCAATGGGCTTAACGTGCTTTATTTTCCGTTTTCTGAGACGTCCCCTATTGCGCCCCTCGCCATCACCGGGCACAAGCACCTTGGAACATGGTGCGATGCGGTGAGTTTCACTTTGCAGAAAGGTATTCGGCGCAGTGCCGTACTTGTAGCCTTCCTCAGGAAACGGGCGTGTCCGAATTTTTGTGTAAACGGTTCGGACTTCAATTGACGGAGATGCGGTCTCCGAACTCAATGGTAAAGCGGGTCAGCGCAGCCTTCCAATCCCGGATGGGCATGGTCCACTTCTGGCTGATGTTGCGCAGGGCCAGGTAGAACAGCTTGGTCAGCGCCTCGTCGCAGGGGAACGAGCCCCGGTTCTTGGTCAGCTTCCTCAGGCCCATGTTCACCGACTCGATGGCATTGGTGGTGTAGATGACCTTGCGGATTTCCGGCGGGTAGTCAAAGAACGGGGTCAAGCGGCTCCAGTTCCTGCGCCAGGACTGGCCGATGGGCAGGTACTCGGTATCCCAGCGCTGCTCGAATTCACCGAGCATCAGCTCGGCCTCCTCGGCGGTGGCGGCCGTGTAGATACGGCGCAGGTCGGCAGCTACTTCTTTGCGGCGCTTCCATGAGACGTAGTTCAGGCTGTGGCGCACCATGTGAACGATGCACAGCTGCACCACCGCCTTGGGGAAGACGGCCTCGATGGCTTCCGGAAAACCTTTGAGCCCATCGACGCAGGCAATGAAGATGTCCTGCACGCCCCGGTTGCGCAATTCGGTCACCACCTGCAGCCAGAACTTGGCACCCTCGGTCTGGGCCAACCACAGGCCCAGCACCTCCTTCTCGCCCGTCATGGTGATGCCAATGGCCAGGTACACCGCCTTGACCCGCACAGCGCCCTCGCGCACCTTCACGTGGATGCAGTCCAGGTAAACGATGGGGTAAATCGGCTCCAGCGGCCGGGCCTGCCAGGCCTTGACCTCATCGGCCACGGCGTCGGTCACCGAGGAAATCAGACTGGGCGAAACTTCGGTGCCGTACATCTCTTCGAGGTGGGCCTGTATCTCGCGCACCGTCATGCCACGGGCGTACAGCGAGATGATTTTGTCGTCAAAGCCGGCCCAGCGGGTCTGGTGCTTGGGGATGAGCTGAGGCTCGAAGCTGCCATGGCGGTCGCGGGGTACCTCGATGGGCAGTTCGCTGAAATCGCCCTTGAGGGTCTTCTTGCTCTTGCCGTTGCGGGTGTTGCCAACGGGGTTGGACACTGCTTCGTTGCGTTCGTGGCCCAAGTGTTCGGTCAATTCGGCGTCCAGGGCTCGCTCGACCAGTAGCTTGGTCAACTGTTTGAGCAGGCCGTTCTCGCCGATGAGGTCTTCGGGCCTCTTGTAGTTGGCCAGCAGGCCAGACAGCAGTTCTTCGGGTACGTCGTGTTTCTTGGTGTTCATAGTGTTTACGGACAGGCCGGCTTACGCCGGCTGTTGATTGGCCGTTTACACAAAATTTTGCACACCCTCGGTTCAAGAGGCTGTACGTCGCCGCACCATGGCCTCGCTGATGCGTTGCACGGCGGCAGTACTCAACTGAGACGCTGCGGGGTAGATCTCCGACTCTTCGCGCGCGGCATGAGCGGGGTATGCCATGGCGAAGTCGTCTGCCTCGGCCGGGATCTCGTGGGTTTGTCCGGCAGAGACGGCCATCAGCCATGGTCGCAACGCCTGCCAGAGCCTTCCCAGGCTGTCGTGCTGGGCTTGCAGTTCATCAATTCGGGCGTTCAGATCGGTTTGCCCCAGTGCACGAAGCGCCGGGAACAAGTCCATGTCTTCATCTTCGTGGTGCAGGGGGGCGGCCACGTCAAAGTACCGCAGGATGGACTTGGCTGCTTCCTGAGCCTGATCGTCCGCACCCCGGTCGGCGAGGTGGGCACGCAGGCGCACCGTCAGGGCGGCAAATCGGCGAACTTTGTCGTGGCAGGCTTGCAGCAATTCGATCGGATCGTCGATGCTGGGGGCGACGGGTTGAAGCGGGGGGCGCATGTCGCATTGATAGCACGTCTGTGGCACATCTGGATGTCCACAATGAACTACTCCTTCCGATCGATAGGTAAAATGGGGCGACTTCCCTAGAGTGATCGTCAAGCTGCCGTCCGTCCATCTGGGCGACCACCGAGCCTCATAACATGACCCGTCTGATTGATTCGTTCCAGCGCCGCATTGATTACTTGCGGGTGTCGGTGACCGACCGTTGCGACCTGCGGTGCACCTATTGCCTGCCAAAAGGCTTCAAGGGGTTTGAAGAGCCGGCGCATTGGCTGCGCCACGATGAAATGTCCCGCCTTGTCGGGCTGTTCGTCGGCTTGGGCGTCAGCAAGGTTCGGCTGACTGGGGGCGAGCCTTTGTTGCGTCGGGGGGTCACGGATCTGGCGCGTCAGATTGCCGCCTTGCCGGGTTTGCGTGACCTGTCGGTCTCCAGTAACGGCACGCAACTCGCGCGTCATGCGGCGGGTTTGCGTGAGGCGGGTGTGAGGCGTCTGAACATCAGTCTCGACTCGCTCGATGCCGATTGTTTTGCCCGCATCACGGGGCGGGATTGCCTGTCTGATGTTCTGGATGGTTTGCGCGTTGCTCGCGAGGTGGGTTTTCGGCCGATCAAGCTCAACATGGTGGTGCAGGCCGACGTCAACGTGGACGAGGTGCAGCGCATGGTGGCTTTTGCCATCGAGCAAGGCTTTGTGTTGCGTTTGATTGAGCCCATGCCTGTGGGGGATACCGGCCGCGCCACGCGAGGGGTTGACCTCAGCAAGTTGGGTGAGCGCCTGGCCGAGCAGCATGGCCTGCTGCCGGAGATCATGGGGCAGGGGGCAGGTCCGGCACGTTATTGGTGCACCCCCGATCGGCAAATGAGCCTGGGGGTCATCACCCCGATGTCTCAACACTTCTGCGAGGCCTGCAACCGCGTGCGGCTGGGCGTGGATGGGACGCTCTACCTGTGCCTGGGGCAGAACGATCAGGTGCCACTGGGGCGCATGATGAGGGACGGCGCGAGCGACGAGGAGTTGGTGGCCGCCATTCACGAAGGCATCCGTGTCAAACCCGAGCGTCATGAATTCAACGAGCGTCCGCAGCAGATTGTGCGTTTCATGTCACAAACCGGGGGCTGATCATGAGCACGGCCCGCCAGCGCCATCATGATCTGTGCTCAGGGCCCGTGCCCTGACGGAGTCCGGATTGCCCATTTACCTCAAAGATCAGACCATTCCAACTGCCGATGCGCCGCTTCAAAGCCTGTATCGGCCTTGGCGTTCGCGCTTTGGGGGCATGCGCCTGGCAAGCAAGCTCATGGCGATTGGCGGGGTGTTTCTGGTGCTGGCGCTGGCCTCCATTGGTTTGACGCTGTGGGTGATCTGGCAGTTGGGGGGCGGTGCGGCCGCCGTCAATGAGGCGGGGCGCATGCGCATGCGCAGTTACCAGTTGGCGCTTAGCTTGCAGCAGAAGCCTGTGGATGCTGTGAAGTTTTCTGCCGAGGTGTCTGCGCAGTTGGCCGAATTTGATCGGAGCGTGGCCTTGTTGCGGCGCGGAGACTCCACGCGTCCGTTGGCGGTGCCTTGGGACCGACACACCCGCGCGCAGTTCGAGGGCGTGGTGAGGGATTGGCAAAGGCTGCGTGCGCAAGCGTTGTCGATTGCCAATGGGGCGGCGCCACCGGGCAGTTTGAGCGCGCACGTGAGCGATCTGGTTGGACAGGTGGATCTGTTTGTGTCTGCGGTCGAGCGCCATCTCTCGGGGTGGACCACGCTGTTGCGGACCTTCCAGCTGGCCATGATGGTGTTGGCCATTCTGAGTGCCTTGGCGCTGATGTACGCGGGCTATGTGGTCATTCTGGAGCCGGTTTCCCGCCTCAAATCGGCTTTGCGTGACATCGAGCAGGGCGACTTCGCCACACGTGTCATCGTCGATGCGGTGGACGAAATGGGTTCGCTCGCCGATGGCTTCAACAGCATGGCGGAGAACCTGCAGTCTCTCTATGGCAACCTTGAGTCGAAGGTGCGTGAGAAGACCGCCAGCCTGGAGACCAAGCAGCAGCGTCTGAGTGCGTTGTACGAGGTGGCCGCCTTCGTGGCCAGTGCCGAGACCCTGGAGGAGTTGGCACACGGCTTTGCCAAGCACATGCGGCGCATTGCGCAGGCCGACGCGGTGGCCATTCGCTGGTCGGATGTGGCCAATGAGCGCTACGTGCTGCTGGGCAGCGATTGCCTGCCGCATGTCATGACCGAAGAGGAGCAATGCGTCCTGTCCGGTGACTGCCTGTGCGGCGCCAAGGTGGAGGCAGGCACCATGCCCAGCGTGAGGGTGATTCCCATTCTGGACGCCACGCGCAGCCTCTCGAGACAGTCGGCCGCACTGCGCGTGCACGATCATTGTGAGCGTGCGGGCTACACCACCCTGATCACCGTGCCTTTGGGCCTTCACATGCGGGTGCTGGGCGAGGTGGAGCTGTTTTACCGCGGTGATCCGGCTTTGAGTGAGGAAGAGAAGGCGCTGTTCGAGGCCTTGGCCAGCCACCTGGCCGGCGCCATGGAGAGCTTGCGGGCGGCCGCATTGGGTCGGGAGGCCGCGATTGCGTCCGAGCGACAGCTGTTGGCGCAGGAGTTGCACGACTCCATTGCCCAGTCGCTGGCGTTCCTGAAGATCCAGATGCAGCTGCTGCGCGATGCCATGGCCCGTCATGATCAGCCAGCCGTTGATGCGGCCATGGACGAGTTGGACGTGGGCGTGAGAGAGAGCTACAGCGACGTGCGCGAGTTGTTGCTCCATTTCCGTGTGCGTACCCACACCGACGACATCGAGCCCGCCTTGCGCGAGACGATCTCCAAGTTTGAACTTCAGTCCAAGATCAGGGCGCACCTGAGTGTCCATGGCCACGGTCTACCGCTGCCCCCGGATGTTCAGATTCAGGTTTTGCACATCGTGCAAGAAGCACTGTCCAACACCCGCAAACATGCCAAGGCCACCCAAGTGTGGGTGGATGTGCAGACACAGCCGCATTGGCGGGTGCAGGCGCGCGACAACGGTTGTGGTTTTGACCTGAAAGCAGGGCCACCCGACCATACCCATGTGGGCATGAGCATCATGCGCGAGCGCGCACAGCGCATCGGCGCCGACTTGCACTGTGAGTCAGGGCCGGATGGCACGCTGATCGAGCTGCGGCTCCCCAATCTGGTGGCCAGCCGCTCTGGTGCTCCCACGACCCAACCCGGTGTTTTGACATGAACGGATACCCGCACGGTTCGCCTGATGGTGGTGGACGATCACAACCTGTTTCGACGCGGCTTGATCGCCTTGCTGTCGCGCGACGAACGCATCGAGGTCGTTGCCGAGGCGCGCGACGCGGGCGAGGCGCTCAAGCTGGGTGCGCAGCATCGCCCCGATGTGATCTTGCTCGACAACCACTTGCCTGGCGTTCATGGGGTGGAGGCCTTGCCCCAGTTTTGCGCGACCGTGCCGGAAGCGCGCATCGTGATGCTCACAGTGAGTGAGGATGCCAACGATCTGGCACAAGCCCTGGCGCGGGGTGCGGCCGGCTACCTTCTCAAGACCGTGGAGGGGGAAGAGTTGGTCGATGCGGTGTTGCGTGCCACGAGGGGTGAATCGGTGTTGTCACCCGAGATGACAGGCAAGTTGATGGCGGCCTACCGGCAGGTGGTCGCCAGCACGCCGGTGACTGCCGATGCCCCCGCCGGGGCCGCTGTGGCCGAAGTGCCTGCAGACGATGCGGGCAGCACCGATCGGACCAAAGATGAAGGCAGCAGCGCGGTTTCACGTCTGTCGCCGCGGGAGCGCGACATTCTCAGGGAGATCGCACGCGGGGCCAGCAACAAGGAGATCGCTCGCACCTTGAGCATTGCCGAAACGACGGTCAAGAGCCATGTGCAGCACATTTTGCGCAAGTTGAACCTGACCTCACGGGTGCAGGCGGCGGTGCTTGCCGTGACTGATCTAAATCAAGGAACGTGACGGACTACTCCTTTTGACCGATTCCGCCTGACCAACGGAAGGATGTTCACAGAAGGGTTATTTTTGAACACTGTGAGGCATAGGAATAGGAGCTTCCCATGTCTCAGAGAGGTAAGGCCTTATCAGTCCTGGTAGTCAGCACACTGGCGTTCACAGTGTGCTTCATGGTCTGGATGATGTTCGGCGTCATCGGGGTCCCCATCAAGAAGACCCTCGGTCTGACGAACGCGCAGTTCGGCCTGCTGACCGCCATGCCCGTGCTCACGGGCTCTCTCATCCGGGTGCCGCTAGGTGTCTGGACCGACCGTTTCGGTGGTCGCATCGTGTTCTTCATCACGATGATGCTGTGTGTGGCGCCCATCTACCTGATGGCCTACGCCACGCAATACTGGCAGTTTCTGGTGCTGGGCATGTTCGTGGGCCTGGCCGGCGGCTCGTTCTCGGTCGGCACCCCTTACGTGGCCCGCTGGTTTCCGAAGGACCAGCAAGGTTTCGCGATGGGCGTGTTCGGTGCGGGTAACTCGGGCGCTGCGGTCAACAAGTTCATCGCGCCGGTCATTCTGGTCGCGGCAGGCTGGACCATGGTGCCGCAGGTCTACGCTGCCATCATGCTAGGCACGGCCCTGCTGTTCTGGTTCTTCAGCTACTCCGACCCCACCCATCTGGTCCAGTCCAAGGCCAGCTTCAGCGACCAGCTCAAGCAACTCAAGGACCCGCGCGTTCTGAAGTACTGCCAGTACTACTCCATCGTGTTTGGCGGCTATGTGGGCCTGAGCCTGTGGATGGTGCAGTACTACGTGGGTGAGTATGGCCTCGACATCCGCGTCGCCGCCTTGTTGGCTGCCTGTTTCTCTCTGCCCGGTGGGGTGCTGCGCGCCATCGGTGGCTATCTGTCTGACAAGCACGGCGCGCACAAGGTCACCTGGTGGGTGCTGTGGGTGTGCTGGATCTGCCTGTTCATCCTGAGCTATCCGCAGACCGATTTCACCATTGCCACCGTCAACGGCCCGCAAACCTTTCACATTGGCCTGAACGTCTACGCCTTCACGATCGTGATGTTCACCTTGGGCATCGCCATGGCTTTCGGCAAGGCCAGCGTGTTCAAGTACATCAGCAACGACTACCCCACCAACATCGGCGCCATCTCCGGCATCGTGGGGCTCGCTGGTGGCCTGGGTGGCTTCGTGCTGCCGATCATGTTCGGTTACCTGCTGGACCTCACTGGTGTTCGCTCCAGCGCTTTCATGTTGCTCTACGGCGTCGTCTGGGTCTCGCTGATCTGGATGTACATGACCGAAGTTCGCTCGCGTGACGTGGTGGGCGGTGAGCCCCAGCACGCTCCCGTCGGCAAGCGCGCCTGATTTCCCTCCTCACGGACACATCATGTCAACCTCCCATACCTCGGCGGGCAAGGCCCGTCCAGGCACGACCCTGACGGTCTGGACCCCAGAAGACAAGGCCTTCTGGGAAGCAGAAGGCCAGGCGATTGCCAAGCTCAATCTGTGGATCTCGGTCCCGGCCTTGTTCCTGGCGTTTGCCATCTGGCAAATGTGGAGCGTGGTCGCCGTCAACCTGCCGTTGATGGGCTTCAACTACAGCACCAACCAGCTGTTCTGGCTGGCCTCGGCTCCCGCCCTGTCGGGTGCCACGCTGCGCATCTTCTATTCCTTCATGGTGCCGCTGGTCGGTGGTCGTCGCTGGACGGCGATCTCCACCGCCTCCCTGCTGATCCCTGCCATCGGGATTGGCTTTGCGGTGCAGGACCCCAGCACGCCATATCCGACGATGCTGATCCTGGCGCTGCTGTGCGGCTTTGGCGGTGGCAACTTCTCGTCGTCCATGTCCAACATCAGCTTCTTCTTCCCGAAGAAGCGCAAGGGCTCGGCGCTGGGCGTGAACGCCGGCTTGGGCAACCTGGGCGTGTCGGTGGTGCAGTTCTTGAGCCCCATCATCATCTCGGTGGGGCTGTTCGGCGTGCTGGGCGGTGAGTCGCAGACCATCGTCAACAAGGCCGGTCAGTCGTCCGAGATCTGGGCGCAGAACGCCGCCTTCGTGTGGGTGCCCTGGATCATCATCGTGAGCCTGGCCGCCTGGTTCTTCATGAACGACATCGCGGACGCCAAGGCTTCGTTTGCGACGCAAGCGGCCATCTTCCGCAACAAGCACAACTGGCTGATGTGCATCCTGTATCTGGGCACCTTCGGCTCCTTCATTGGCTACGCCGCAGGCTTCCCGCTGCTGATCAAGTCGCAGTTCAAGGATGTCAATCCGCTGGCCTACGCCTGGATCGGTCCTCTGGTCGGTGCGCTGATTCGCCCTGTGGGTGGCTGGTTGTCTGACAAGTTGGGCGGCGCCCGCGTCACCTTCTGGAACTTCATCGTCATGGCCCTTGCGGTGGTGGGGGTGCTGTTCTTCCTGCCCAAGGGTACGGGCAGTGCGTACGCCTTGTCGATCGGCCCCGCTGCAGGCAACTTCACCGGCTTCTTCCTGATGTTCCTGGTGCTGTTCCTGACCACTGGCATCGGCAACGGCTCGACATTCCGCATGATCCCGGTGATCTTCCTGAATCTGAAGACCAGCCGCGTCAAGCGCAACGACGAAGCCGGCATGAACGCCGCCATCAAGGAAGCGAACACCGAAGCGGCCGCTGTGCTGGGCTTCACCGCTGCAGTGGCGGCCTACGGTGGCTTCTTCATCCCCAAGAGCTATGGCACTTCGATCGGTGCCACGGGCGGCCCGGAGCTGGCGCTGATGGCGTTCATCGCCTTCTACCTGCTGTGCATTGCGACCACCTGGTGGTACTACGCCCGCAAGGGTGCCGAGCAGCCTTGCTGATCTCTCACACGTGAATCTGACAGGAGTCAACACATGAGTCACTTTCTTGACCGCTTGACCTTCTTCGCTCAACCCAAGGAAGAGTTTGCAGAAGGCCACGGCGTCACCACGGGCGAGGATCGCACCTGGGAAGACGCTTACCGCAACCGCTGGCAGCACGACAAGATCGTGCGCTCCACCCACGGCGTGAACTGCACGGGCTCCTGCTCGTGGAAGGTGTACGTCAAGGGCGGCATCGTCACCTGGGAAACCCAGCAGACCGACTACCCGCGCACCCGCGACGACCTACCCAACCACGAGCCCCGTGGCTGCGCCCGTGGCGCCAGCTATTCCTGGTATCTGTACAGCGCCAACCGAGTCAAGCACCCGATGGTGCGTGGTGAGTTGCTGAAGCATTGGCGTGCGGCACGTGCCGTCGCCAAGTCGCCGGTGGACGCCTGGGCTGCTTTGATGAGCAACCCGGACACCCGTCGCAGCTGGCAAAAGGAGCGCGGCCTGGGTGGTTTCGTGCGCGCCAGCTGGGACGAGGTCAATGAGATCGTGGCGTCTTCCAACGTCTACACGATCAAGCAATACGGTCCGGACCGCATCATCGGCTTCTCGCCGATCCCGGCCATGTCCATGATCAGCTATGCCGCCGGTACGCGCTACCTGAGCCTGATCGGTGGCGTCGCCATGTCGTTCTACGACTGGTACTGCGACCTGCCGCCCGCCAGCCCGCAGATCTGGGGTGAGCAGACCGACGTGCCCGAATCGGCCGACTGGTACAACTCCAGCTACATCATCGCCTGGGGTTCGAACGTGCCCCAGACCCGTACCCCTGACGCGCACTTCTTCACCGAAGTGCGCTACAAGGGCACGAAGACGGTGGCGGTCACCCCCGATTACGCCGAAATCTCGAAGCTGGCCGACATCTGGATGCACCCGAAGCAGGGCACCGACTCGGCAGTGGCCATGGCCATGGGCCATGTGATCCTCAAGCAGTTCTACTTCGACAAGCGTTCGGCCTACTTCGACGACTACGCCCGTCGCTACACCGATCTGCCGATGCTGGTGATGCTCGACGAGCAAGATACCCCGGCTGGCAAGGCCCTGGTCCCCGGCCGCTACCTGCGCGCCAGCGACATGAGCGGTGAGATCGGTGCCGGCACCAACACCGAGTGGAAGACACTGGCGTACGACGCCGACGGCTCCATTGTGGTGCCGAACGGCTCCATCGGCTTCCGCTGGGGCGCCGCTGGCCGTGCCGACGAGGGCAAGTGGAACCTGGAGACCAAGGAAGGCGTCAGCGACCGTCTGGTCGGCCTGAAGCTGTCGGTGCTGGAAGATGCCGCCAAGGCAGAGAACCAGACGGCCGAGGTCAACAAGGTGGCCTTCCCGTACTTCGGTGGCATCGACACCCCGAACTTCCCGAGCAACAAGCAAGGCGACATCCTGCTGCGCAATGTGCCCATGAAGCGCATCACCGTGCAGGACAAGAACGGCCGGACCCGCGACGTGTGGGTTGCCACCGTGTTCGACCTGCAGGTGGCCAGCTACGGTGTGCACCGCGGTCTGAAGAACGCCGCCGGTCAACTGGTGGACGATGGTGCCAAGTCGTTCGACGAGAACGTGCCTTACACCCCCGCCTGGCAAGAGCAGATCACCGGGGTGCCGCGCGCTCAGGTCATCACCGTGGCCAGCCAGTTCGCCGACAACGCCGACAAGACCAAGGGCAAGTCCATGGTCATCATCGGCGCGGCCATGAACCACTGGTACCACTGCGACATGAACTACCGCGGCATCATCAACATGCTGATGATGTGCGGCTGTATCGGCCAGAGCGGTGGCGGCTGGGCTCACTATGTGGGCCAGGAAAAGCTGCGTCCACAAACCGGCTGGACCGCGCTGGCCTTCGCCCTCGACTGGTCGCGTCCGCCCCGTCAACAAAACTCCACCAGCTTCTTCTATGCGCACACCGACCAGTGGCGCTACGAGAAGCTGGGCGTGGAAGAGGTGCTCTCGCCCCTGGCCGACAAGAGCGAGTTCGGCGGCAGCATGATCGACTACAACGTGCGCGCCGAGCGCATGGGCTGGCTGCCTTCGGCACCGCAGCTGCAGACCAACCCGCTGAAGGTCGTCAAGGACGCGCAGGCCAAGGGCATGGACCCCAAGGACTACGCGGTGGGTGCCCTGAAGGACGGTTCGCTCAAGCTGTCGTGCGAAGACCCGGACAACCCGCTGAACTGGCCGCGCAACATGTTCGTGTGGCGCTCCAACATCCTGGGCTCGTCGGGCAAAGGCCACGAGTATTTCCTCAAGCACCTGCTGGGCACGACCAACGGCGTGCAGGGCAAGGACCTGGGCGCGGGCGATGCCAAGCCGCAGGAAGTCAAGTGGCACGACCAGGCCCCCGAAGGCAAGCTGGACCTGCTGGTCACGCTCGACTTCCGCATGAGCACCACCTGTCTGTACTCGGACATCGTGCTGCCCACGGCCACCTGGTACGAGAAGAACGACCTCAACACGTCCGACATGCACCCCTTCATCCACCCGCTGTCGGCAGCGGTGGACCCGGCATGGGAAGCCCGTTCTGACTGGGAGATCTACAAGGGCTTTGCCAAGACCTTCTCCGAGGTCTGCGTGGGCCACCTGGGCGCCGAGAAGGAGGTCGTGATGACCCCGATCATGCACGACACGGCCGCCGAAATGGCCCAGCCGTTTGACGTGCAGGACTGGAAGCGTGGCGAGATCGACCTGATCCCCGGCAAGACCGCGCCGCAGATCACCGTGGTCGAGCGCGATTACCCGAACACCTTCAAGCGCTTCACCTCGCTGGGCCCGCTGATGAATAAGCTGGGCAATGGCGGCAAGGGTATCGGCTGGAACACGGACGACGAAGTCCATGCGCTGGGCGACCTCAACGGCCGCGTGCGTGAGGAAGGTGTCAGCCAGGGCTTCCCGAAGATCGAGTCCGACATCGACGCCACCGAAGTGGTGCTGATGCTGGCGCCCGAGACCAACGGCCACGTCGCCGTCAAGGCCTGGGACGCCCTGAGCAAGCAGACCGGTCGGGATCACACCCACCTGGCCCTGCACCGCGAAGACGAGAAGATCCGTTACCGCGACATCCAGGCGCAGCCGCGCAAGATCATTTCCTCGCCGACCTGGTCGGGCCTGGAAAGCGAAAAGGTGTCGTACAACGCCGGCTACACCAACGTGCATGAGCTGATCCCATGGCGCACCTTGACCGGGCGTCAGCAGTTCTACATGGACCACGCCTGGATGCGCGCCTTCGGCGAAGGCTTCGTCTCCTACCGTCCGCCGGTTGACTTGAAGACCCTGCATGAAGTGCAGGATCGCAAGCCCAATGGCCACAAGGAGATCGCGCTAAACTTCATCACGCCGCACCAGAAGTGGGGGATCCACTCCACCTACACCGACAACCTGTTGATGCTCACGCTCAACCGCGGTGGCCCGGTGATCTGGCTGAGTGAAGACGACGCGAAGAAGGCCGGCATCGTGGACAACGACTGGGTCGAGCTGTTCAACACCAACGGCGCCATCGCGGCCCGTGCGGTGGTGAGCCAGCGCGTCAAGAACGGCATGGTCATGATGTACCACGCTCAGGAAAAGATCATCAACACCCCGGGCTCGGAGATCACCGGCACCCGCGGCGGCATCCACAACTCGGTGACCCGGATTGTGCTCAAGCCCACCCACATGATCGGCGGCTACGCCCAGCTGAGCTACGGCTTCAACTACTACGGGACCATCGGTACCAACCGTGACGAGTTCGTGGTGGTCCGCAAGATGAACAAGGTTGACTGGCTGGACGGTGAAGGTTCCGCCACCAGCGCACAAGGAGCACACGCATGAAAATCCGCGCTCAAATTGGCATGGTCCTGAACCTGGACAAGTGCATTGGTTGCCATACCTGCTCGGTGACCTGCAAGAACGTCTGGACCAGTCGCCCTGGCGTCGAGTACGCCTGGTTCAACAACGTCGAAACCAAGCCTGGCATTGGTTATCCCAAGGAATGGGAAAACCAGGACAAGTGGAATGGTGGCTGGGTGCGCAATGCCAACGGCAAGATCGAGCCCCGCCAAGGCGGCAAGCTCAGCTTGCTGATGAAGATCTTCGCCAATCCGAATCTGCCTGAGATCGACGACTACTACGAACCCTTCACCTTCGACTACGAGCACCTGCAAAACGCGCCCAAGTCGAAGGCCGCGCCCACCGCGCGTCCCCGCAGCCTGATCACCGGTCAGCGCATGGAGAAGATCGAGTGGGGTCCGAACTGGGAAGAAATCCTGGGTGGCGAGTTCAGCAAGCGCAGCAAGGACAAGAACTTCGACGATGTCCAAAAGGACATTTACGGCCAGTTCGAAAACACCTTCATGATGTACCTGCCTCGCCTGTGCGAGCACTGCCTGAACCCCGCCTGCGTGGCATCGTGCCCTTCGGGCTCGATCTACAAGCGCGAGGAAGACGGCATCGTCCTGATCGACCAGGACAAGTGCCGCGGCTGGCGCATGTGCGTCTCGGGCTGCCCCTACAAGAAGATTTACTACAACTGGAAGTCGGGCAAGGCCGAGAAGTGCATCTTCTGCTACCCCCGCATCGAAGCCGGCCAACCCACGGTCTGCTCCGAAACCTGCGTGGGCCGCATCCGCTACCTGGGCGTGCTGCTGTATGACGCAGACGGCATCCAAGCCGCGGCCAGCGTCGAGCACGACCGTGACCTGTACCAGGCCCAACTCAACCTGTTCCTGGACCCGAACGATCCGAAGGTGATCGAACAGGCCCGCAAGGACGGCATCCCTGAAGCCTGGCTGGTGGCTGCCCGCCACAGCCCCGTCTACAAGATGGCCGTGGACTGGAAGGTGGCCCTGCCGCTGCACCCCGAGTACCGCACGCTGCCGATGGTCTGGTACGTGCCGCCTCTGTCTCCCATCCAGGCTGCGGCCAACGTGGGCGACCTGGGCGTCAACGGTCAGATCCCTGACGTCAAGCAGCTGCGCATCCCGGTCAAGTACCTGGCCAACCTGCTGACTGCCGGCGACACCTTCCCGGTGACTCGCGCGCTGGAGCGCATGCTGGCGATGCGCGCTTACATGCGCAGCCGCCACGTGGACGGCGTCGAGAACAAGCAGGTGCTCGACCAGTTCGGCCTGGACAAGCACACCGTCGAGGACATGTACCACGTGATGGCCATTGCCAACTACGAAGACCGCTTCGTGATTCCGTCGGCTCACCGCGAGTACGCCGAGAACGCGTTCGACCTGCGTGGCGGCTGCGGCTTCTCGTTCGGCAACGGTTGCTCGGATGGCGCCAGCGAGGCCAGCCTGTTCGGTGGCACCAAGAAGCGCACCATTCCCATCAAGTCGGAGGTGTGAGCATGACGTCGTTTTTCCAACGTCAACCCGACGTCACACCCAGCTACACGCTGCGGGCCCTGGCCCATTTGCTGAGCTACCCCGGCGCCGAGCTGCGCGCCGTGGTGCCCGAGCTGCAGCAGGTGCTGGCCAATGAAGGTGCGGTGAGCGACCAGCGTCTGCTGGGCCTCAACAAGCTGCTCGGCACCCTGGTCAACCAGGACCCGTTTGCGGTGGAAGAGGCCTACGTCGAGCTGTTCGACCGGGGCCGCTCCACCTCGCTGCACCTGTTCGAGCATGTGCACGGCGACTCGCGCGACCGTGGCCCGGCCATGATCGACCTGATCAAGACCTATGAGCAGGCCGGCCTGATGCTGGACCCGAACAAGGTCGGCGGCGAGTTGCCTGACTACCTGCCCGTGGTGCTGGAGTTCGTCTCCACCCTGACGGCCGCGCAGATGCGCGACTTCATCGGTGAGATCGCCCACATCCTGAACGCGGTGCACACGGCCCTGGTCAAGCGCCAGAGCCTGTATGCGCACGTGGTGGCGGCGGTGCTGGATATTGGCAAGCAGGATATCGAGACCGTGGCCGTGGTGGCCGAGGAAGACCTGGACGAAAGCTGGGCCGAGCCTGAAGCCTTTGCAGGCTGCAGCAGCAAGGGGCAGCAAAGTCCTGATCAGCCTCAACCCATCCAGATCGTGCGGCGGACCGCATCGAACCAACAACGAGGAGCATCAGCATGAGCCTCTCTCATCAATTCATCTTCGGCATCTATCCCTATATCTGCGGCGCGCTGTTCATCATCGGCAGCCTGATGCGCTTTGACCGCGAGCAGTACTCGTGGCGCAGCGAATCGAGCCAGATGTTGTCCACCGGCAGTCTGCGCGTGGGCTCCAACCTGTTCCACATCGGGATCATTGGCCTGTTCTTTGGTCACTTTGTGGGCATGCTGACGCCGCATTCGATCATCCACGCGCTGGGTGTGACGCCAGCACAGAAGCAGATGCTGGCCGTGGTGGCCGGTGGCATCTTGGGCACGATCGCCCTGATCGGCCTGATCCTGCTGATCCACCGTCGCCTGACCAACGCCCGTGTCCGCGCCACCTCGCGTGGTCGTGACTTCCTGGTGCTGTTCTGGATCCTGGCCACGCTGCTGCTGGGTCTGTCCACCGTGCCGCTGTCCGTGCAGCACAGCGACGGCGCCACCATGCTCAAGCTGATGTCCTGGGCACAACACCTGGTCACCTTCCAGGGCGATGCCCCCAGCTTCATCACGGACGTGTCGATCGTCTTCAAGATCCACATGTTCATGGGCATGAGCTTGTTCGCCATCTTCCCGTTCACCCGTCTCGTGCACGTGTGGAGCGGCTTCGCTTCGGTGGGCTACATCGCCCGTCCGTGGCAGGTCGTGCGCAGCCGCAAGATTGGTCTGAACAAGTAAGGGGTATGGGCATGATGAGCGTGAACCTTTCCACCTCAGGGGCACGCCCCCTGCGCGTCGGTGACGTGCTGCTGGCCGATGACATCGCCAGCCTGACAGAAGCCGAGTGCCGCCAGCGCGCCAGCCTGGAGTTGTTGCGCCAGGCGGCCATCGACTCTGGTCTGCTCTCTGCCGACGACCCACAGCCGGTAGAGGGCGTGATGTCCGAGGCAGCCGCCGAGGCCATCGACCTGTGGCTCGCGCAAAACCTGCGCGTGCCCGATCCCGATGAGGCGTCCTGCCGTCGGCACTACGCCGCCCATCCGGCGAAGTACGCACAGGGTGAGCGCGTTCAGGCGCGCCACATCCTGTTTGCGGTCACGCCCGGCGTGGACGTGCAGGCGCTGCGTCAGCGTGCCGAGCAGGCCTTGCTGGACGTGCGTGCCGAGCCGCGTCGCTTTGCCGAGGTGGCCCGTGACCTGTCCAACTGCCCCAGCTCGACGCAGGGCGGTGATCTGGGATGGTTGCGTGCCGAGGACTGCGCACCCGAGTTTGCCCGCGAACTTTTCGGGCAAGATGAGGGTTCGGCCAATGTGGGGGTGCTGCCGCGTCTGGTGCACAGCCGCTTTGGTTTGCATGTCGTGGAGGTGCTGCAGCGCGACCCCGGTCAGATGCAGCCCTTCGAAGCCGTGCAAGAGGCGGTCGCCCAGTCTCTGCGTCAGCAGGTGTGGGTGACGGCCTTGCGCCAGGCCATGCAACTGCTGGCCGGCCGTTGGGAGGTCCACGGTGTGGATCTGGATGCTGCTGACTCACCCCTGCTGCAATAAGCCCATGGATGACGAACTGCTCAAGCGGATCCGCCGCTTCAGAACGGACTACTTTCCCCAGTATCAGGGGCAGTTCAAGGAGTTGGTTGAGCAGGGCCAGCACCCCACGATCCTGTTCGTGGGGTGTTCCGACTCCCGCCTTTTGCCTTACATGTTGACGGGGGCAGGGCCGGGTGAGTTGTTCATCGTGCGCAACCTGGGCGCATTGGTGCCACCCTACAACGGCCTGCACGGTTTGCATGGCACTGCAGCGGCCATTGAATACGCGGTGCTCAACCTGCATGTGAGCCACATCGTGGTGTGCGGGCACTCGCACTGCGGCGCCATGAAGGCGCTCTACGAAGAAATCTCTCCAGAAGCGCAGAACCTCAACGTCTGGCTGGACCTGGCCCGTGAGGCAGCTTTGCCTGTGCAGGTGACGCAGGAGGCCTTGCGTCGCACGGAGCAGCGTTCTGTGGTGCTGCAACTCGAGCGTCTGATGGAGTACCTGATGGTTCGCCAGTGGGTGGAAAAACGCCAGATCGCCCTGCATGGCTGGCATTACGTCATCGAAGAGGGCGAGATCCACGTCTTTGATGTCAAATCGGGCAAATTCGTCCCGGCCTCGGACGCGGAGCACAGCGGCACCGGTCCCTATCACGACATGGACGTCGACAGCAGTTCGATCTTCAACGAGGTCGACTCGTCCTGGTATCCGCCCTGTTGAGGGCCTAAGCCTTTAGAACGAGGGGATAACGAGCGTATCCTCCTTAAGGTGGGCTTTGCGCCGCATCAAATCCACGTCCGTGACTTATACCCAGAATCCACTGCAGCGAATTGGATTTGGAGGAAACAATCATGGTTTCACGTCGGCTGGATGTGGTGTCTTATCTGGGCAGTCAGGTTTTGTTTCAGAACATGCCTGAGGCGGAGTTGCAACGCATCGCCGCTGCATCCATCGTTCGTCGCTTGCCAAGAGGTACCGAGATCTTTGCGGCCGGTGATACCTGCGAAGGCCTCTACCTTGTTGATTTCCAACCAGAATTGACCCACTGGGGGTGCGGATAAAAACTTGGACTGGTTTTATGCGGCTAGGCCAAGTTTGTGCCGGTATTCCACAGGACTTAAACGTCCCAGAGATACCTTGATACGTTTTTCGTTGTACCAACGAATGTACGCATCGACAGCTTCGATGAACTGCTCAATCGTCGTTGATTGCCAGTTGCCGGGATAGAACAACTCTATTTTCAGCCTTCCAAAGAAGCCTTCGCATGCAGCATTGTCTGGCGAGCACCCTTTGCGAGACATCGAGCGAATCAGCTTTGCATCATGGATCCTCGAGAGCCAGCCCGGCCAGCGGTAGTGAGCTCCACGATCAGAATGAATCACAGGGCGGCTCTCACTGCCTTGAGCAGCATCAATGGCCGCATCCAGCATTGTGTTGACGAGATTTGCGTTGGGATGAGTCCCAATCGACCAGCTCACCACCAGCCCGTCAAAGCAATCAATGACTGGCGACAGGTAAACCTTGCCAGCAGGGATTTGGAATTCAGTAATGTCTGTGAGCCACTTCTCATTGGGCGCAGCAGCATGGAAGTCTCGATTGATGAGGTTTTGCGGGGCAGCACCTATCTCTCCAAGGTAGGAGTTATATCTGCGGCGTTTGGGCTTGGCCACGATCAACCCCTCCTGCTTCATCAGCCGACGAACCACCTTCTCTGAGATGCCCGTGCACTCCTTGAGCAGAGATGCCTGTACCCTGCGGTACCCATAGCAACGGTAGTTGTTGTCGAAGATCTCTGTGATGCTTCGGCGTACATCCAAGTATTTGTCAGCCAGCTTCAGCCGGGCACGATGGTAAAAGTACGAGCTTCTAGCAAGGCCAACAAGAGAAAGCAGTTCTGGCAATTCATACTGACCGCGCAACGCTTCAACCAGCACAGCCTTATCTTTGTTTGCCAGGCTATGCAGATCAATGCCAGCCCCATTTTTTAAGATTTCATGGGCCTGTTTGAGAAGCTCCCGCTCTATCTTCAGCCGCCGAACATCCTGGCGCAATGATTCAACTTGGCGCCTGAGTGCTGCTTCATCCAACACTGGCGATCGCTTTGGACTGTGTTTCATCGAGGCAGGGGCACAAGGGCCAAGCAACTGATTTTTCCAGTTGTACAAGGTCCCCCTACACACCCCTAACTTGTCCGCAATCTCCTGTGCAGTTGATTGACGGGTACACAGTTGCACCACGCCCTCACACATCAAAGTATCAGGCTTTGTAGCCGGCCAAGATCTGCCTACTCTCGATTTGCAGGTGTCAGGGCAGTCTTGCCGAACCCACGCAGTCAACGTTCCTCGACCCGGATAACCCAAAGCCCTCATCGTTGCAGCAATACAGCGATCATGGGCGAGGTAATGAGCAACCGCCACCTCCCTTTGCTTCAGAGAATATTTTGGTGCTCTTGGAGCTTGGCTTGCTGGCAAATCCTGATGCTTCAGGTAGCGCTGATACCAGCCTTTCAATGCGTTCTTGGTTGGGTACCCCAACTGGCGAATCGTGGCTCTGGCACGCAAGCCAAGCTTGATGTAAAGCTCAACTGCACGAATCCTGTCTGCGTATGAGTACATGAACTACCTCCTGGTAGTCCAAGTTTTTGTCCGCATCCCCGGCGGGTCAGTTTTGCGTGGAAATTAACAGTCTTTGGCTTTGGCAGCCTGTGCGTGATGGTCGAAGGGCGCTGCGCGCTGTCCTCCTACGCCACGGGCCAGTCGCCCAACAACGCAGGCGTGTGCTCTCCGCCATCGGCGGTACGCTGGGACCAGTGCGGCGACCGGGTGGACGCGCGCCTGGGCGGCATCCTCATCGACCGCTTCGAGCCCGATGAGCCGCGCGGCTATCCGACGCTGTGCAAGGGCCGCTTCGATGTGGACGGCACGGTGGACTACGCCATCGAGGAGCCGACCAGTTTGAACACCCTGGCCATCCTGCCCGAACTGATGCAAGCAGGCGTATCGGCCATCAAGATCGAAGGGCGCCAGCGCAGTGCAGCCTATGTGGAGCAGGTGACGCGCACCTGGCGGCAGGCCATCGATGCATGCAAGGCGCAGCCCGAGCGTTACTCGGTGCAGCCCGCCTGGACGACCGCCCTGGGCCGCCTGGCCGAGGGGCAGCAGCACACCTTGGGCGCCTTCTCGCGCCCCTGGCAATGAGGCGTGAGAGCAATGAGCATGTTCCAACTGAGCGTGGGGCCGGTGCAGTACTACTGGTCTCGAGATACCTTGACGGCGTTTTATGCCGAGGTGGCCGATTCGCCCGCGCACACGGTGTGTCTGGGTGAGGTGGTGTGTTCGCGGCGCCACGAGATGAAGCCGGAAGACTGGCTGGCCTTGGCCCGAGACCTGAAAGCGGCGGGCAAGGAGGTGGTGATCGGCACCCAGGCCTTGCTGGAGACCGAAGCCGAACTGCGCAGCCTGCGCCGCTGGGTGGAGCAGGGCGACTTCATGCTGGAGGCCAATGACACGGCGGCGGTTCGCCTGCTGGCCGGGCATTCACCATGGGTGATTGGGCTGCATGTGAACGTGTACAGCGCCCCGTCGCTGGCCGAATACGCGGCGCTGGGCGCCACGCGCTGGGTGGCCCCGGTGGAGATGTCCCTGCCCGACGTGGGCAAGGTCTGCCCGCCAGGCTCAGCCGTGCAAAGCGAGGTCTTCGCCTTCGGGCGCATGCCGCTGGCCTTGTCGGCGCGTTGCTTCACCGCGCGTCACCATCATCTGCAGAAAGACCACTGCGAGTTCCGCTGTCTGGATGACCCCGATGGCCTGGCTCTGCGCACGCGTGAAGGGCAGGACTTCCTGACGCTCAACGGCATCCAGACCCAGTCCGGCACGGTGCAGTGCCTGCTGGGCGAGCGCGAGGCCTTGCGGGCCGCCGGGGTGCAGCGCCTGCGCCTGTCCCCCACCTCGCAGGACTTTGCCGAAGTGCTGCGCCAGTTCGATGCCGTGATGAACCACGGTGCCCCCAGCGCGGACGCGATCGAGGCGATTCGCTCGCTGCGCATGCCGGGGCCTTTGTCCAATGGGTACGCCCGGCCCCAGCGCCCGGGCATGGTGTGGATCAACTCATGAAACAGCTTTTGCGTGACATTGTGCGGCGTCTGCCGGTGTGGCCGCCCTCCATGGTGATGGCGCAGGCTCTCAACCGCCTGTGGTGGCCCCTGGTGGACGAGGCCACGCAGGCCGAGTTGTCCGGCCGTGTGGTGGAACTCGTGGTGGACGATCTGGGCATCACCTGCCGTTTGCAGGCGGGGCCGCGGGGGCTGTCACCCGCCTCGGCCGGGCAACCCGTCGCGTTGCGTCTGAAGGCCACCGCGCAGGTCTATTGGCGACTGCTGCAAGGGCAGGACGATCCGGACACGCTGTTCTTCGATCGGAGGATGGTCATGGAAGGGGACACGGAGTATGGTCTCCTTCTCAAGAACACGCTGGACGCCGTGGGGCCACCTCGTTGGCCGTTTGCCGGGCGTCCCACCACGCACCATGCCCGCTGACAAGCCGACTCGACCGGCCATCCCCCTACAGTCTCAGGCGGCCGCGCCTGCGAATATGAGCCCGGCCCAAGCCCGCGCGCAGGCCAAGATGCAGCCGGCGCCCTGGCGCTGGGCCCTGTTGTTGCATGCCCCGCACCGCCTGGCGTTTGCCAGCGCGGTGGCCGTGATGACCCTGGCCAGCTTGTGGTGGTGGCTGGTGATGGTGGGGCGGGGCACTGGGGCCTTTCACATGGCCATGGTGGTACCCGACACCTTTGTGCATGCGCTCTTGATGAGCTTTGGCTTCATGCCCTTGTTCTTCACGGGTTTCTTGTTCACCGCGGGCCCCAAGTGGCTGCGGATGCCGGAGGTGAGCGCGCGACAGGTTCTGCCTGGGGTGCTGACCCTGGTCGCGGGGTGGGCGGTGCTCCTGGCGGGAGCCTATGTGCACCACCGCTTGGCGGCGCTCGGCGTGGGCGTGGCCACCTTGGGCTGGGCCATGCTCTCGGGCCGGTTCGTGGGCATGGTGCAGCGCAGCCCCGCCCCTGATCGCCTGCACGCCCGTTTGATTGCAGCAGCCAGCGTGATCGGCCTGCTGTGCATGATGGCCGCTGCCGTTGGGCTGTCCACACAGGCTTATCTGATGGTGCGCGTGGCCGCGCTGCTGGGTTTGTGGCTCTTCATCGTGCCGGTGTACGTGGTGGTGGCTCACCGTATGATCCCGTTCTTCTCGGCCTCGGCTGTGCCCAGCCTGGATGCCTGGCGCCCCAACTGGTTGCTGTGGACGATGCTGGGCATGGTCTGGCTGCAAGGCGGCTGGGTGTGGTGGGAGGCGCGCAGCCTGCCGACTCTGCCGTGGCTGTGGATGCTGCGCTTTGGCACGGCCCTCTTGTCGGGTGTGCTGATTCTGGCCCTGGCGGTGCGCTGGGGGCTGTGGCGCAGTCTGCGCAACCGCTTGCTGGCCATGCTGCACCTGGGCTTTGTCTGGCTGGGGCTGGCGTTCTGCCTCGACGCCTTCACCGTGTGGATGCGCGCCCAGGGCGTGGACATCCCGACCTTGCTGCCGCTCCACGCTTTGACCATGGGCTTCCTGGGCAGTGTGCTGCTGGCCATGGTCACCCGCGTGAGTTGCGGGCACAGTGGGCGTGTGCTGGCGGCCTACAGCATGGCGTGGGGTCTGTTCTGGAGCCTTCAACTGGCAACGCTGAACCGGCTGGCAGCCACGCTCTGGCCCGCACACGCCAACACGCTGCTGCTGGCTGCCGCCTCGTTGTGGCTGCTCACCCTGGGGGCCTGGAGCGCGCGCTACTGGCGCTGGTATGGTCAACCGCGGGTGGATGGCCGACCCGGTTGATTCAAGGTTCCAGGCGCCCTCCCGGGCGCCTTTTGCTTGGGATCGGGCAAACCCTGGGGTGCCTGTCCGACAGCAGGTGTGCCTGTGCGACATGCCCTATGAATGCGCAGACTGGCATCTGATCTACTTCAATGTCCGAGCATTTTGCTGGGTCGATCATGACCTGAACGAACCAGCAAAGTGACGACCATGAAGTTCTCTCTCCATCCTTATCGCGGTTTCATCCTGGGCGCAGTGGTGTCTGCGTTGACGGTGTCTGGCGCCTGGGCCACCTGGGGTGCCTTGCGCTCCGAGGAGGCTGCCCCGAAGATCGTCTCCGGCAACGGCCGGCTGGACGTGCAGCGCATCGAGATCGCCACCAAGTTCCCGGGCCAGGTGCAAAGCATTGCCGTACACGAGGGGGACATGGTCAAGGTGGGCGACATGATCGCGCAAATGGACACCACCGACCTGCAACGCCAGCTCGACGGCGTGATGGCCATGCGCCAGCGCGCGACCCAGGCCATGGCCCGTGCACAAGGCGAGGTGCGCGTGCAAAGCCTCAAGGCCAAGGTCGCGCAGATGGACTATGACAACGCTGTGCGGATGCGCGACGACACGCTCATCTCCGAGTCCGAGCTCAAGAAACGCCAGGCCCAGCGTGATGGTGAAGCCAGCGGGGTCAGCATTGCCAACGCCGCTGCGGGCGAGGCCAAAGCGGCGCAGTCCGAAGCCGAGGCTGGCATTGAGCGCCTGAAGAACGCCATTGCCGATCACACCCTTAAGGCGCCTGTGGCCGGGCGCATCGAGTACCGCGTGGTGGAGCCTGGCTCGGTCATCCCCGCCGGGGGGCGCGTGGCCACGTTGGTCGATACCTCGCAGGTCCACATGACCATCTTCCTGCCCACCAATGTGGCCGGTCAGGTGCGCGTCGGAGACGAAGCCCGCATCGTTCTCGATGCCGCGCCCGACCTGCGTCTGCCCGCCAAGGTCAGCTTCGTGTCGGCCGATGCCCAGTTCACGCCCAAGCATGTGGAGACCGCCAGTGAGCGCGAAAAGCTGAGCTTCCGCGTGAAGCTGTCGCTGTCGCCCGAGGTGGCCTTGGCCCATGTGGGCCTGCTCAAAGGGGGCTTGACCGGGAACGGCTTCGTGCGCCTGAGCGAGCCGCCCGCCCGCACCGACAGCAAGACCGCCGACGCCCGCACCGCCAGCGCCTGGTGAGCCGCTCATGCAGTCCGCGATCATCGTCGAGTCGGTGAGCCATGCCTACGACGACAAACCGGCGCTGGATCAGGTCAGCCTGACGCTGCCCATGGGCAAGACCGTCGGCCTCGTGGGGCCGGACGGGGTGGGCAAGTCCACCTTGCTGGGGCTCATGGCAGGTGTCAAGAAACTGCAGTCCGGTCGCTTGACCGTGCTGGGTGGGGATGTGGCCTATGCTGCCTTTCGCCGTGAACTGGCGCCCCGCGTGGCCTACATGCCGCAGGGCCTGGGCCGCAACCTGTACCGCTCGCTCTCCGTCTACGACAACATCGATTTCTCGGCGCGCCTCTTCGGGGTACCGTCGGCCGAGCGTGACGCGCGCATTCAGCGCCTGATGCGTGCCACCGCGCTCGACCCTTTCCATGCCCGTCCGGCCGGCAAGTTGTCGGGCGGCATGAAGCAGAAGGTCTCGCTGTGCGCCGCCCTGGTGCACAACCCCGACCTGCTCATCCTCGACGAACCCACCACGGGCGTGGACCCCTTGTCGCGCCGGCAGTTCTGGGCACTGGTCGAGAGCCTGCGCACCGAGCGCCCACACATGACCGTCCTGGTCGCCACCGCCTACATGGAAGAGGCCGAGCGCTTTGACCACCTCGTCGCCATGGACGAGGGTCGCGTGCTGGTGTGCGCGCCCACCATCGGCGTGCTGGAGCAAACCCGCGCGGCCAGCCTGGAGGAGGCCTACATTAAGCTCTCCCGCAAGGGCGATACCGCGCCGTTGCGGATCCCGCCTTTGCCCCCGCACGATGGCCCCCCGGCGATGGAAGCCGAAGGCCTGACCCGCCGCTTTGGTGATTTCGTGGCCGCGCGCGACGTGACCTTCTGCATTCCCCGTGGCGAGATCTTCGGCTTCCTCGGCTCCAACGGCTGTGGCAAGACCACGACCATGAAGATGCTCACCGGCTTGCTCGACATCACCGAGGGTTCGGCGCGCCTGCTGGGCAAGCCAGTGGACGCCTCCGACCTGCGCACCCGGCTGCACATCGGCTACATGTCGCAACTCTTCTCGCTGTACGAAGAGCTGTCCGTGCGCCAGAACCTGCAACTGCACGCCCGCCTGTACCGCATGGATCCGGCCACCGCAGATCAGGCCATCGAAGCCTCGCTCGACACCTTCGAGCTGCGCGCCTATGCCGAGACCATGCCGGCCAGCCTGTCGCTGGGCATCCGCCAGCGCCTGCAACTGGCCGCCGCCTGCCTGCACAAGCCCGAGGTGTTGATTCTCGACGAGCCCACCTCCGGCGTGGACCCAGCCGCTCGCGACATGTTCTGGCGCCACATGATCCGCCTGTCACGGGAGGAGGGCGTCACGCTCTTCGTCTCTACCCACTTCATGAACGAGGCCCAGCGCTGTGACCGCATCTCGCTGATGCACCGCGGTCGCGTGCTGGCCGTGGGCAAGCCCGATGACCTGTGCTTGGAGCGGGGTTGCGAAACGCTGGAGCAGGCCTTCATCGACTACCTGGAAGCCGATCAGGAAGCCGAGCACCTGCCGCACACGCCCATTGAGCACGACCCGCTGGATGCCCCTCTGACCCCATCAGCAGCGGCCAGCCAACCGCCGTCGGCCGCCGCCCTGTGGTTCAGCCGCATGTGGGCCTTTGCCCAGCGCGAGGCCATGGAACTGCGCCACGACAGCATCCGCCTGGCTTTCGCCATCATCGGCCCCATCATCGTCTTGTGCGCCGCCACCTGGGGCCTGAGCTTCGACGTGGAAGACATCCGCTTCTCGGTGCTCGACCGCGACCAGAGCACCGACAGCCGCCGCTTCGTCGAGCACTTCGCCGACTCGCCCCACTTCGTCGAGCAAGCCTCCCTGAGCAACGCCCAGGAGATCGACGCCCAACTTCGCTCCTCGCAGTCCTGGCTGGTGATCGACGTGCCGCCCGGTTTCGGCCGTGACCTGATCGGCCAGCGACAACCCGAAGTCGGCTTCTATGTGGACGGCAGCAGCCTCGTGCGCGCGGCCCACACCGTCAACTCGATCAAGGCGGTGGCCATCGAGCACGCCGTGCAGCTGGCCCGGTCCACGCCCGGGGCGGAGACCCCCACGGTGCCGATCACGGTGGCACCGCGCATGGCCTACAACCCTTCGTACCAGAGCCTCTTCGTGTTCGGCCCCAGCAACCTGATGCTGGCGCTGACCCTCATCCCGGCCATGCTCACCGCCCTCGGCATGGTGCGCGAGAAGGAAATGGGCACCATGGTCAACCTTTACGCCTCACCCGGCGCCATCAGCGAATTCCTGGTCGGCAAGCAGCTGCCCTATGTGGCCCTGACCCTGCTGAGCTACCTCACCCTGGTGGCCGTGCTCATCTGGGGCCTGGGCGTGCCGCTCAAGGGCAGCTTCCTGGCGCTCACCCTGGGCGCTACGGCCTACGCCTTCGCCATCACCGCCATGGGCCTGCTGATCTCGGCATTCGTGCAAACGCAGGTCGCTGCGCAGTTCCTCACCGCCATCCTGTGCGTGATCATCACCACCAACTTCGCCGGCGTGCTCAGCCCTGTCTCCACGCTTGACGGCGTCAACTTCTACATAGCCCAGGGCTTCCCCGCCTCGTGGTTCCAGAAAGTGAGCCTGGGCGTGTTCACCAAGAACTGGCAGCTGCAGTGGCAGACCCTGGGCGTGGCCTGCGTCGTGATGATGGGCTTTGCGGTGGCCTACCTGAGCGCGGCGCGCCTGTTCGTGCGCAAGCAGGAGCGTTGACATGATCTGGCTGCTCAACGTCTTTCACCTCAGCCTCAAAGAGCTGCGCTGCGTGCTGCGCGACCGCACCATGATGGGCGCCATCCTCATCTCCTTCACGGTCGCCGTCTACGTGGTGGCTGTGGGCGCCAAGGCCGACGTCACCCACGTCACCATCGGCATCATCGACCACGACCAGTCCGGCCTGTCCCAGCGCATCCGAGCGGCCTTGCAACCCCCCATGTTCCAGACGCCGGTGGACCTCACGCCTACCACCGCGCAAGCCGCCATGGACGAGGGGCGCTACCTCTTCATCCTCGACATTCCCCGGCAGTTCGAGGCCGACATCCACGGCCAACGCCCCACCACCGTGCAGCTCACCGTGGACGCCACCGCCATGGCCCAGGCCCAGCTCGGCATCGCCTACATCACCGAGATCGTGCTGCGTGAAACCCTCAGCGCGTTCAAGGTGGACAGCCTGGACAAGCGCCTGCCCACCCGGCAGGTCGTGCACGTGCTCTACAACCCCAACACCTCCACCAGCTGGTTCACCTCGGTCATGCAGCTCATCAACAACGTGACCGTGCTGTCGGTGGTGCTCGTGGGCGCGGCCGTCATCCGCGAGCGCGAGCGCGGCACCATCGAGCACCTGCTGGTCATGCCGGTGCGCCCCAGCGAAATCGCTGTGGCCAAGATTGCAGCCAACGGCCTGGTGATCCTGCTGGCGGTGGCCGTCTCGGTGCTCGCCATCATCGAAGGGGTGCTGGGCGTGCCCATCGAAGGCTCAGTGGGCCTGTTCCTGCTGGGCACCGGGCTCTATCTCTTCTCGCTGACCGCGCTGGGGATCCTGCTGGCCACCGTGGCCGCCTCCATGCCGCAGTTCGGCCTGCTGGCCGTGCCGGTCTTCGTGATCATGTACATGCTCTCGGGTTCGGCCACCCCCTTCGAGAGCATGCCGATGTGGTTGCAGCACCTGATGCAGCTCTCGCCCTCCACCCACTACGTCCAGCTCACCCAGGGCATCTTGTACCGGGCCGCCGGGGTGGACATCGTCTGGCCCCAGATGCTGGCCGTGGGTGGCATCGGAATCGCTTTCCTGGCGCTGGCGCTGATGCGCTTTCGCTCCATGCTCGCCCGTCAGGGCTGACCCCTCTCTCTTGTTTTTCGGAGTGACACATGCGTGCCCATCGCCGTCTGGTGAACCGACCCACCTCCCGTCCCACGGCCCTGCGCCTGCTGGTGACTGCTACCGCGACCTTGCTGGCCTCGGCCTGCACCACCGTGAAGGTGGACATGCCCCCGCTGGCGGTGCAGGTGCCGGGGCAATTCGACTCGGTCGACCCGGCCACGGCGCAAAGCAACACCGACATCGCCCAGTGGTGGCGGCAGCTGGAAGACCCCGTCCTGAGCGGCTACATCGAAGAAGGCCTGCGTCAGAACGTCGATGTGCGCATCGCACTGGCCCGCATCAAAGAGGCAAGGGCCTTCCACGGCATGGCCGAGTCGGCCTACTACCCCACGGTGGAGGTGGCGGCCGGAGCAGGCCGCTCGCGCGAGGGTGGAGCGGTGCCCACCGGGCTCGGCAACACCAGCATCCCCGGCTGGCCGGGCAACATCCCCATCCCGCTGCCGGGCAATGTGACCCCATCCTTGCCGCAGAACGTCAGCATGCCTCAGGGTAACACCCATGCCTACGGGTTGGCCGCCACCTGGGAAGTGGACATCTTCGGCGCCCGCCACGCCGATGCCGAAATGGTTCACCAGCTCATCCTGGGCGCGCACGAGCAGCAGCACGGCGCCCAGCTCATGGTGGCCGCCGACATCGCCACTCGCTACTTCGAGGCCCGCGGCGTGGAAAAACGCCTGCGTCTGGTCGACCGTGCCATCTACGTCGTCGAGCGCGGCGTCAAGTACGCCCGCGGGCGTTCCCAGTCAGGGCAAACCGAGGCTGCCGACGTCGCCCGCGCCGAAATGCACCTGCGCGACGCCCAATCCAAGGTCGAACCGCTGAAGGCCTTGCTGGCCAGCCACCTGCGCCGCATCGCCGTGCTCATGGGCCAGCCGCCGCAAAGCCTGACCGAACTGCCGCCGCTGCCACCGGGCGCCCAACGCCCGCCCAGCTTGCCCAAGGTCTTGCCCGGTGATGTGCTGGCGCGCCGCCCCGATGTGCGTGGCGTCGAGCGCAAGGTGCGTTCGCAGGCAGCCAAGCTGGGCTCGGCCCGTGCCGAGCTTTTCCCCAAGTTCTATATCGGCTTGGGCGCCTCGGCGGGCCGTGCCCATCCGGACGACATCGAGGGCTACAACTTCGTTACTCAGTCGCTCGGCGTGGGCCTGCGCCTGCCCATCTTCACTGCGGGGAGCATCCGCGCCAACATCGCGGCCAACGAGGCCCAGCTCGAAGGCGTTGCCCTCGAATATGAAAAGACCGTGCTGGGCGCGCTGGAAGACGTCGAAAACGCCTACACCGCCCACCGTGCCTTCACCTCACGCGTGGCCTACCTGACGCAGACCGCAGACCTGGCGCACCAGTTCGCCCGCGAGCGCATGGCGCACTTCGGTGCCGGACAGGCCTTGCTGCAGGCCGCGCTGGAGGCCCAGGCCGACGCGCTCAAACGCGAAGACGAAGCCCTGCTGGCCGAGATCGAGCTCAACACCCACACGGTGCTGCTTTACAAGGCGCTGGGCGGTGGATGGTCGCCCGACCCGGCGCCGAAGTCCGAGCCGATCCCGGTCGCGCAATGGCTGCCGACCGAGTGACGCGTCGCCTCAGTTCAATCTGATGGCATCGCCATCCAGGTTGAACGGGATGAAGTGGTCGATTTGCCCCACCTTGATCGCATCGACCATGCCCTGCAGGTGCTGCTGTGCATCTTCGCTCGACGGCGCACGCGGCCCGATGCCCGACATCCCGGCCACGAACACCACGGCCCAGTCGTGACCGAACTGTTCGGCCTCACTCACCAGCTTGTCGAAGCTGCCGATCTCGTCCGGCGTCTTGTCCACGCACATCAAAGGCGTCAGCTCGCCGCCGTGCCCGGCCTCAAAGGCAGCCTGTTGCTCAGGCGTGGCATCGTCGGGCAGGCCAGCGCCGGCAAACACCAGCAGCAGGCGCTGGGCATCGGGTTGCTGACGGGCGGCTTCCAGCAGGTCGTTGAAATGCGAAATGTTCATGGTGTCCAGGAGATATGCGGTTCTGTCCGCAGTCTAGCGAGACACCGTCCTTTGGCCTATCGGTCAGATGGACGAGGGCGGCGGGCGATCACAGCGGTTCGGTGCGCAGCTGCAGCCACGCCAGCGCGTCGCCACTCACCAGCGGGCTCAGGCGGCGCCGCACCTCGGCGTGGTAGGTGTTGATCCACTGCACCTCGTCGTCGCGCAGCAGGCTGCGGTCGATGCAGCGCGTGTCGATCGGACACAGGCTCAGCGTCTCGAACGCCAGATAGCGGCCATATTCCGGCGTGCCCGGTTCGGCATCAGGCACCGCAGGCGTCACCGGCACATTCAGTACCAGGTTTTCGATGCGGATGCCCCATTGCCCCGGTCGATACAGCCCCGGCTCGATCGAGGTGATCATGCCCGGCAACATCGCCATGTCCGGCACCGGCACCGCTTTGGAGATCGACTGCGGTCCTTCGTGCACGTTCAGGAAGTAGCCCACGCCATGGCCTGTGCCATGGCCAAAGTCCAGCCCTTCGGCCCACAGGGGAGCGCGAGCCACGGCATCGAGCATCGGCGCCAGGGTGCCCTGTGGAAAACGCATCCGCGACAGGCCCAGCGTGCCCTTGAGCACCAGCGTGTAGTCGCGCTTTTGCGCTGCCGTGGGCGTGCCAATGGCCCACACCCGGGTGATGTCGGTCGTGCCGCCCAGGTACTGTGCGCCGGAGTCGATCAACAACAGCCCCTCGGCCGTCAACCCGGCCTGCGTGCTCAACACCGCATAGGCCTCGGGCGTGGCCCGGTAATGGGGCAGGGCGCCGTTCGCATTGAAGCCCGCAATGGTCGGGAAGCTCAGCGACACATAGCCCGGCTGCTTGGCCCGCTCGGCCGTCATGCGCTCGTCAATCGTCAACTCGCTCACATGCTCGCGGCCCAGAGCTTGCTCCAGCCAGGCGTAAAACGCGCACATGGCGGCACCGTCGCGCTCCATCGCTTCGCGGATGAACACCGCTTCTGCATCTGTCTTGCGCGACTTCGCCAGGGTGCTCGGGTTGGTCGCCTCCACCACCTTGACACCGGTGGGCACCGCCTCACGCAGCCCCCAGGTCACACGCTTGGGGTCCATCCACACCACGCTGTCGGCGGTCAGGGCCGCCAAGGTGGGCAGTGCATCTGCATAGGGGCGTACGATCACGCTGTCTTGCGCCAGCTTGGCAGCCAGGGCCGCATCCACCTTGCCTTCGCCCACGAACAGGCTCACTTCGTCCAGCGTCACCAGGGCATGGCCCAAGAACACCGGGTTGTACTCCACATCGGCGCCCCGCAGGTTGAGCAACCAGGCCAGATCGTCCAGCGTGGCAATCCAATGGTGGGTAGCCCCCTGGGCGCGCATCTGCTCGCGCACACCGGCCAGCTTGTCGGCACGCGCCGTGGCAGCATGGGGCAGGGTGTGCTCGTACACCGGCGCCGTGGGCAGGCCGGGGCGGTCGGGCCAGATGCCATCCAGCACGTCCACCTGTGTGAACAGTTGCCAGCCGGCCGCACCCAGTGCGTCACGCAGCTGCTGGGTTTGCGCCAGGCCCATCACCGCGCCGTCCACGGCCAGGGTGGGTTGCGCGGAACCGTTCGTGCCGGCGGCCTCGCCCAAAGCCTTCAACTTGCTCACATAGGCGGGCGTGGCCGCACCTTCCAGCTTCACCAGGGCCACGCCGCTGCCGGCCAGTTCGGCCTCGGCCTGTTCCCAATAGCGGCTGTCCGTGAACAGCGCCGCCTGCGTGGCCGACACCAACAGCGTGCCCGACGAGCCGGTGAAGCCGCTCAACCACACCCGGCCTTGCCACCGCTCCGGCAGGTACTCCGACAAATGCGGGTCGCTGCTGGGTACCAGCACCGCCTGCCAGTTCTGCTGCGCCATGCGTGCGCGCAAGGCTTGCAGACGAGGAGCGATGGAAGCGGGGGAGGCGGCAGAGGAAGCAGTCACGGCGAGCAAGCCAACCGGTCAGGCGGCATCAAGGCAGAAAGCCCGATGTTGCCACGACCCGCACAGCGATCTCGCAGGCCACGCCAGCAACCCCACCTCGCACGCAGCCAAAGCCGCTCACCCGTGGGAGTTGCGCGGGATGTATCCGTTGTTAGTCGGGCTTGTCCACCCGCACGAGGCGGGTGTGGGGCTCCAGCGCATGCGGGTCTGGGAACACGCGGGCGTGGCGCTGCGAGGTGAAGTAGGCCTAGGCCCAGTCCATCATCACCACGGTGCGGTTGCGGAACCCGATCAGGAAGTACACGTGCACGAACAGCCAGAACAGCCAGGCCGCAAAGCCGCTGAAACGGATGCGCTTCTTCGTGAACGGGATGTCGAGCATCGCCACCGCCGCGCGCTTGCCAATCGTTGCCATCGAGCCGTAGTCGAAGTAGCGAAACGCTTGGGCATCCAGCCCCTTGAGCTTGCGCATGATGTTGAACGCGGCCTTGCGCCCCATCTGCTTCGCACCAGGGCTCACGCCGGGCACGGGCGTCGGGTTCTCCGGATCCAGATAGCTCTTGGCCGAGGCCAGGTCACCCACCACATAGATGTTCGGGTGTCCAAGCCTGTATCCAACAGGTATCTGTCGTTTGACCAACGAGAAGAGATCGGATTACTTCGTGCGCAGGATATTGGCGTGCGGGAGATTGCTCGTCGAATTGGCCGAAGTCCTTCTACTGTATCGAGGGAGCTGACACGCAATGCGGCGACTCGCGGGGGCAAGTTGGAATATCGAGCATCCGTTGCGCAGTGGAAAGCAGAACTTGTGGCCAAACGCCCCAAACCATCCAAGCTGGTAACGAATCCACGGTTGCGTGAATATGTCCAAGAACGCTTGGAAGGCTCCATTTACGATGTGCAAGGGTGGGAAGTTGCCGGTCCCCAGCAAGCGGCGTTCATTGGCCGCAACAAGCCCCACCGCTGTGATCGCAAGTGGGTCAAAGGTTGGTCTCCACAGCAAATTGCGAACCGATTACGGCTGGACTTTCCAAATGATCCATCGATGCGCATCTCACACGAAGCCATCTACCAAGCCCTGTACATCCAGGGTCGAGGTGCCCTCAAGCGAGAGACGGTCAGTTATCTGCGCACCGGGCGGGCGCTACGTGTTCCTCGGGCAAGGTGCCAAGCTAAAGCGTGGGCTCATGTCAGTGAAGAAGTAATGATCTGCAATCGACCGTTCGAGATAGAAGATCGCAAAGTACCAGGACATTGGGAGGGGGACTTGATCATCGGTTTGGGACGATCAGCGATTGGCACGCTGGTCGAGCGCACAAGCCGCTTGACCATGCTTGTGCACTTGCCACGAGAGGATGGCTATGGCTTGACCCCAAGGGTAAAGAATGGGCAGCCGTTGGCTGGCTATGGTGCCGTCACGATGGCCAATGCTCTCAGAAAAACTGTCACCAAACTGCCTGCCCAGCTATGGAAATCGTTAACGTGGGATCGTGGTAAGGAGCTGTCAGACCACGCACGGTTCACTGCCGAGTCAGGGGTGCAGGTGTTCTTTGCTGATCCTCATAGTCCATGGCAACGTGGTACGAACGAAAACACCAACGGGCTGCTGCGCCAATACTTCCCCAAGGGCACGGATCTATCTCGATGGAACCATCGAGAGCTTCAAGCAGTGGCATTGACACTCAACAATCGACCACGCAAAACGTTGGGCTGGAGAACACCTGCGGAAGTCTTTAATGAGTATCTAGAATCGGTAACTTAACTTGGTGTTGCGACGACCAGTTGAATCCACCCTGACGTAGTTTGCGCCCAGCATCTGACATCAGGTTAGGGTATAGCCTTAACTGACACCACCTCCCAGGGCCTGATATAAAGCAACACTATCGACTAGGCGTTGTGCCTGGGCCGCAACCATATTGATCCGGATTGACTGTGCCTGTTGCTGCGCGATGAGCAGTTGCAGGTAGCTGGCCGCGCCCAGCCGGTATTGCCGCTCGACCGACTGCAATGAGGCCTGTGCAGCCATATCAGCGGCAGCGAGGGCAGTCAAAGTTTGTGCATCGCTTTCCACCGCGCGCAGGGTGTCGGCGACGTTACGCAAAGACTCCAATACGACGCTCTGGTAATTGGCTGCGGCGGCATCAAAAGCGGCGAGCGCCGCTCTTTTTTCAGCGGGTAGCCCTGGATTAAAAAGAGGCTGGGTGAGCTGCGCAACCAGGCCCCACACTGCCGAGCCACCACCGAACAGGGCACCGGTGGTCAGCGCTTGAGAGCCAAGGTTGGCGCTCAGGTTGATCTGTGGGTAGAGCTTGGCGACAGCCACACCATAGTCTGCATTGGCCGCATGCAACAGCGCCTCTGACGCCTGGATATCCGGTCGGCGGCGCACCAGTTCTGAGGGCACGACGAGCGGCATCTCGACGGGCAGAGTGAAATCGGCCAGAGTGAAATCGGCCAGAGTGAAGGCCGGGATGCCACCCGTGCCTGGGGCACGACCGGCTAGCACCGCCAGTAGATGTTCGGTTTGTTGCAGTTGTTTACGCAGCGCAGGCAGTTCTGCCCGCGTTTGCTCCGCCTGAGCTTGTAGGCTCAACGCTTCATCAGGTGAGGCCTGACCGATACGCACGCGTTCATGGGCTAGGCGCAGTTGCTCATCCTGCACGCGCAAAATGGCAGTAGTGGCTTCTAGTTGCGCGGCGAGGCGTGCTCGGGTAATGGCAGCGGTTGCCATGTTGCCGGCAAGGGCCAGGCGCGCAGCATTCAGTTCGAAGCGACGGTAGTCGGCGCGAGCAGCCAAGGCTTCGAGTGCGCGCCGGTTGCCGCCAGCCAGATCGAGGTTGTAATGCACGCCAACGCTGGCGTTGTAGAGGCTGAATTGACGTGCGTCTCCGCTCAACCCTTGGCTACTGGGACTCATTTGCTGGCGCTGAGATCCCAGTGCGACATCTACCTGTGGATATTGCGTCGAGCCCGCCTGTGCGGCAAGAAGCTCCTGCGCCTGTCGCAAATTGGCGCTGATGCTCGCCAGCGTCGGGCTGACATGGAAAGCTTCGTTTATCAGTCCGTCGAGTGCGGATGAACCCAAGCTTTGCCACCATTGCGTTTCGATCGGAAGCCCTTTGACTAGACGTTGTGTTTCGCCGAACTGCGTGGGAGCGGACACGGTTCTATCAGCCACCGGTGTTGCAGTGTAGCGAGCCACATCGGGTGCGGTGGGACGCTGAAAATCAGGGCCGGCGGCGCAGCCGGCCAGACCGGCGGTGACCAGACCAGCTACCAGGTAAGTTGCCGCAAGCCGTCTTTCGAGGCTGATGGGGCGCTGGCATGTTTTAGCGTGCTCCATAAAAATGCTCCACGAAAGGTTTACGGAAAGCTTGGTGGCAGCCCAAGCAGCTTTCCTGCACGTGGGCGAATGATTGGATCACCGCCTTGCCGTCGCTGCTCGCAGCAGCCAGCTTCATGGCCAGCGCCGCCTCGTGAGTCTGCGCGTCAAAGTTTCTGAACTTGGTCGCATCAGCGCCGAGGTAAGCAAGGATGCGCATTTTTTCAGTAAGCGGTGGCTCGGGGTGTGCAGCAACTTTTGGGGCGAGCTGAACGACCTGAACCCATTCCTCCTGCGAAATCGCACCGGTAATAGCCTGCATGTTGCGCCCGAGTTCCTGCATGATCTTGCGTAGCGCCAGTGGCTCAACCTGGGTAGCGTCACCAGCCCAAGCTGGCAACTGAAAACCCCATAAAAGCAGGCAGGCCGTAACGGTCAGGGTGATAGTTCCAAATGCGTGGCTGTGTTTGCGGTGGGTCATGAAATTCTCCTGTAATTCAATCGTTCTCTCATTCGAACTCCCGCCCTTCGCCAGCTTCCTCATGGGTCACGCCGTCGCGGATGTGGTAGATGCGCTTGAATGTGGGGATGATCTTTTCGTCATGGGTGACGACGATGATGGCGGTCTCGAACTTCCGGGCCATGTCGTTGAGGATGCGGATTACAGCCATGGCGCGCTCGGAATCCAGCGGCGCAGTGGGTTCATCGGCCAGGATCACCGGCGGACGATTGACCAGTCCGCGCGCGATGGCGACCCGTTGCTGCTCGCCACCGGAGAGTTGCGAGGGCATTGCGCGAGCTCGGTGTTGCACATCAAGCGCTGTGAGCAATTCCAGTGCCTTCGCGCGCGACTCTCCATTCGCGACGCCTGCAAGCATCGGCAGCAGCGCCACGTTGTCGGTGACATCGAGAAACGGAATCAGGTACGGCGCCTGGAAAACGAAACCGATCTTGTCGCGCCGCAAGGCGCGCAAGTCGCGGACTTTCCAGCCATCGTCGTAGATCTCTTCATCGCCCAGCGTCATGCGACCGGCGGTCGGATCAATCACCGCGCCCAGACATTTGAGCAGCGTGCTCTTGCCGGACCCGGAAGGGCCAATCAGGCCCACCACCTCGCCGGGTGCCACCTGCATGTCCACGCCTTTCAAGGCATTGACCGCGGTATCGCCCTCGCCATAACGTTTTCTCAAACCTTCGATGCGAATGCCTTTGCCACTCATCTCAACCTCCAATGGCTTCGGCCGGGTCGACCTTGAGTGCCATGCGAATGGCGACGATGCTGGCTAGAACGCAGATCACGAGCACGGCGAAAAAACCGGCGATGGAGTCGAACGGCATCAGCAGTACGTACTTGGGAAACAGGGGCGCTGAGAAAGTGGCTGTGATCTTGCCGACCACGAAACCAATCACGCCCAGGGCGAGCGCCTGCTGCATGATCATCGCGGCGATGGTTCGGTTGCGTGTGCCGATGAGCTTCAACACCGCGATCTCGCGGATTTTGTCCATCGTCAGCGAATAGATGATGAAGGCAACGATGGCCGCGCTAACGATGGCCAGAATCACCAAGAACATGCCGATCTGCTTGGCCGACGTGGCGATCAACTTGCCGACGAGGATGTCTTCCATCTGTGCCCGTGTGTAGACCGTCAAACGTTTCCAGCGCCGGATGGATTCGGCAACCTCGTCCGGCGCATGACCAGGTTTCAGAGTGACCAGCACTGCATTGACGAACGCGTTGGTGCTCTGTGAAGCAATCACGGCATCCAGCAAACCAGTAACACCGGGTCGATTGAAGGCCGGGTTGGCTTCGGTGCGACGCCGGCTTTGCCAAATGGCGTCGTTGTCCTTGAGGAACTGAGCCTCTTGGGCATCCTTGAGCGGAATGAATACCATCGGGTCGCCGCTGGACGACACCATGCGCCGTGTCAGCCCCACGACGGTGTAATGATTTCGGCGAATGGCAAGACGATCTCCCAGTTTGAAGCCGGTGGCGATGTCGGCCACCGCCTCGTAGTGACCGCGCGTGATCTGGCGTCCAGCGACGAGATAAGGAGGCCATCCGGGTGTAGCCCCCAACGCACCGGGCGCGATGCCGACCACCATGGTGCGTACATCACTCTCGCCCTTGCGTACCTGCATGGTCAGGTAGGTCGCGTTCGCTGCCTGTGAGACTCCCGGCATGGCGAGAATGGCGCGATACACGTCATCGTTGAGGCTGGACGACTCCGCATAAGGACCCAGAGTATCCTTTTGCACCACCCAAAGGTCAGCGCCACTGTTGTCGAGCAACGCCTTGCCGTCGTCCACCATGCCTCGGTACACCCCAGCCATGACCAGGGTGACGCCGATCAGCAGACCCAGACCGATGCCGGTGAAGACGAATTTTCCCCAGGCATGGAGAATGTCGCGGCCGGCCAGGCTGATCATCGTGACACTCCTGGGATATGGTCGACCACATGGATGCGGCTGCGCGCCGTCAGTGCCTTTTCGCTATAGGTCACAACCTGGTCCCCATTCTTGAGCCCTTCGCGCACCTGCACGTAACCATTGAGGTCGGAAGTGCCGAGCTTGACCGGGGAGAAATGCAGATCACCATCCACGATTTGCCAGACACCAACTTTGTCGCCCTCACGCTGGACGGCAGCGTTGGGGATCAGTGGAGCGGCCGGGAGCGCCGGCAAGTCAACCGTGACTTCGGCCAGTTCACCCACCGGTGGCAAAGGTTCTGGTTTGTTATCGAATGTCACCTTGGCAAGCGTTTCCTCGGTTACCGCGTCGGCCTTGGGTTCCACCCGCAGCACGCGACCTTTCAAGGTCTGGCCACCACGCGAACGCAGGACGATAAGAGTCGGCAACCCCCCAGCCAGCCCCGATGCGCTGATCTGGTCGAAGCGCGCATTGATCCACAAACTCTTGGGGTCGATCACTTCCACCACGGCCTGGCCCGCGACGATGGTCGTGCCGGGATCGGCATCGCGCACGGCGACTACACCGTCGACCGGCGCGATCAGGCGCAGATTGCTCCGCTGCGCGACGAGTCCTTCGCGGTCGGAGCGTGCCCGGACAATATCTTCCCGAGCGGCAGATAAGGCGGCATCGGCGATCTGCAGTTCCTGCCGCTTGGTGGTGACGATTTCCTCGCTGGTCGAGCGCACCGCAAACAATTGCTCGTAGCGGCGCGCCTGGGTTTGCGCGTAGGCTTGCCGGGCTTCTGCCTCGCGCAAAGCCGCTTCCGCACGCTTGAATGCCGACTCCTGTGAGCGCACCCGATCATCGAGGTCGACCGGCTCCATCTCGCCGAGCACCTGTCCGGCCTTGACCTGGTCGCCTACATGCACCTCCAGGCGTTTGACGCGCCCGGCAAACGTCGGCCCGATCTTGTAGGTGTAGCGCGCCTCCACCGTGCCGATGCCGAACAGCGCCGGTGTGATAGCCCGTGATTCCACGCTTGCCACCGTCACCGCGACCGGGGCGAGCGGCCCTGATCGCAGACCGACATAAATAAAAAGCACCAGCAAAGGAATGATGACGGCAAGCAGCGCCAGGGTGCGGCCTTGCAAGGGTAACTTTTTCATTGCGCACTCCTTATGCCACGCCGATAAATTGCAAAGACGCGCGGCGCATCGCGGTGCATACGTCCCACATCACCCGCCAACAGCGATTGCATGACCAAGCCCTGGATCGTGCCAATGAACAGCGTTGCCGCCGCCTCGTTGTCAAGCGAGGGAGACAACTCGCCGCTGGCCTTGCCTTTCTCGATGAGACGATGCAAACGTTCGCCGTAGCGCTGAATCAAGGTTTGCACCATGCGCTTGGCCGGTGTCGATTCGGCACGCTGAAGCTCACCAAACATCATTCTTGGCACGCCTGGGTGCTCAGCTACGAATTCGATATGACTCATGAACATCGCCTCCATGGCTGCCAAGGGCGACTCGATTCCTTGTGCGGATCGATCGATTCTGGCTAATAGGCGCTCTGCTACCCACTCCATGACCGCCTGCCAAATGGCTTCCTTGTTCGGGAAGTGCCGAAACAGCGCACCCTGGGTCAAGTTCATGTGTTTAGCGATAGCTGCAGTGGTTATCTCGCTTGGGTTTTGTGAACCGGCAAGCGCCACGACGGACTCGACAGTTACGGCACGACGTTCATCGGCCGGCAGATGCTTTGGATGGGTGTCCACGAGCACTCCTTGTAAGATAGTAATTGATTACTATCTTACCACAAGAGGCAACTCAAACAAGAGAAAACCCGACGTACTCGTCAATATCTAGCGTCTGCAATGGGCTTAACGTGCTTTATTTTCCGTTTTCTGAGACGTCCCCACGTACAAAGGTGTCGATCTGACCGGTGCAACCTATGCCACGGACATCCGGCTCTCCGACCCGGATGGCAATGAGCGCACGCTGGCGGACTTCCGAGGCAAGGCCATCCTGGTCTTCTTCGGCTTCACTCAGTGCCCAGATGTCTGCCCGACGGCCCTGGCGCGGGCGGCCGAGGTCAAGCGGCTTCTCGGCCCCGACGGCGAGCGCTTCCAGACACTGTTCGTCACGGTCGATCCCGAGCGCGACACGCCCGAGGTGCTCAAAGCCTACACGGCTGCATTCGACCCCAGCTTTATCGGTCTGTACGGCGACCTGGAACGCACCGCACAGATCGCCAAGGACTTCAAGGTCTACTACAAGAAAATGCCGACGGGATCGTCCTACACCATGGACCACACATCGCTCAGCTACGTCTACGACCCGCTAGGAAAGCTGCGCTTGGCCCTGCGCCATGAGCAACCCGCCCAAGACTATGCGGACGACATCCGCAAGCTCTTGAACCCTGCCTGACCCTCTATCCCCTCAAGGAGAACACCATGAAACTCGTCATCCGCACAGCCATCGTCGCCGCCTCGCTGCTCGCGGCCACCGCCCAGGCGCAAGTCACCGTCAAAGATGCCTGGGTGCGCGCCACCGTACCGCAACAGAAAGCCACCGGCGCCTTCATGCAGTTGAAGGCAACCAAGAATAGCAAGCTGGTCTCGGCCAGCTCGCCGCTTACGCCCGCCGTCGAGGTCCACGAGATGGCCATGCAGGACAACGTGATGAAGATGCGCCAGGTGCCGGCCGTCGAGCTGCCCGCAGGCAAGACCGTGGAACTCAAGCCCGGCGGCTACCACGTGATGCTGATGGACCTGAAGCAGCAGGTGAAGGAAGGCGACACGGTGCCTCTGACCCTCGTCATCGAGGGCCCGGACGGCAAGCGCGAATCGGTCGAAGTGAAGGCTCCCGTGCGTGCGCTCAACGCCAGCGCCCAGCCGGCTGGCCACGATGCCCAGGGCGGCCACAAGCACTGAAGCACTTGGCGGGTGGGTGAATGGCGCACCTGTAGCACACCCCACCGCTTGCAGCCCTCGAAATTCGAAGCCGCGATGCCAACTCCCGCAACCTAGGTCACGCATAGCCAAAAAGCTCACGGCGTACGGCAACCGGAGATGGTTACTCCACCAGCGTTTTGCAATGCGTGTTTACTAGCGCTGTTTCTCTGAAACCCACGGTCTCCTTGCATGAAGGCCTCTAGCATGTGCGGGATCAGCGTCGTGGCATCGACCGCTTCGCCGTACACCTGCGCGTGCAGCGCGGCGTAACGGTCGAGGTCGGCTTTCAGGCTGACCGGGCACGCAAAGGCCAGCTTGACGCTCTCGACCTTGGGCAGCGGCCCAAGCCGCAACTTCCTGGTGGTGTTCATTTCGCAATTCCACGGTTGAAGAACATAGGCTGGTACGGCCGCAGCACAAAATCGCGGTTGACGATGATCCGCACCGGCAGGCCCGGCCGCTCGGTCAGCGTCGGCTGGATGTTCATGTTGCGCCGGGTCATCTCTTGGCCGACCTGGTTGATGCTGTCCTGCGCGCTATCGCGCCCAGCGATCACGATGCGGTTGCCATCCTGCCGGTTTTCCGGTGCGGCCAACTCGGCACCCACGCCCAGCAGGGTCGTCAGCGCCGCACCCGCGAAGACGCGATCCCAATGCCAATCGACGCCATCCTCCAGGCCGGAATAGCCGGCAGGGTCAGTGCCCGCCAGGTTGTCTAGCTTCAGCGAGGACGTGTCCGGCAGGATGACGCGGTTCCACACCACCTGTACGCGGCTCTGCCCGTAGCTCACCTGGCTGTTGTACTTGCCCAGGATGCGCGATCCCTGTGGGATCAGCAGGAACTTGCCAGTGGCCGTGTCATAGACCGGCTCCGTCACCGTGGCTATCACGTCGCCCGGCAGATCGGACTTGATGCCCGTCACCAGCGCGCCCGCGATCACCGTTCCCGCCATGACCTGATACGGCGAGGCCGGCATCTGGAGATTGCCGGAATTGCGGGTTTCCGTAGAACCGCCTTTCAGGAAAGCCTCTTTCTGGTCTTGCCGGTTCTGCACGGCTGTCGGGTCGGATGGCTGGGCCGCCGTCGAGGCCGGGCCAGCGGCCAGCGGGTCGAAGCCCGCCAAGGCGCTGCCGGGCGCAGCCGCAGCGGCTTGCGCCGTGACCGGCGCGGTGGCCTTGCCTTGGTTGCCCGAGCGGAAAAACACCGACGAGTTCGCCGCCGCATCGGCCTCCTTGCGCCACGCATCCGCCGGATCATGTCCCGGCGGTGCGTAGGCCGGCGTCACCGGCTGCTGCGACTTCACGATGGCTGGGCCGAGATCACCCGGCAGCGGCGGCCCCAGCTCGGGCACCTTCGGCGGCAGCTTCGAGTAGTCGGCCGGCAGACCATCCAGCCCCTCGGACTTCGAGACGCGATCGACGTTGTAAAGCTCGGTCTGCTCGCCCGTGCCGCGCCGGTGCGGCTGCAATGACCAGATCGTGGCCCCGAGCACGGCGACCGACAGGACGCCGACGAGGATGGCCAGCGTGCGCCGGTTCAGGCGCGTGACCGGGCGCGGCTGGGCGCGCAGCGCCACCGCCTCGGGCGCGACCTTGCCCGCCTGCGCCGCAAGATCAGGGGAATCGTCCTGGCTCATGGTCAGTTCCTCCGCGTGCCACCGAAAACGCCATCTGTGCGCTCAATCCGCACCACGTCGCCTTTGTCCCCGCCCAGGCGCAGTTCGGCCGCGCCGAACAGGCGATCAACGATGTAGTACGGCGCACGGAATCGGTAGTTCACCAGTTGCCCGTCGCCTTGCGCGCCGATCACGAACAGCGGCGGCAGCTCGCCCTGGGCGATGCCGGGCGGGAACTGGATGTAGACCTTCTCGCCGTCATCGAAAGCACGCAGCGGCTTCCACGGCGGATTGCTGCCGCTGATGGCATAGCGGAAACGGATCTTCTCCAGCGACAGGCCGCTATCGACCGGGGCGGCGGCGCTGGCCGCCTGCGCCTGGCGCTGCAAGGCCAGCATCTTGTCCTTCGGGTACTCCCAGGACACCGACGCCATCCACGTCTTTTCGGTCGAAGTCAGCTCCAGCAGATACGTCCGGCGGCTGGTGGTGATGACCAGATTGGTCTTCAAGCCCGAGCGGATCGGCTTGACCATCACGTTGACGCGCAGAGCCTCACCGCTGCCGCTCGACGTGTCCCCGACGATCCAGCGCACCGTGTCGCCGGCCGCGACCGTCACCAGTTCCTCGCCGGGCTGCAGCGAAACCACCGTCACGCGGCCCACGGCCGCATAGAGCTGGTAAAGCGCGCCATCGGTAAAGGGCCAGACCTGGATCGCGTTGACGTAGCCTTCGCGCGTGGGCGCGACACGGGCCTCGGCATTGGCGCGCGAGACGCGCACTTTCTCATCCGCGGGTTCCGGCGCGGGCTTGGCCTCCTCGGTCTCTGGCAGTGGTTTCAACTGCGACGGCAGCGCGAGCGGCTGCGGCACCGTGACCACCTCCACCGGTTTTGGTGGCTCCGGCAGCGGCTGGGCCTGCACCGGCTCATCGAGCGAAATGGTCGGTGGCGGCTTGCCCTGAGTAGCGCAGCCAGAGAACAGCACGGTCGAAGCCAGAAGCATCACCGGCAAGGCGGATTTACGGAAAAGATCATTCATGGTTTTGCTCCTTCGTTAGCTTCCAGTTCGCGGCTCCACGACAGCCCGTTGACGTAGATGCCCAGGGGGTTCTTGCGCAGACGCTGCTCGGTGCGCGGGGTTTGCAGCACCGTGGAAATCACCGCGTTCCAGCGTTCGGTGCGATCCAGCGCGCCATTGACGAAGCGCGTTTCCGTCCAGCGCACGTTGAAAGACGTGTCGCTGGCGCGGGTCACGCTGGTGATCTGCACCGTCACCGACTCCTTGCCGATGCGCGCGAACGGGTCATTCGTGCGGGCGTACTCGTTGAGCACGACCGCGCCTTTGTCGGTCGTGTAGTCGTAGGCATCGAGCCAGTTCTGCCGCACCACGATGGGGTCGATGGACAGCGAGCGCACCAGGCCGATGAAGCGGCCCAGGTGGTAGGCGATCTGCGCATCGCTGGGCTTGTAGGGCGTGGCGGCCTCGCCGACAGCGCGCACCTGGCCCGCGTTGTCCACCTCAATGACGTAGGGCGTGACGATGGACTGCGCCGAGCGCCAGACTAGGCCGCCCGCCATCAGCACGGCCAGCGTGAGGCAGCCAAAGGCCATGAAACGCCAGTTTCTGGCCTGCACGCGGGCCGAGCCGATGCGCTCGTCCCAAACCTGGGCGGCGGATTGATACGGAGTAGCAGGCTGTGGCGTATCGGCGTAGCGCACCTGCGGTCGTTTGAATCGCATGGGAGTTCTCCTTGAAGATCAGGAATCGGAATCGCGCAGGCTCGGGCCTTGGCTGGAGCTGCCGCCATCGCCGCCGCGCAGCGTGTGGGCGGCGGTCGTCGCGGCATGGGTGAGCTGCTGCCTGCGATGCAGGCGCTTGGCCCAGGCGGGTTGCGCGGTGGATGGGGTTGGCTCGTTTGCAGCCTGTGCGGCACCGGCACCCGACGCCGATCCGGCGTCATCGGGCCGGAAGGCGGCGGCGACACGCTCCTTCATCGAGCGCGCGCCCTCAGCCACCTTCTGCCCGGTCGCCTGCGCGCCGGTCTTGGCGACATTGCCGACACCAGCGGCAGCGCCCTTGAGGCCGCCGCCGGCGGATGCAGAACCCGCCTGAAACGCCGACCGCGCGCTGCTGGCGGCCCCAGTGGCGGCACGCGCTCCGCTACCGGCCAGCTTGGCGGCTGCGGGCGCCATGCGCGCCCCGGCGGCGACTGCGCCGCCGACGCCCGTAGCCGCAGCGCCCACGGCAACAGCAGCGCCGGCCGCGCCCAGCGCCGCACCGGCCATCGCACCTGCGCCGAGCTGCGGGCCGCCGGACACCAGCCCGGTTGCAATGCCCGGCCCGAAGATGCCCAAGGCCAGCAGCGTCAGCGAGGCCAGCATCACGACCACGGAGTGGTCGATGGATGGTTCGGCGGGCTGTACCTGAAACTCGGCGAACAGGCCCGAGCCGATGCCCACGATCACCGCCAGCACCAGCACCTTGATGCCGGACGACACCACGTTGCCCAGCACCTTCTCGGCGAGAAATGCGGTCTTGTTCCAGAGCGCGAACGGCACCAGCACGAAGCCGGCAAGCGTGGTCAGCTTGAACTCGATCAGCGTGATGAAAAGCTGGATCGCCAGCACGAAGAAGCACAGCAGGACGATCAGCCAAGCGAGGAACATCACGACGATGGGCGTGATGTTCACGAAGACTTCGGGGAAGCCCGCCATGTCGCCGATCTGTTTCAGGATCGGCGCACCGGCGTCGATGCCGACCTTCGCCAGCCGGCCCGGTTGCAGGAAGTTCTCCATGCTCAGGGTCGAGCCGCTGGCCGTCAGGCCCAGCCCGGCGAAGGAGCGGAACACGATGCCAGCCAACCAGTTGAAGTTGCCGATGATGTAGGCGAAGGCGCCGACGTACAGCACCTTGCGGATCAGCTTGGCGATCACGTCCTCGCCCTGGCCGGTGGCATGGCTCATCGCCCAGAACAGCCCGGCGAGCGTCATGTCGATGACGATCAGCGTGACGGTCAGAAACGCCACTTCGCCGTGCAACAGGCCAAAGCCCGAGTCGATGTAGCGCGAGAAGGTGTCGAGGAAGCGGTCGATGACCGTCACGTCGTTCATGGCGAGTCCTCCTGCCCAGGCAGAGCGATTGCCGCGCTGCCATCGGCGGGTTCATCGAAGCTGGGCGGGATCGGCGGCAGGTCGGCCAGCGTCTGGTACTCATTCGGCCCGGCCTGGCCGGAGAGAAAGCGCCGCAGGTCGGCCTGTGCCACCTGCGCGCAAAACGCGCCGTCGTGCGCGCCCGCGCGGCACTGCGCGCGCAGCGCGTGCAACCGGGCCGGGTCGGCGGCGAGCGCATTCACCGACACTTGCTGCGGCCGGTCACAGCCGGCCAGCACCAGCGCATGAATGGCGAAAGCAAACACGACGGGCGTGCGTTGCATGGCAGCCTCCGTCAGCGGTTGTAGAAATTGACGGGCTGCGGCGTGTACGGCGTGCCTTCGCCCAGGAAGCGGCGCGTCACTTCGCGCCCGCGCTCCGTGGCCGCCGCCTGCCGCGCCAGTTCCAGCGAGGCCGCGCGGTCTTGCGTGATCTGGAGCCGCTGCGTCTGGATCGACTGCTTGGCCTGCAAGGCCAGCAACTGGTTCATGGCCTGCATCGCTTGCAGCGCGCCCTCGGCCGACTGGCTCTTGCCCACGAGGTCGGCCAGCACGCTTTCGTCGTCGCTCAGGTTCTGCGACGCCTGGGCCTGCATCTGCATGGTCGTTTGCAGGCCGTTGAGCGTGTTCTTCCAACGCTCCTGCGCATCGAGGTACATCTGATTGCCGCTCACCGTGGCGGCGTACTTCTCGGGATACAGGCGCACGAATTCGCGGTCGATGCTTGTCACTTCGTAGGCCAAGCCCTTGGCCTGCGCGATCAGTCGCTGGGTGGTCGCCAGGTTCGCGCGCAACTGGCCGACCACGCTGGACGGCAGGCTGGCCAGGTTGCGCGCCTGGTTAATGAGCATCTGCGCTTCGTGCTGGAGTTGCTGGATCTGGTTATTGATCTGCTCCAGCGTGCGAACGGCGGTGAGCGTGTTCTGCACCAGATTGGTCGGGTCGAGCACGATGTCGCCGACGCCGAACAAGGCGTGGGCGGGTTGCGCGATGCCGAATGCGAGCACGCAGGCGGCGGTCAACGCGGCGAGCTTGGGGGTATGCAATTTCATAGTTGGTTCTCCTGGGGGTGGTCAGCGGTACGGAGGGAACCCGGCGCGTAGCCGGGGAACGAGGGCAGCAGGTCGGCCGCCCAATCGAGGCCGCGATGGCGCAGCCAGGCGCCCGCGAAGCCGGGCACGCCGGCGTCCTGCGGCACGCGGCCAAGAACCTCATCAATGGCGCGCTGGTCTTGCGGCGTGGAAGCACCCGCGAAGGCCAGCGTCGCCGGCCCCAGGTCGAGGTCGAACACGCGGTTGCCGAGGCGGGATTGGTAGTAGTAGTCGCGCTTGGGCTGCGCGGTGGCGACGATCTCGATCTGCCGGCTGTTGAGGCCGAAGCCCTCGTAGATCGCGCGAATCTGCGGTTCGGTCGCTTGCGGGTTCGGCAAGAAAATCCGGCTCGCGCAGCTTTCGATGATGGCCGGCGCGATGGCCGAATCCTTCACGTCCGCGAGCGACTGCGTGGCGAAGATGACACTGACGTTCTTCTTGCGCAGCGTCTTGAGCCACTGGCGGATGCGCGCCGCAAACACCGGGTCATCGAGGAACAGCCAGGCTTCATCGAGGATCAGCAGCGTGGGCGCACCATCCAGCCGCTCCTCGAAGCGCGCGAACAGGTAGCGCAGCACCGCGAGCACAGCAGCCTTGCTGTGCATCAGCTCCTCCATCTCGAACGCCTGCACGTCGGATGTGCCGAGGCGGTCGTGGTCGGCATCCAGCAGCCTGCCGTGCGCGCCGCCCAGGACGTAGGGCGCGAGTGCCTGGCGCAAGGTGTTCGATTGCAGCAAGGCCGTCAGGCCCGTGAGCGTGCGCTGCTCCACCGGCGCGCTGGCCAGGCTCCCCAGCGCAGACCAGATGGCCGCCTTCTCGTCCGGGCCGACGGCCGCGCCTTCGTGCAGCAGGCGGCCTTCCACCCATTCGCTGGCCCAGGTGCGGTAGCCCTCTCGGTCGATGCGCGCCAGCGGCTGGAAGGCGATCTCGTCGTCCGCGCCCAGGTCGTAGTGCTCGCCGCCCATGCCCAGGATGGCCGCGCGGATCGAGCGCCCCATGTCGAAGGCGAAGATGCGCGAGCCGCGATAGCGGCGGAACTGCATCGCCATCGTCGCCAGCAGCACCGACTTGCCCATGCCGATGGGGCCAACCACCAGCGTGTTGCCCACGTCGCCGATGTGCGTCACCAGCCGGAACGGCGTGGCGCCGTCTGTGCGCGTGACGATCAGCGGCGGCCCATCGAGATGCGCATTGCGTTCCTGGCCGGCCCATACCGCCGACACCGGCATCATGTGCGCCAGGTTCAGCGTCGAGACGATGGGCTGGCGGACATTGGCGTATGCGTTGCCCGGAATGGACGACAGCCACGCATCCACGGCGTTGAGCGTTTCGGGGATGGTGACGAAGCCGCGCCCCTGGATGACGCGCTCCACCATGCGCAGCTTCTCGTCGGCAACGGCGGCGTCCGCGTCCATGACGGTGACGGTCGCCGTCAGGTAGCCGAAGGCGACCTGATCGCTGCCCAGCTCCTGCAAGGCAGCATCGGCGTCGGCGGCCTTGTTGTTGGCGTCGGTATCGACCAGCGGGCTTTCCTGCTGGAAGATCGTCTCGCGCAGCAACGCGATGACGTTCTTCCTTTTCGCGAACCACTGGCGGCGCAGTCGGGCGAGTTCTTTTTCCGCCTCGGCTTTGTCGAGGCACAGAAAGCGCGTACTCCAGCGATACGCGAAGCCCAGGCGGTTGAGGTCGTCCAGAATCCCCGGCCAGGTCGAGGTCGGGAAACCGCGCACCGACACCACGCGCAGGTGCTGGTCGCCCAGCATCGGCGCCAGGCCACCGACCAGCGCGGAATCGGTCAGCAGCGCGTCGATGTGGAACGGCACTTCGGGAACGCCGACGCGGTAGCGGCGCGTCGAGACGGTCGAATGCAGGTAGGTCAACGTCTGGCTGTCATCAAGCCAGGCGATCTCCGGCATCACGCCATCGAGCAGGTCGAAGATGCGATCCGTTTCAGCGACGAAGGCGTGCAGCCGCTCGCGCCAATCCACGCCTTCGGTGGGCCGGTTTTCGTACAGCAGGCCCGCGGCCCGAGCACGGGATTCCTCGGACGGCAGGTAGGCCAGCGTCAGGTGATAGCCGCTCTCGAAGTGGTTGCCCGAATCCTCGAAGGCGGCGCGGCGTTCTTCATCGACCAGCCAGGACAGCGGTTCGGGGAAATCGGAGTGCGGGTAGTCGGCGGCAGACCGGCGCTCGGCTTCGATGAACAGCGCCCAGCCCGAACCCAGGCGGCGCAGCGCGTTGTTCAAGCGCGCCGATGTGGCGATCAGCTCGCCTTGCGTCGCGCTGTCGAGGTCGGGGCCACGAAAGCGCGCCGTGCGCTGGAAGCTGCCGTCCTTGTTCAAGACGACGCCCGGTGCCACCAGTCCGGCCCAGGGCAGCCAGTCGGCGAGCAAGGCCGGTCGCTGGCGGTATTCGGCGAGGTTCAGCATCGGGGCGTCCTCCCCTACACGTCCAGCAGCGGGCGGTGCTTGATGTGCCGCGCGAACACGGCCATGAACTGCGGATCGACGCGCGCGCCCCGCATCGCCAGCGAATGGCCGACGATCCAGAGCACGACACCGGGAATCCACAGTTGCAGGCCCAGCCCGACAGCGGCGGCCAAGGTGCCGTTGGCGATCGCCACGGTGCGCGGTGCGCCGCCCAGCAGGATCGGCTCGGTGAGCGAGCGATGCAGCGGCACCTCGAACCCGGCCGCGAAGGTGTCCGGGGCACTCATACGACGGCCCCGCCCGAGAAGCTGAAGAACGACAGGAAGAACGAGGACGCGGCGAAGGCGATGCTCAAGCCGAACACGATCTGGATCAGCTTGCGAAAGCCGCCCGACGTGTCACCGAACGCGAGCGCGAGGCCCGTGGCGATGATGATGATGACCGCGACGATGCGCGCCACCGGCCCCTGGATGGATTCGAGGATGGATTGCAGCGGGCCTTCCCAGGGCATCGAGGAGCCGGCGGCCTGCGCAGTGCCCGCAAGCAGCAGCATGAAGGCAGCGAGCATCAAGCCTTGCATGGCCGGGCGAGCCAGGCCATCCAGCCGTGCGGGCCGAGGAAGCGGATTTGCGGAAATACGGAAAGCATCAACGTGCGTCATGGCAGTTCTCCAGAGTGGTCAGGGGACAGGGAGGAAAAGTCGGACTGCGGCAGCAGCTCCGGGAATGGAGCCTCCAGCGCATCCGCCAGGTGGTAGCCCACGCCATCGAAGCCGACGACGCGGGCGATGCTCTCGATGCGGCGCTTGCGCCCGCGCCCGGCGATGTGGATGACCACGTTGACCGCTTCCGCGATCAGCGCACGGGGCGGGTTCACCGCCACTTCGAGAATCAGTTGCTCTAGGCGCAGCAGCGCGCCCAGCGCGGAACCAGCGTGGATCGTGGCGATGCCGCCCGGATGGCCCGTGCCCCACACCTTGATGAGATCCAGCGCCTCGGCGCCGCGCACCTCGCCGACGACCACGCGATCCGGCCGCAAGCGCATGGACGAGCGCACCAGTTCGGTCATGGACACCACGCCCGCCCGCGTGCGCAGCGGAACGTGGTCGCGGGCCGCGCATTGCAGTTCCACCGTGTCTTCGAGCACCAGCACGCGGTCGCCCGTCGCGGCGATTTCGGCCAGCAGCGCATTGGCAAGCGTGGTCTTGCCGCTGCTGGTAGCCCCGGCGATCAACACGTTCTGTCGCTCGCGCACGGCGCGAACGAGAAAGCCCGCCTGCGCGCTGGTCATCATTCGGTCGATGACGTACCGCTCCAGCGGAATCACGCCGATGGCGCGCTTGCGCAGCGCGAAGGCCGGCCCCGGCGCGGCCGGTGGCAAGATGCCCTCGAAGCGTTCACCGGTTTCGGGCAGCTCGGCGGACAGCAGCGGCTGGCCGCGATGGACTTCTGCGCCAACGTGGGCGGCGACAAGGCGGATGATTCGCTCGCCGTCCGCTTCGGACAGCTCCACGCCCATCGGTGCGCGACCCGAGGAAAGCCGGTCGATCCACAAGGTGCGATCCGGGTTGAGCATGATTTCCACCACGTCCGGGTCTTCGAGCGCGGCGGCGATCAGCGGCCCCATCGCCGTGCGCAGCATCTGAATGCGGCGGTCGAGCGAGGTGGCGAAGGACGAAGGCGCGGCGCTCATGAGGCGCGCTCCTGCGCTTCGGCAACTGCCGCCGCGTCATCCATCCGCATCGGGTCGGGGTGCAGTTCCTCCACCACATCGCGCACCAGGCTGCGCCCACGCAGTAGGTGACGGCCCAACTGCTCCACGAACTGCTCGAACCGCGCCTTGCCCTGGGCGCGCGCCGCGTCTTGGTGTGCCTCGGGAACTGGCGTGCTAACCGTGAGGTAGTAGCGGATGAACAGCGCCAGCGTTTCGATGGCGATGTTCTGGTCGCGCTCCATGCGCTCGGCGTGGCGCGAAAGGCGATCCAGCCGCTTGGCGATGGCGGCCTCGCGCTGGTCTGCCGCGTCCGGCGATAGCCAGGACGCCAAGGCAGCGGCGACGATGGACGACTTGGACACGCCTTTCTTGGCGGCCAGCTCGTCCAGACGCTTGGCGTGCTCCGGCTGGATGAACAGGTTGAGGCGGTAGTGGCTCATAGCTCGATTCCGTCGTTGGGGTCGAGGGAGGCCAGCCGGGCCGTGCGCTGCATGGCAGGATCAAGCTGGCGAGGAAGGGGAAGCGGCAGGTCGTCGTCGTCATCGAGCAGCGCGAGGTCGGCTGCGGATGCCGCCCGCTCGGGGTCGTAGGCGACGGTTTCGGAGAGTTCGGGCTGACGGCGCGGGCCGCCGTCGTCGGTACTGCCCAGCTCATCAGCGGGAGCTGGAGCCGGTGCGGCGGGCATGGCGGGAATCGCCAGCCCGCTCCAGTCGTCGGGCCGCGATGGCGGCGCATCTGTGTACTGACTGCCTGCAAGCACAGGCGGCGGCAGCACGCGCTGCTTGAAATTGCTGTCTGCGTAGTAGCGCAGCTTCTTGGCCTTGATGGGCGCCACGCTGGACACCATCACCACGGCTTCGTCGGGCGGAAGCTGCATCACTTCGCCCGGCGTCAGCAGCGGGCGCGCGGTTTCCTGGCGCGACACCATCAGGTGCCCCAGCCACGGCGCGAGCCGGTGGCCCGCGTAGTTGCGCTGTGCGCGTAGCTCGGTAGCCGTGCCCAGCGTCTCGGAAATCCGTTTGGCCGTGCGTTCGTCGTTCGTCGCAAACGTCACGCGGACATGGCAGTTATCGAGGATGGAATGGTTCTGCCCATACGCCTTGTCGATCTGGTTCAGGCTTTGGGCGATGAGGAAGCTGCGGATGCCATAGCCGGCCATGAAGGCCAACGCCGTCTCGAAGAAGTCGAGGCGCCCCAGCGCCGGGAACTCGTCGAGCATCAGCAGGAGCTTGTGGCGGCGCTCGATGCCGTCGGAGCCATCGAGCGATTCCGTGAGGCGCCGCCCGATCTGGTTGAGGATCAGGCGAATGAGCGGCTTCGTCCGCGAAATGTCCGAAGGCGGCACCACGAGGTACAGCGACACCGGATGCTCGGCCGCGATCAGGTCGGCGATGCGCCAATCGCAACGCGACGTGACTTCGGCCACCGTGGGATCACGGTACAGGCCGAGGAACGACATGGCGGTGCTCAACACGCCGGAGCGTTCGTTGTCCGACTTGTTGAGCACTTCGCGCGCCGCCGAGGCCACGACCGAATGCGGGCCATCGCCGAGATGCGGCGTGGTCATCATCCGGTGCAAGGTCAGCTCGAACGGGCAAGCCGGGTCGGAGAGGAAGTTGGCGACGCCGCGCAGCGTCTTGTCTTCGCCCGCGTAGAGCACATGCAGGATGGCGCCGACCAGCAGCGCGTGCGAGGTCTTTTCCCAATGGTTGCGCCGCTCCAGCGCGCCTTCGGGATCGACCAGAATGTCCGCGATGTTCTGCACGTCGCGCACTTCATGCGCGCCGCGCCGCACCTCCAGCAGCGGGTTGTAGGCCGCCGACTTCGCATCGGTCGGGTTGAACAGCAGGCAGTGGCTGAACCGACTGCGCCAGCCTGCGGTGATCTGCCAGTTCTCGCCCTTGATGTCGTGGATGACGGCCGAGGCCGGCCAGGACAGCAGCGTCGGCACCACCAGGCCAACGCCTTTACCGCTGCGCGTGGGTGCGAAGGTCAGGACGTGTTCCGGCCCTTCATGCCGCAGGTACTGACGGTCGTGCTGGCCGAGGAACACGCCGGCCGGCTGCGTGAGTCCCGCCTTGCGAATGTCATCCGCGTTCGCCCAGCGGGCCGAGCCGTAAGTCGTGACCAGGCGCGATTGCCGCGAGCGCCAGATCGACATGCCAATCGCCACCAGCACGGCGACGAGACCACTGCCGCCCGCAATAGCGCCGCCGATGTCGAACACGCGGGGCGCGTAGGCATCGAAGAAGAACCACCACTCGAACAGTCGCCACGGGTGATAGACCGGCGTGCCTAGAAAATCGAACCACGGCGAGCCAAGGCGTAGTTGATAGCCCAGGGCCGCTGCCGTCCATTGTGTGGCGCTCCACACACCGGCGATCACGATGCCGAATACCACGGCGATCTGACCGAACAGCACGTTCGTCCCTTGCATAACCTCGCCTCCGATCACGGCACACGGAGGTGCCGCAGCACTGAGGATCAAGGCGTGCGTACAGGCCGGTCAAAGGCCGTTATGGCTGTGATTTAGGCCGAAAAAGCCAGATTTCTTGCAGGGTCGAAAGCCATAAGAACGCAGCGTGCGCGAGCACGTTGCGGCGTGACGAGGTCACGGCGAGAACTTTGTCGCTACGAAGCGACTACAACAAGGTTATTTGGATTTCTGCTCAGGTCGATCACCGAAGAAGCGGCGATTGGCGGCTTCGGCCGCACGGCGGCAAAGTTCATCGCCGACCTTCGCACGATCCTCCTTGCATTGCCGTTGAATCTCCTTGATGCGCTCGGGATGCGCCGCGAGGAAATCCACGGTTTCCGAAGGTTGAGACGAGCCACATGCGGTCAGTGCGACGGTCAGCATCAGTAGCATCACTCTGTTCATGATTCCAGTCCTTTCGTCGGATGGTTCAGGCATCGTCGGCAGCGTCGATACCGTCTGCCGAATCAATGAAGGCCACACGCTCGATGAACCGAGCCAGCATCTCGGACGGCTCCGCATCGCGGCGTAGCAGATAGGTCGTAAGCATGTATGGCTTGCCTGCCAAGCGGCGGGCCACGACACCCGGCTCGCGGCTGGAGGCGATATGCGCCTCGCCCGCTAGGCCCAAAGCCAGGCCAGCGGAAACCAGCGTCATCATCACGTCGAAGGTTGCCACGCGCTGCGCAATCAGCGGCTCCTGATCGAGCTTGCGCAGAAAACGATCGATCTGCCGCGCGTGGCCTTCGCAGACCGCCGGGTCGCCCAGTGCCAACGGATAGCGCAGCACTTCTTTCAGCGGAACCTGTTTGAAGGCGAGCACGGGATGGCGGGCTGGCACCGCTACCATCAGTTCATCTTCCCAAGCAGGTGTGACCAAGATACCATCGCCTCCATCCTCTGCCATCGAAAAACCTACGTCATACAGATCTTCATGCAAACCCTTGATCTGCAGCCCGAGCGGCACCTCAAACAGACGCATCTCAACTTCAGGGTCCTCTTCACGGCATCGCGCCAGCAAAGTTGACAATCGTGTGGGTGTTACACCATCAGACAAGGCAATGCGTAACTGGCCTAAAAATCCGTTGGTGGCCGACTTGACGCCATCACGGGCCTGATCCAATGCGGTAAAAATGCGCGGGACATGCTCCAAAAGCTGTCGCCCGGCACGGGTTAGTTGAGTGCTTCGGGTAGTACGAATGAATAAACGAGCACCAAGTTCCTCTTCTAATTCTTTGATAGTGCGTGAAAGTGGAGATTGGTCGATATGTAGTCGTTCAGCGGCGCGAGCGAAATGAAGTTCCTCCGCAACGATGAGAAAGCAGCGAAGATGTCGAAGCTCCATTGTGCTCACTCCACTTTAATTCGTCTAATTTCATTTGCGCGGCTAATTAATCAGCCTTTGCCAGAGTGCTGCCAGCCAAACCCCCCCGGTCAGCAAAGTGGCTAACAGCACGGCAGCGCTTCCCATGTCCTTTGCACGCTTTGATAGCTCATGCCATTGAGGGCCAATACGATCAATCGCCGATTCCACAGCAGTATTGAGTAGCTCCACAATCATCAAAATAAGGATACTTCCTGAGAGAAGAGCGACTTCGACCCATCCCTGCCCCAACCAGAAGGCCAATGGGACCAACACAAAGGAAAATACTGACTCAAGTCTAAAGGCCGGCTCATTCCATCCAGCGCGCAATCCCTGAATTGAGTAATGGGACGCATGCCAAATTCTCAATATTCCTCGGCGAGATTTTTGTTTATTTTCGAATGCGGACATGGAATCAGCTGCGATTGTGTGTTTTTTATCTTTCATGAGAACAACTCTTATATATTCTTATCATCACAGCCAAAGAAAAAATCGAAATTCCTATCGTACTCACTTGTTTTAACCTGCATTAGCCCCAAGACAGACGAAAACAATGCGTCGTGATTCGCATAAGAGCGGGCTCGCTCACTCAAACAGCCAATATTCAGCCCTCGACTTTGAGTAAACGTTGAAGAGAACCACATAACCAAAGGAACACGAGTCTGCTCTTGTGGAGCAATCGCATAAGGCATGCCGTGCAGAAAAAGTCCCTTCTCGCCCAGGGATTCGCCGTGATCCGAGACGAATATCATAGCTGTGTCGTAGTCGGAAAGGCCCTGCAATTTTTTAATGACTTGGGTTAGGAAATGATCTGTGTAGAGAATAGCGTTGTCGTAGCTATTCACAATCTGTTCGCGGGTGCATTTCCCCATTTCCGGTGTGTCGCATGTTGGGATGAATTTTCGATACGCTGCTGGGTATCGTTGAAAGTAGCTGGGGCCATGATTTCCAAGCTGGTGCAAAAAAATCACACGATCACCGGGATTTTTGCGAGCCTGAGCTGGTAAGTCTTCAAGCAAAATCTCATCGAAACACCGACCATCAACGCATAAAGAGGAACTTTGTGCATTCCCTAGGCTTTGATATTCGAGACCATCGCACACCCCTTTGCAACCTGACTGGTTATCTCTCCATAAGGTGGTAATACCGGCGCGCTCCAGAACATGCAGTAAGGATTGGTGTGAGCGAATCTTGTCTTCATCGTAGTTTCGGCGACCAAAGGACGAGAACATGCAAGGCACAGAAACCTCGGTATTAGTTCCACAGGAGTGCATGTCGGAGAAATTGATCACACCCATCTGAGTCAATTGAGGCGTTGTTTCGCGTGCATAGCCGTTCAATCCCCAGTTTTGGGCGCGAGCCGTCTCGCCTACGACAAAGACTAATAAACGTGGCCGACTGCCTTCGGGCCTGACTGTTGCAACGGCATCAGCTCCAATGGGTATTTTTTCGGCGGACTGCGTGATAGAGGAACCTGTCAGTGCCTTCGGCAAACCCACCAGATAGTTTCCCGGTGTAATCAAGTATCGCACTTCGCGATGATTTCTCATCAGTGCGGACATGTCCTGAAATGACAGCATGACACCGCCCGAAATCATCAGTGTCGAAAACAGCATCAATCCCATACGCCACACGGTTGCTTTCAGCCAAGTACGCCCGAGCAATCGGATTCGCCAAAGAAAAATAATCGGAACTACTGCCAGTAGGCTTAGTGGAGCAATCAATGCAGGCGTCAGTAGCTCGCGACTTTCCTTGAAGTCTGTGGCTAGAACATTGCGCAACATGCTCGAATCGAGGTAGATATGAAAGCTGCGCATGTAATGTGTTGCGAGGGCAGAGGCAACAAAAAGCACCGCAAGTAAAACCTTGGCATTCCAGCGCCACACAACCAAACTCAACAGCAGACTGTGAATTCCCACCAGAAACAGCAGTACGGATGTACCCATGCGTAAGCTGGACTGGACGCCTAAGGCGCTACTCCAAAATAGACCATTGCAGGCTAGTGCAAAGAAAATACTGGTCATCAAGATCAGCCACTCGACGCTGCATTGTGGTCGCCAATGGCTTAGGTCCTTGAGGTTTGCAGTTCTGAATCGCGGCATCAGACCGAGAGCCTGTTTGAAAGTTCTCATGCTTGGAACCCCGATGAATAGACATCGCCTGAGCCATCAACAAACCAGCGTTGCCAGACCATGAAAAGACCCAAGGCAACGACCCAACAAATCAGGAGCGTCCACAAGTCATGGGAAAGGAAGTGGGCTCCGCGCACCTGCTGGGTCCATCCAAAGATGGCACCTATCATCAAACTTGCAGCCAAGGCCATCCAACGCCAGGCAGGACGAACCATCAAGGTAAAGAAATATAGGCTGACCCATGCATATCCGGCACTTGCATGCCCTGCGGGAAAGCACACACCGCGCGGCATACCGGGCGGGCGTGTTTCAAACAGGCCCACAAACACTCGCGTTCCGCCATAGCGCACCAAGTTCCAGGGGCAATCCATGTTAGTGAACGATTTCAGCGCCGAAACCGTCAGTGCCCCGATCAAGTACGCACAAAAAAGATACAGTAGCGGCCAGCGTAGGTATGCCGAGCATTTGTTGCTACGTTTTTTTCTCCAAGCCCAGATGCACGTTGCTGCAACCGCAATTGCCAGGAAGGTGGAAAGATTCTTCCCACCACGATGCAGCAGGTTGCTGGTTAGCCAGGCATCCCGCAAAGCCCATCGGCTGCCCTGCAAGCGATAGAGATGATCGGCGACCCAGAAGTCCCCATCGCCATCCATCAATAGACTGCTGATGATCAGCGCCGCACCCGCTGGTAGCGCTAAATGAGTGATTAAGAATCGAGGTGCGAATGGTGCGTTGGATAGTGGGGCGTTGCCCAGTAGTCGGGATTCATTGAGGGGCATCGGCATGTGCCCCCTTCGAATGCCACAGCGCATGCGCATCGATACGCACCAGTGCTGACGCTTGCAGCGCATCGATGCGAGCCTGTGCCTCACCGAGGCGTGTCTGGCGCAGGTTTCGCAACGTCAAGAGGTATTCGGCCAAGGGGGCCTCTCCCAGTTCCCAAGCTCGCCGCGTGCGGTTGCTGGCCGTGGTCTGCGCGGCCAGCGCCTGCGCGAATGACTGCCACTGCGTGCGCTTACTTTCAGCTGCCTGCGCGGCTACCCACGCACTTTGCTCCACCGCGCGCCGCACGCCGAGCGCCTCTGCCTCTGCGGCAGCTGCGTTGGCGCTTTCCGTGGCAGCCATTGCACTGCGATAGTCAGTGCCAAATGGCACCGTCAGGACAACGCCAATGACACGTTCCGTCCCACCGCGTTCAGACATCATCCGTACCCCGACTGTGGGGTCGGGCGTGCGGTTGGCGCGAGCTCGCTCGGCCACCTTGGCAAGGCGCGCTGCCTCTCCATCGGCAATGCCGATTTCGACGCTTTGTCGCACAATTCGCGCCAGCCACTCCTGTACCCCGCCCGGCAAAGGATCGGGATCTGGCAGCGTGGATGGCCGCGCGGGAATCTCAATGCCCGGGAACTCGATCACCATCGTTTGTCGTGCTGCCCGTTCTGCGTCGCGCGCAGCGCTAACCTGGGCTGCAAGCATCGCGCGTTCGGCTTGCAGAACGTCGCTGTCCCGCTGCGCTGCATCGCCCAGGGCCACGCGGCGGGCCATTGCTTCCTGCTCACGTCTAAGCAACTTTTCCTGAGCTTGCATCTCGTCGACTACGACGAAACTGCGCAGCCATCCGGCCCAGACTTCCAACAGTCGCCTTGCCATTTGGTGCTCGGCATCTTCAAGGCGCATATCGGCCACCCTACGGGTGCGGCTGCCGATGTCCCGATCTATACGCGCCTTGTTTGGCAAGCGAACAGCACGGCTGAGCTGGATTTCCCATTCGTTGTAGCGACGCGCTTCGTTGGTCACGTTGCGACGTTGTAGGCCACTACTGAGTTCAAATTCGTGGCTACCGGCTTCAAGGGCGCTTTGCGTGGCGGCCGCCGCGTCCAAGCGAGCGGCTGCGGCATTCACGACCGGCTGGATTTTTATCGCCGCTTCGACTTGCGCCTGCGCAGGCAGCCACGAAAGATCATCGGCGCGCGCTTGCGCGGGATGAAATGTCAAAGCCGCGATAGCCACCATGACGGCACCAGTCGGTAGTACCAGGCTGCATCCTTTGTTTTTACTCGTCATACCAGTCTTCCACTTGCCAACACCGACTCCACCCACCAGCGGACATCGCTAGACGCGATGCGCTGGCGCAGATGCGCCAGGACCTGTTCCAGTTGTTCATATTCGATCAACACCCAAATGACGCGCCGATCCACACGACCGCGAACCTTCTCGCGAATGGACGCGCGCGCGAAGTCGCCGGTATGCCCTTCGGCGTGCAACAGGGTGAACCCTGGCAGCACCGGGTCGGCCATCAGGGCATCGGTGACGGCGTCTTCGAGCGTGGGTGGAAACACCAGATTCAGGCGCACCAGTTGCGCTTCTTTCAATCCGTTCATGCGTGGACTCCTTGTTGTGAGGAGATGGCCTGGCCGAATCGCCGGTACAGCACCGGCAGCAGGACCAGGGTCAGCGCAGTGGAACTGACCAGTCCGCCAATCACCACGATGGCGAGTGGGCGCTGGATCTCAGAGCCAGGGCCACTGGCCAGCAGCAGGGGCACTAGGCCAAAGGCGGTGATGGAAGCCGTCATCAGCACGGGGCGCAACCGTCGCAGCGAACCTTCGCGCACCACCTGTTCCATGGGCAGGCCTAGCGCGTGCAGGTGGTTGAAGTGCGTCATCAGCACCAATCCGTTGAGCACGGCGATGCCCAGCAGCGCGATGAAGCCGACCGAAGCAGGCACCGACAGGTACTGCCCCGACAGCCACAGCGCCGCCACGCCGCCGACCATGGCAAACGGCACGTTGCCGAGGATGAGCGCGGCCTGCCGCACCGAGCCGAAGGTCATGAACAGCACGAAGAAAATCAGCCCCAGGGCCACCGGCACCACCATGCCAAGGCGGGCCGCTGCGCGTTGCTGGTTCTCGAACTGCCCACCCCATTCGACGCGGTAGCCGGGCGGCAGCGGCACGTCGCGCACCACGGCGGCGCGCGCTTCATCCACGAAGCCGACCAGATCGCGCCCACTCACGCTGGACTGGATCAGCGCGAAGCGCGAGCCGTTCTCGCGCCGCACCAGCACGGGGCCATCAGTGGTGGCGATGCGCGCCAGCGAGGTCAAGGGGATTTCGCCCTGATCGCCACGGGCGAGCTGCAAGTCCTTGAACCGCTCGGCCGATCCGCGCAGCCGGGCATCCCCGCGCACCACGATGGGCGTGCGCCTGTCCGGCTCGATCACCAGCCCGGCCGGCACGCCTTCGAGCTGCGCGCGCAGCTCGTCCTGAACCTGCGTCACGGCCAGTCCGGCGCGCCCCGCCGCCTGCGCATCCACCTTCACCTGCAGGTATTCCACGCTGTCGCTGGCCTGGGTGAGCACGTCGCGCGCACCGGGCACTTTCTCGATGCGAGCGGCCATGCGCTGCGCCAGATCGCCCAGCGTTTGCAGATCAGGGCCGAATAGCTTGACGGCCACGTCGCCCCGGCTGCCGGTGAGCATTTCCGAGATGCGCATCTCGATGGGCTGGGTAAAGCCGAATTCCAGGCCGGGGAAGGCATCCATCACCTTGCGTATCTCGGCACTCAACGCGTCCTTGTCGGCTGCATGCCAATCCTTGCGCGGTGCGAGCTGCATGAACAGGTCGGTTTCGTTCAGGCCCATCGGGTCGAGCCCCAGCTCGTCGGAGCCCACCCGCCCGATGCTGTGCCGCACCTCGGGCACCGCCGCACCGATGGCCTTCTGCACTGCCAGGTCAATCTCCAGCGAGCGCTGCAACCCGATGGACGGCGGCTTTTGCAGTTGCAGCAGGATATCGCCCTCGTCCATCGTCGGCATGAACGCCTTGCCCGTGCCGAGGTAGGCCACCACACCCAATGCCAGGGCCGCGATGGCGACCGCCGATGCGCGTAGCGGGTGGTGAAGCGCAGCCTCCAGCAGCGGTTGGTACAGGCGCGTGGCCCAGCGCATCACCCACGGCTCGGTGTGAGCGTGTTCCTTGAGCAGCAGCGAGGCCAGCACCGGCACCAGCGTGAGCGACAGCAGCAGCGAGACGCCCAGGGCGAATACGATGGTCAGCGCCACCGGCACAAACAGTTTGCCTTCCAACCCTTGCAGAGTGAGCAGGGGCATGAAGGTCAGACAGATGATGAGGATGCCCGAGGCCACAGGCATGGCGACCTCGCGCGCCGCGGCGAATATGCGGTGCAGGCGCGGCTGGTGCGCACTGGGCGCGTGCGGGTCGAGCCGACTGACGGCGTTTTCCACCACCACTACGGCGGCGTCCACCAGCATGCCGATGGCGATCGCGAGGCCCCCCAAGCTCATCAGGTTGGCGCTCATGCCGACCAGACGCATCAGCAAGAAGGTGCCCAGTGCCGCCAAAGGCACCATCACCGCCACAACCAGCGCGGCGCGAAGCTCGCCGAGGAACAGAAGCAGCAGGATAACGACCAGTACCGTCGCTTCCAGCAAGGCGCTTTCCACCGTGCCCACGGCGCGCTCGATCAGCGTGCTGCGGTCATAGAACGGCACCACCTTGACGCCGGGCGGCAGGCTGGGAGTCACCTCGTCCAGCCGGGCTCGAATGGCTTTGACCAGCGCCGAGGCATCGGCCCCGCGCAGCGCCACCACGATGCCTTCCACCGCTTCGCCTGCGCCGTCCCGGGTGACGGCGCCATAGCGCGTCACGCCTTCGATGCGCACCTGGGCCACGTCGCCCAGGCGAACTGGGGCCGTACCATTGGCCCCCGCGCGCAGGATCAGACGGGATAAATCGTCCAAAGTGTGGATCGCGCCTTCAGCGCGCACGATCAGCGTGTCTTCGCCTGCATCCAGGCGGCCCGCACCGTCATTGCGGTTGTTGCGGCCGATCGCCGTGATGACATCAGAGAAGCTGAGGCTCGCAGCGGAAAGCCGTGCGCGATCCGGCACCACAGCAAAGCTCTTGGCTTCTCCACCCAGCACGTTGACATCAGCAACACCGGGCAGCGTGCGCAGGGCCGGGCGCAGCGTCCAGTCCAGCAGGGCGCGGCGCTCGCTCAACGTGAGGCCACCGCCTTCGATGGTGAACATGAACACGTCCGACAGCGGTGTCGAAATCGGCGCCAGCCCGCCGCTGACGCCTTCGGGCAGGCTGCCCGAAACGCCGGCATAGCGTTCAGCCACCTGCTGACGCGCCCAGTAGATGTCGCTGCCTTCGGCGAAGTCCACCGTGATGTCGGCGATGGCGTACTTGGCCGTGGAGCGCAGCATCACGCCCCGCGGCACGCCGAGCAACTCCATCTCCAGCGGCGTGATCACGCGCGACTCCACCTCCTCAGGCGTCATGCCAGGGGCCTTGATAATCAGCTTGACCTGCGTGGGGGAAATATCCGGATAGGCGTCGATCGGCAGTTGCAGGAAGGCCACCAGGCCCGCACCCGCCAAAGCCAGCACGCCAAGCAGTACCAGCGCACGTTGGCGCAGGGAAAATTCAATCAGACGGGACAACATGCGTGGTCGCCCCTCATTGCAATGGAATCATGGATTTAAGCAGTGCCGTACCGCGCACGACGACCTGCATGCCTGCCGCAAGCGGCGCAGTGTCTGGCGAGACGGCACGCACGGCGCTTGACGCCTCTGATTCGTCTGTCCCCAGCAGTCGCACCGGAACAGCGCGGACGCGTAGGTCGCCGTGCTTGTCTTGCGATGACGGCTCAGCAACGTAGACCACGTGGGCGCTGCCCGCTGGCAGCAGTGCGGACGATGGCACGCTCAAGGTGCCCTGCGGTGCTGGCAGCAACAGCGCGACACTGATCTGCTGCCCGGCCGCATAGCGGTCTGCCCCTGCCTGATCTGCATCGACGCGGGCACGTACCCGCAGGCTCTGACTACTGAGGTCAGTGTCGCCACCAACAGCCGTCACGCGAGCGATCGTGCCATCGGGAAGACGCACTTCCAAGCCTGGGTGGAGATCCGAGCGCCAGCGCAGCGGAACCGCGACGCTGACATCCAGCGGGCCAGGCTGAGCCACTATGAAGGCGATGTCGAGCGGCGCGACCGCCTGCCCGAGGCTCAGGTGACGACGCATCACCCGCCCGGACAAAGGCGCCAGCAATTCATACTCGCCGGCCTGCCCGCCGCTAACGGGTCGAAGCCGTGCGAGGGCGCCATTGGCCTCTTGCAACGTACTTTGCGCAGCCGCCGCGCGCGCCTGGGTTTGCTCGTTGCGCGTGGCTGGGATGATGCCCTCGGCCAAGAGCGTGGCATCGCGCCGGGCCTGCGCCGTAGCCACCGCCGCTTCGGTGCGGGCACGCGCCAGATCAGCCTGAGACGCCAGAACGTCCTTGCTCTGGATGCGCGCCAGTGCCTGACCTTGGCGCACTGCGGCGCCTTCATCGACCAGAACGCGCGTCACCACACCGCCATATGGCGCCACGACCTGCGCGCTAGCCGAGAGTGGTGCCACCGTCTGCGCGGGTAAGCTATCCAGCGGTATCACTGCAGCATCCTTGACGAGTGCGGTTTCCACACCCTGCGCGCGAAGCTGAGTGGCATTGAGGTGAACGCCGCCAGCGTTCGGTTGGGCGACAGCTTCGCTCGCGTCTTTATCGGCTACGGTTGTCTGCTGGGTTGCCCAAGCCCACCAGCCGTACCCTACGGCAGCCAGAACTGCCACACCGACGGCGGACAGGGCCAAGGTCTTGGTTCGGCTGGAGGTGCCCGCCGCTTTCAAGGTCGGGAAGCTCATGCTTGTGCCGCCCCAAATGACGTAGAGCAGAGTAGAGAGCACACAGCGCGAATTGAAAATTCGTCGCATATGAAGCGGTGCGCGAGGTTAATGAGGCGAAACATGCGGTCGATCTCTTGTAAAGATCAGCTCATGTTCTTCGGTGAAGCTTTGAGAAAGCTTTGGAGAAAGCGAAATTTTCTCAGTGCGATGTATTTCTGCAAAACGCCTGCTTTGAGCAGCAAGCAATCGATAAACTGATTTTTCAGTAACTTGCTCTGATATGCCAGCGGTGCGCCTTTGCTACCTCAAACTTCGGAGCCATACACCATGAATGTCAGGAATTCCGAATATCGTTTCAGTCCTTTGGTCATAGGACTGCATTGGCTGACCGCGCTTCTCATCATCGCGGTCTATGCGAGCATGGAGCTGCGCGGTCTGGCACCGAAGGGCAGCGCCTTGAGAGACGCCATGAAGTCCTTGCACTACCTGCTGGGCCTCAGCGTTCTGGTGATCGTCGTGATCCGTATCGGGGTGCGCATCCTGGCGGGCGTGAAGCCATCGATCCAACCACCCATGCCACGCTGGCAGGCCACGCTCGCCGATGTCATGCACTATGCGCTCTACAGCTTCATGCTCGCCATGCCGCTGCTCGGATGGCTCACCTTGAGTGCGGCGGGCAAGCCGATTGTTCTGTTTGGCTTGCCCATTCACTCTCTGATCGGCACCGACGTTGCTTTGTCGCGCCAACTCAAGGATGTCCATGAGGCGCTGGCGACATTGGGCTATGTCTTGATCGGATTGCATGCGATGGCGGCGCTGTTGCACCACTACGTCATGCGTGACAACACACTGGTTCGCATGCTTCCCGGTCATCGCACCTGAACTGCTGGCCTTGGGCTGCTTCACATGGATTTGATTTTTCAATGACAAAATTTCATCATCGCGCTCACCCTGAAAGTCATCGCACTGAACATATCGGATGGCTACGCGCAGCTGTTCTGGGTGCCAATGACGGCATCATTTCCACGGCCAGCCTAGTTGCAGGCGTGGCTGCTGCCCATGCAAGCCATGCCAGCATCATGACCACGGCCATCGCGGGGTTGGTAGCCGGCGCCATGTCCATGGCTGCAGGCGAGTTCGTGTCGGTCTATTCACAAGCTGATACGGAAAAGGCAGATCTGGCACGGGAACAAGATGAACTGAACCGTAGTCCGCATGCAGAGCATCGGGAACTGGCCGCCATCTACGTCCGGCGTGGCCTGGATCATCGGCTCGCGGATCAAGTCGCCACGCAGTTGATGGCACATGATGCGCTGGGCGCGCACGCGCGCGATGAACTGGGCATTTCTGAAACGCTGAGCGCTCGCCCGCTGCAAGCTGCAATGGCGTCCGCCGGGAGCTTCGCCGTGGGCGCGGCCATGCCGCTGGCTGTGGTTCTGCTGGCGCCAGAGCAGAGCCTGCTCTATTGGATCGTCGCGACGGCGATTGTCTTCCTGGCCCTGCTCGGCGCTGCGGCTGCTGCCGTGGGTGGTACGCCGCTGTTCAAAAGTGCACTGCGCGTCGCGTTCTGGGGCACATTTGCCATGGCGGTGACAGCGGGCGTGGGAGCCATGTTCGGCACCGCGGTGTAAATCTGCGTCAATCTCAGAGCAGCGCTGGCCAAGGGCCAAGCCGCGCGGACAGCCGACCGTTGTCCAGTGAGAACGCCAGCGGCAGGTCTATGGCATGCGCGAGCGCCAGGGCCAGTGCAAGTCCCAACCCGGCGTGGTGCGCCGTGCCACCTTCGGAATCCTTGCGCCAGAAGCGAAGGCCGAATTGATCCAGATCGGATGCCAGCAAATTGGGAGCTGTGTTGACGATGGTCAACATCCAGCCGGAAGCTTCGCGCTCCAGCCCGCATTGAATGTCGTCGCCTTCGGGCGCGTATTCAATGGCATTGCGCAAGAGGTTGGAGACGATGCGTTCGATCACGCCCTGATCACTTTGCACCCATGCCGATTCAGGCAAAGTCACGCGGATGGGTGACTTGGGTGCCATTTGCTGGACGTTAAGTCCCGCCAGCAACTCTCGCAGCAAAGCAGTTAGATCCAGAGGATCCAGCGCCATTGTGTGTTGGCCGGACTCAAGTCGCGCCAACAACAGCAGAGTGTCCACACTGCGCTGCATGCGTGAACTGGCCTGGATCATTGCATTCAGGGCGCGCTGGATTCGGGCCGGGTCGGCATCGATCAAAGCGCTTTCTGCGCTGATGCGGATTTCCGCCAGGGGCGTGCGCAACTCGTGGGCCACATCGCGGGAGAAGCGGCGCTCGCGGACAATGGCCACATACAGGTGATGCAAGCCCTGATTGAAGGCTTCGGCAAATGGACGCAGTTCACGGGGAAAGTCCGCTCCGATCCGCGCAATCGGCCGATCCGAACGCAGATCGGCCAGTTGCTCGCCGACCCGCTCCAGCATGACCACGATATGCCGAACCATGAGCAGCGCCAGGCCCGTCGCTAGCAGCGTTGCCAGCACAATACCGCCCAAGAGCGCAAAGTGGATGCGCCGCTCGGTTTGATCCCAATCCCGGCGTTCTGTTGCGACGACTAATAGCTGAGACCTCTCTCCAGTTACCGACACGCGCGTCGCCAGCGCGCGGCCCGCGTGGCCATCCGGAAGTGTCACGTCGTAATAGCGCGGGGTGCCTTGCTCCACCGGGCCAAGCGATAGCTCGGCGCCTGCACTGCTGGGAGAGCGTAGCAAGGCCCGGTGGGTCTGCGAATCGAAGACCGTGAAGAACTCGGTATGCCCGCCAGGCTCATATTCCGGCATGAGGCTTTCGAGCTTTCTCGCATCCAACTCCTGCAGCACGCGCCCCACCGCCGCTGATCGTTGCATCAGGGTGGTATCCATCCGTCGATAGATTTCGTGGTCAATCCAGTAGTCGAGGACGGGAAACAGGATCGCGAAGGTTCCTCCAATGCAGATCACCAAGCTGGCAGCCAGCCGCCGCTGCAAGGACCAGGATCCGCCTTGACTCGCATCAGAAAGGGCTTCGGAATCGGGACGTACCATCGTTCAGGGCAGGATGTAGCCGAAGCCACGGCGTGTCACGATCAGTTCATCCAGGCCGCACTGGGCAAGCTTGGTTCGCAAGGTGCTGACGATCACCTCTACCACTTTGTCCGATGCATCGCTGCGGCTGTCGTACAAATGTTCAAAAATCTGCGAGCGCGACAGCGTGGCGCCGCGCCGACGCAGCAGCAAGTCGAGCAGTCCATACTCCTTCGGCGTGAGCCCAAGATCAATGCACTTGAACCTCGCGATGCGCGAGCGCGGATCGACCTCCAGATCGCCGTGGCGCAGAACTGGAACGTCCCGTTGCGGCGGACGCCGTACTAGCGCCCGCAGGCGAGCCAGCAGTTCGGCTAGCTCGAAGGGTTTTGTCAGGTAGTCATCGGCACCCGCATCCAAGGCCCGCACCCGGTCGTCGAGCAGTTCGCGCGCGGAGAGCACCAACACCGGTGCGGCATGGGCCTCTCGGCCCAATGCGCGCAACACGCCAAAGCCGTCCAGCCGGGGCAGCATCAAGTCCAGAATGATGGCGTCGTACCGGTAGCTGGCAAGAAACTTCAGCGCGGACACGCCATCGGCTGCTGTATCGCAGGCATAGCCTTCCGACTGAAGGCTCTGGCTCAGGGCTTCGGCCAGCGTTTGCGAGTCTTCCACGATCAATACGCGCATGTGCTTTCTTCCATTCAGCGCATCTCGAAAAGCTCCTGGTGGAACGCCTCCGGCTCCAGCCCCTGGGCCAGCAGGTCGGCGCGCAACGCGCGGCCGAAGGCCGTGGGGCCGCAGAACCAGACGCTGGCGTCTTTCCAACCCGGCACCATGGCACGCAGGCGTTCACCCGTCAGGCGACCGTTCTGCTTGTCGATGAGCAGGTGCAGCACAACGCCGGCCGCCTGGCTGTCGGCGCGCAGTTTCTCGATGGCCTGCGGATCAACGTCGCTCGTAGGATGAAACAAATCGACCGGGCGTGCGTCTTGGCCTTTATGCTGCGCCAAATACTTCATGCGCGCAATGAATGGCGTGATACCGATGCCGGCGCCGATCCAGATCTGGCGGGCCTTCTCGTCGTCGAAAGTGAAGCAGCCGTAAGGCCCCTCGACCGTTACCTGGTCGCCTACCCGTAGGCGCTCAGGCAGCCGGCGGGTGTGGTCGCCCAGCGCCTTGGTGATGAAGGTAATGCGCCGGTCTTCCGGCACCCAGGCTGAGGCTAGCGTGTAGGGGTGCGGGCCTTCTTTCGGGTTGGACATGGCGAAGGCAAACTGTCCGGGCCGGTGGCCGGGCCAGCCCGGGTCCATCCGCAGGGTGGTTTCCAGCACGTTCAGCGCAGGGTAGGTCTGCAGCGATTCGATGACACCGTGCGCGGTGCGCTGCGCACCGACTCGGCCCAGCAGCACCCACACCGCCGATACCGTGCCGCTCGCCAGCAGCATAGCCAAAGCCCAGCCCACGGGCTGGGCCCAGTAGGAGAACTGCACCAACACCAAGGTGTGGAAGGCCAGCACCAAGTAGATCGCTGCCATCCAGTGGTGCGTCTTGGCGAACAGCCGGTAGGGAAAGCGCTTAACCAAAGCCAGCACCAGTAGCACGGCGACGGCGTAGAAGGCCCATTCGCCCAAGTCCTCGGCCAGTCCACGCCAGCCACGCAGCGCCGATTCAATGGAGCCCATTGAATCAGCCGTTGCGCGGGGCTTGCGCGCGGGGCGCGTCAGCCAGCCCCAGCCTACGGCCCATTTAGTACCCTGCGCCCACAGCCAGTGTACTGTTGCAGCGGCCAGAGCAGCGATGCCGAGCCACTTGTGCAGGCGGTATATCTTGTCCAGTCCGTTCAAGCTGGGCTCCAGCCACGCCGGGCGCGTGGCCAACATCATCGCCACGGACATCGCGCCGATGGCCAGTACGCCGCTGTATTTAATCCATACCGTTCGCAGGGCGAAGTAGTTGGACTGTGCAGGCCAGAGCGTATCGGTAAAAAGCCATAAAGCGCTCAATGCCAGCGCAAAAAACCAGAACGTCCAAATTATTCTCTTCATCGTGGATTTGCCCCAAATTCTGCGGAAGGCGCATGCGGCACTGGTCGGAAACCATCAATCCATATACGCGATAGCGTGCCTTTGAATGTGGCCGTGTATCCGAAATTACAGATAATTCTAATTTTGACATCCCAACCTTTGGTAACGCTTTGGATTGATCACCCATCTATGGATAAAATCTAATTTTGCCCACCGGCTTGTGGCTTTACCTTGACTCAAGAAATGGTTGGCCCCCGATGCCGCCCAATCTCCCAGGACGCCCCGCCGCCGCGAACCGTCGCGGAAAGCTGCTGCCCCAATCGCTGTTCGATCACCGGCTTCCACGGCACCAGCGAGAAGCCCATGCCGTCATCAAGCATCGCGTAGCGCCCGCTGGCGAGCATGACGCTGCGCCGGTAGATGCCGGCCACGCGCTGCCCGTCGGCCACGGGCCGATGCTCCAGGCCCGTTTCGCCTGCAATGTCCTTCGCGGCCTGCGCCAGCTCCCGGTTGCGCAGCGTGCCCAGCAGGTTGCGCGCCAGGATCACGCGCTGCCCGCGCCGCTCGGCCAACCCCTGTTCGGCCAGGAAGTCGGTGCGCTGCTGCATGGCCTGTTTGGCCTCGCCGCCAAAGCCCAGGTCGCCCAGGCCCGAGCCGCCGCCGATCAGTTGCTGGTCGAGCCAGGTGGCCCCGATCACGCGGGCCTGCCGCTCGATGGGCAGGTGCGATTTCAGTTCCACGGCCACGCTTCCCAGGCGCTGCGCGTCGTACTGACGGCCACGCTCGGGCAGATCGTCCGGCACCTTCCATAGACCTTCGGCCACACGCTCCACGATGCCGGCGCGGCGCAAGGCTTCCAGTCGGCGGACATGGGCCGCGACGACTTCCTGCGGATCGCGGCCGGGCACGGCCTGCCCCTGGGCGATGGCGAGGTGATGGTCGGTACGGTACAAGCCATCGCTCGCCAGCGCGGCGATGTTCTTGTCCGCCGCGCGCACGTCGGCCGATCCTTTCACCTCCACCACGGCGCCGCTGGGATAGTTCGCCAGCTCGTCGCGGGCATTGAGCGCGACGTAGTGGGCCTTGCCGTCCACGCCGTCGATGACCAGATAGCCCCGGTCGCGCAGTTCGTCGGCCAGCCCCTTCGCGGCTACGCGGCCGAGAATAGTTCGGCCATCGTCGCCCGGCTCGAACACCGCCAGCTCGCGCGGCTGGCCGCTCATGGCCCGCTGGATGGTGCGGATGATGTCTCCACGCTCGCCCAGGGCGCGCAAGGTCTTCTCGGCATCGGCATGGACGGCCCAACTGCCGGGCTGCGTCTCGTCGACCAGGCCCAGGTGCTGCAAGCGTTGCAGGCGGCTGATCAGCAGCAGGCGCTGGCGTTGCAACGTCGGTTCGTTGAAGCGTTCGATCTGTACCCGGCCATCCTCGCCGGCCTCGCGTTTCAACGTGCGATCCAGGCTAGTCCACCGCTCTTGCTCCACCTCGCGCTGCAAGGTCTGCTGGATCTCCAGCTCGGTGCGTGGCCCCAGCCATTCGGTCGCCAGCTCGGCGGCGCGATGACGAAAACCATCAGTGATGTAGTCGCCCGCGATGATGAGGTCTTTGCCGGTGTCGTCGCGCCCGCGCACGATCAGGTGGGTGTGCGGGTTGTCGGTATTCCAGTGATCGACCGCCACCCATTCCAGCCGCGTGCCCAGGTCGGCCTCCATGCGTCCCATCAGGTGCCGCGTGTAGGTGCGCAGGTCTTCCAGCTCGGCCCCTTCCTCGGGCGAAACGATGAAGCGAAAGTGGTGCCGATCATCGGCGCAGCGCTCCTTGAATGCGTTCAGATCAGCTTCGTCGGTCTGCGGCCCATAGGCCCGACCCGGTTCGCCGTCGCGGCCCACGCCGTCGCGCTCGATGTAGCGCAGGTGCTTGGCGAGCGACTGCGGACTGGCCCGCTGCTGGTTGACCAGTAGTGTCTTGATGGTCACGCGCCGCGACATAGGCGTGAGCTTCGCCCCTGCGAAGCGCGCCGCCGTGTGGCCGCGTCCCAGGCGCGATCCGGGCCGCTGGCCGGTGCCCTTGCCACTGCCGCCAGGACGGCGCACCGTGGACTTGCCGCCGCTGGCCTTGCCTGCCTGCTGGAGCACCTTGGATACGAAGCCCTGGCCCCGGTTCTTCGGTGCGCTGGGGCGGATGCGGAAATCATCGTCGCGGCGGTTGGTCATGCCTGCGCTCCCTGCAAACTCTGGCGTGTCCGGGCGTGCGAAGCACGCGGACATGCCTGTATCGGTGCGTGCCTCACGCCCCAAGCGGCACGGCGGCAAAGCCGCTGCGTGCCTCGCCCCCCCACGTGCAGACTGGCTTTGCGGGCCGACAGGTGCCGCCCCCTTTTGTCTTGCCTTCCGCCTTTGCCCCTCGCTGGCGCTCCGGGCAGCGGCGGCCCGGCGGCGCTGCTGCGCGAGCAGCCAGCGCACCGGCGAACGCGGCGACGGCCATAGGCCGGGCGCGTTCGAGGCAAGACGCCTGTACATGGGAAGGCAGCGCGAAGTGCGGCGCGGATGCGTTCGCACTGCACGCGCGACGACATGCAGAAAGCCACGGGATCGACATGCCAGATGGCACGACAAGATGCACGGCAACGTGCAGCGAGTCGGCGGCCATCATGGACGGGCCTCCAGCCAAACCGGGTGCGCGACGCCGATCACGGCGGATGCGGCGACCGGCCCGAAATATCGGCTGTCGAACGACGCCGGATTGGTGACACTCAACAGGAACAGCTCGCCCGGTTCCATGCGGCGACACTGCTGCCAGGATGGCAGCGGCCGTCCCCAGCGGTCGGCGCGCAACAAGGCTGCCGAAGGCACGCCGTCGATGCGAACGCTGCCGCCGGCGACGCACACCTCCTGCGGCGCGATCGCGCCCACACGCTTGAGCAGCGGCACGTGCGCCGGCAGGTAGCCGCGCAGTGCGGCCAGCGCAGCGGCGTCTGGTGGCAGCGTGGTCAGCACGATGGAGCCGACGCGCGGCGCGTCGGGTGACACGATGCGATACCAGCCGACGGGAACGCTGTCGGACGGGTTGTAGATCAGGCGGGGCAGCGGATGCACGAAAGACGCCCATGCCAGCGCAGCGAGGCCGCAGGCAGCGAAGCCAGCAAGCACGATGCGAGCGCGCAGGCGGGAGCGAGGGCGCGGAGCCTTTCCGGCGGTGTTGGCACCAGTGGAAACGGCAGTCATGGCAGCGCCCTCCCGGCCAGCCAGGCGGCGTGCCGCTCGGCGGTGTAGTCGGGCAGCGGCAGGCGCGCGGCGAGCCGGTTGGCGAGCGTGCGCCAGTACGCGGGCGAGGCAGCGACAGGCGAGATGCCCAGGGCCTCGATGGCGTCGATGCGTTCCAGCACGGCGCGCACTTGCCCGTCGCCCTCGGCGTGCAGCAGCAGGCGCGCGCCCGGCTGTATGCCGGGGATGCGCTGCGCGTCGTCCAGCGGTGTGCAGGCTTGCATCACCATGAGCTGCCAGCGCACGGTGCCGTAATCGTTGGCCTGCCAGCGCACACGGCAGAACACCGCGCCCGGCAGGAATACCGAGCTGCGCCGCCAGCGGTCGAGCTGGTGCGTGCGCGCGGGTTCACCGAAGCGCAGGTAGAGCTTGAAACGGGCCTCGATGTAGGCCAGCGCCACGCGCGTCAGCGGCGCGTTGGCGGGCTGGCCGGAAGGCGCTACGGGCGCAGCCGTGGCCGCGAAGACGGCAGGCGCGGAGACTGGCGAAGCAGATGCGGTCATGGTGTGTTCTCCCTGCGGTGTTCTGGAAACTCCCGCTCCAGCAGGCCGCGCAGCAGATCGGCCACGGTCACGCCTTGCGTGAAGGCCGAGACCTTGATGCGCGCCCTCATGGCGGGCGTGATGTCGAGGGTGAGGCGGGCTGTGTAGAGTTCGCCTTTGCCTATCGCATCGGCATCGCCCTGACGAATCCACGCCTCGGCGTGCGGATTCGCAGGCGGACGCGCGCCGATGCCGACGCGCTTGGCCGTGCGTTTGCTGGTGGCTGGCGGCTTCTCTGTCATGGCGTCCACCGCAGCAGTTCGTCCACCAGGGCGGTGATTTCGCGGGAGGCGGCGCTGTCGGGCGCCGTCTCGCGTGCAAGCCGGCCAGCGGCCACGCTGTCGGCGAACACGATGCGCTGATGCACTTCCGCGCGCAGCGCAGGAAGCGGCTGGTCGGCGAGCGCCTGGCGCGCTTCGCGCCCGATCACGGTGGTGCTGACGCGCCGATTGATGACGAAGGCCGCGCGCAACGCTGGCCGGAAGACTTGCGCCTCGCGGAT
>NZ_JBHZGV010000013.1:154781-155049 GCF_043359985.1 Comamonas trifloxystrobinivorans
CCGCTCGGCCGCCAGCAGCGCGGAGCGCGCCAAGGCGGCGATGCGCGGCGGCCCGTCGATGACGACGTAATCCGCGCGGCGTGCCAGCTCCGGGGCTTCCTGATGCAGCGTCTCGCGGGCGAGGCCCACGGCGCTGAACAGCCTGGGCAGACCTTGCTGGCTTCTGCGCTGCGTCCAGTCCAGTGATGAACCCTGCGGGTCGGCGTCCAGCAGCACGACGTGCTGGCCGCGCATCGCCAGCTCGCCGGCGATGTGGGTGGCGAGCGTG
>NZ_JBHZGV010000013.1:155076-240249 GCF_043359985.1 Comamonas trifloxystrobinivorans
AGCAGCGCGACGATCATGGCCTGGCCCTCCGTGTTGGAAAGCCCGGCTGTTGCCGCTGCGCTGGTGGCTGCACGGCGGTTGTCCACCGTGGCGCGGCGCTTCTACTAACCGTTAGAGAATTTAAGTTAGGGAAGTTAAGGGAGGCCGAAACCCGCGCCGCCATTGGCTTTGCGGCCGATCCGTACTCCTGATAGCACGATAGTCGTACTCCCGATAGCACGATACCCCGTACTCCTGATAGCACGAGCCCGTCCACCGCTTTTCCCGCAGTTATCCCCGTGCCGTGAACGGCACGGGCCGGAAGGTCAGCAGCTCGACCCCATCGCCCGGCATCCGCTCGATGCCCAGGACGTAGCTGGGCAGCGACTGCCGCGCAACCAATGCGCGCAGGTCGTAGGCGAAGTCCGAAAAGCGCGTGGCGCTGCCCGATTTCCGATACAGGTGCCGAAAATCGAACTGCCAGCCGTGTTGCTGCCTCCCGCCATGCTTGCGCACCAGCCGGTACAGCCAGCGCTCGATGCCGCCCGTGAGCCGGAAATACGCCGGGTCGATGGTCAGCACCAGGGCCGCATCGAGTACGCCCGCGTAGAACCAGTCCGGCAGGATCAGCTCCAGCCCCAAGGGCGTGCCCTTGGCATCGGCCAGCTCTTTCCACTCGTTGATCCACGAAAACCGATGCAGGCGCCGCCCGGTCGTCTCGCGAATGGACGTGGCCACCGTGGTCGATTGCAGGCGATCCAGGGCTGCTTTGAGACGCTGGTAGTCGCGCAGCGACGTACCGCGGCCGATGAAGCGCAGGATCTCGTAGGGCGTGGCCTGCATCAGCCGCGACGGGCGTAAGCCTGCGTCGCGCGCCTCCACGATCTGCGAAGCAGCCCAGATCAGCACGTCTGCGTCCCAGATCGTGGCGATGCCGTGCTCGGCCGTTCCCTCCACGCGGATCGTGACGTTGCTGGCCCGGAAGTCGATCGGCGCCGTGCGCCGCGACTTCGCCAGCGAGAAGAACGGAAAGGCCATCAAGTCCTGGCTGTCGCGCGGAGCCATGTCGCCCGGCAAGGCGCGGAACAGGTCGAGCTGTTCGCGTTCTTGCGAGGGTCGCTGCCGGGACGGCAGCGCAGGGTTGGACATGGCGATGGCCTGGCGCGTGCCAGCGATCAGCGCGCACGACTGTCCGCCGCGTGCTGTTCGGCGTACTCAGGATCGGAGGTCGTCTCGAAGCTGCGATCCGCAGCCCAGGCATCGAGGTCGGCCACGGCGTACATGACGCGCCGGCCGAACTTGCGAAAGCGCGGGCCGCCGCCGATCACGCGCTGCTTTTCCAGCGTGCGCGGCGACAGGCGCAGGTACTCGGCGGCTTCGTCGTTGGTGAGGTAACGCTGCGGTTGCGCGGCAGCGGTCGGGACAGTGGCGGCAGGCCGCAAGGGTGCAGGACGCATGGGGTGAACCTCCATCGCTTTCAAAGCTCCGGCCACACAGCGCAACCGGATGGAGGCAGTCTCAGAAAACGAAGCTCCGCTGCTCAGGGACGTTTTGCATCCCCATCAAAACGTCCCTTCTCAAGCGGCGGCAGTTGTGCTAGCCGGCGATAGCCGCCGCGCATCAACGCATTGCCCCGGCGCACGAGGCGGCGCACGCGAGCGCGCAAGTCGCCGTCGGCGTGCCAGTCGGCCGCCACGGCGTCAGCGCCGAATAGTCCTTCGGCCACGTCGCGCAAGGACGCGCCCGCGAGGGTCGCGTCGAGCGCTTGCAGGGTGTGCAGCTCCAGCATCGCGGCCGGTGTGGGCCGGGGCCTGGCGGTGGCCAACGTCGCGCTGCGCGCAGGCGCGGCAGCGCCGCCGCCACTTCCGCGATTGGCATAGGCGATCGCCATGCCGTCCTCCAGGCCGGGCGCCAGCGCGAAGCGCGCGCAATGGCCGGGGCTGCGCGCGATCAGCGTCAGCCCTTTGCCGTCGTGCAGCAGTTGTTTGTGACCGGGGATGTGCCAGAACTCGAAAGCCGCTGCCTCGGGCGGCGGATCGGCATCGGGATGGAGTTGCACCACGGCATCGTGGCCGGGTAGCCAGGCCGGATGCGCGTCGCGCGCATCCAGGGCCGGGTCTTCCAGCAGACGCAAGCCCCAGCGAAGCGCCGCCTGTTGCGCCGCTTGCGGCCGGCGCTGGTGGCGCAGCCAGTCGAGCCGGTAGTCGGGATGGCGGCGCAGGTACTCCCAGGCCAGTGCGAGCGTGTCCAGGCACAGGATGTAGAGGTACGCGGCGGTCGGATACCAATGCGCAAGATGGTGCGGATTGCCCATGATTGCCAAGCTCCCGTCGAACAGCAGGAACGTCGTCACGGGCGTTCAAGAACGGAGCTACCGCGTCCACATCAAAACATCATCCGAACCTGTTTAAGCTGTAACATCAAGTGTCAAGACCGATTGGCTCCGGGGTATTGCGCAATGCGTCCGAATACGACGGCCGCGCAGTCCAAAAACGTCACGCGGCACAAATCAAGGTGCCGCAACCCGCGCCAAAGATCGTGGCCGTTTTCGTCTCAAACGCCCTATTTCGGTGCAAGAGTGCGAATTGAGACCGGGCAAATCCGAATTCCGACGGAAATAGTCTCAATACGCCCGGCTGCGCCGGAACGCGATTGGCTTAATCGACAATGCCGCCGTTCTCCTGGGCCAGCCGGACATATTCCGACAGGGGCCGCGCCGCCTGGAAATACCGATCCCGCATCACGGGCTGCTGGCGCGGCCCGACGATGGATGCCAGGTCAGACAGCTTCACGGTGCCCAACTCGGGCATCCCCAGGCCCAGGTCGATCAGGCCGTAGGCCGTATCGCCGTCGGCCGGGTCGAGCGAAGCGATCAGCCAGGTGAGGTGTGCGTCCGGGGTAAACAGGCGCACCACGGGCAGCGGGTCGCCGGCCTGACCGTCGGCACGGGCTTGGCCGTGGGCCAGCAGGCGCTGGCGCTCGTCCTCGGTGATGAGTGGCTTCATGGCGGTCTATTCCCAATTCACAAATCCGCCCAAGCGTGAAAGCGCAAAGCCGCATCGGCGGATTTGGGAAAAAGCACGATTGTGATTCCGTGGCTTTGCGCTTCTGTAGCAAGCCGCAAATGCGGATTTCCGTAAAAACGCAAAACAGTGAGATTTCAATGAAAGAGTTAAATATAACGTGGTTTTAATTGTGCTGCGACTTGACGCTTCTGTCTATGCAGAAGCGCCCCATTCAGCGCGGCCGACCGGCCGGCGCCACCACCTACGATGCCGAGTTGGCGCAAGCCTTCGGCGCGGCGGTGCGTGCGTTGCGGACGGAACGCGGCATCGCGCAAGAATCGCTGGCACACCTGGCTGGCATCGAGCGCTCGCACATGGGCAAGGTCGAGCGCGGCGAGCACATGCCCACGCTGGCGATCATCTTCAAGATCGCCGGCGCGCTCGAATGCAGCACGGCCGTGCTGATGAGCGAGGCTGAAAGCCAGCTCGCAGCAGCGGCCCAGCAGCCGTAGGCGCTGGCCGGGTCGATCCGGCGCCGCCGGTTCGGCGGTATCGAGGGGCGCCAAGCTGTGCGCGGCGGGGATAGCCCGCAGGGGCTTTCCCCCGGAGGCAAGCGAAGCGCGCAGCGCCGCAGGCGCGAAGGCGTGAGCAACTGTCTTGAAAGTCAAGCGGCCTAAGGCGCCCGACCAAGCTTGCCTACTCCTCATAGAGACTTTGCCTCGTGATGTTATCGAATTTCGTTATCGTTATTCGATATGAAAGACAAGCCAACACCCCGCGCCATGGAGCACCACGACCTGCTGTCGGGGCTGATCCGCCTGCATGTGCTGCACCACGCGGCCGAGCAGGAGATCTATGGGCAATGGATGATCGACGAGCTGGCCCACCACGGCTACCGCCTCTCACCAGGAACGCTGTACCCGATGCTGCACAAGATGGAGCGCGACGGCTACCTCGTCTCCCGCCAGGAGCGTGAAGGGCGCACCGTGCGCAAGCTCTACACGATCACGCCCAAAGGTAAGGAAGGCCTGGCGCTGGCCAAGGAACGCATCCGGGAGTTCACCGGGGAGGCGATGCACAAATGACCGATTCCACCAACACCTTGCAGCATGAGGCCGCAGCCGCGCGCGGCTCACCCGTCGAAGTCTTCGGCGCCTTCCTCAAGCTGGGGCTGACCTCCTTCGGCGGCCCGATCGCGCACTTGGGCTACTTCCGCTCGGAGTTCGTCGAACGCCGCCGCTGGCTGGATGACCGCAGCTATTCCGATCTGGTCGCCCTGTGCCAGTTCCTGCCGGGGCCGGCCAGCAGCCAGGTGGGCATGGCGCTGGGGCTGGGCCGTGCGGGCTGGTTGGGGCTGCTGGCGGCCTGGGCAGGATTCACCTTGCCGTCGGCCATTGCGCTGATCCTGTTCGCCTTCGGCATCGCGGAGTACCAGGGGCTGGCCCAGTCCGGCTGGGTGCATGGGCTCAAGGTGGTGGCCGTGGCCATCGTGGCGCAAGCTGTCTGGGGCATGGCCAAGTCGCTGTGCCCGGATCGGCCACGCGCCGCCCTGGCCATTCTGGCGGCGCTGCTGACCATGATCCTGCCCTCGGCTGCAGGCCAGCTTGCCGCCATCGCGGTGGCGGGATTGCTGGGCTGGTGGAGATTGCAGATCGCGCAACCCGGTGGTGGCCAGGCCCACAGCTATCCTGTCTCGCGCAAACTGGGCGTCGTGGCGCTACTGCTGTTCGCCGCGCCGCTCGTCGGGCTGCCCCTGTGGGCTGCGGCCACAGGCTCGTCCACGATCACGCTGCTGGAAGGCGTGTACCGCTCCGGCGCACTGGTCTTCGGCGGCGGGCACGTCGTGCTACCACTGCTGCAGGCCACCGTGGTGCCCAGCGGCGTGGTCAGCAATGCCGACTTCCTGGCCGGCTACGGCGCAGCGCAGGCCGTGCCGGGGCCATTGTTCACGTTCTCGGCCTATCTCGGCGCCATCGCTCAGGGGCCGCTGCATGGCTGGATCGGCGGTCTGGCACTGCTGGGCACCATCTTCCTGCCGGCCTTCTTTATGCTGGTCGGTGCGCTGCCGTTCTGGGAAGGACTGCGCCACCGCGCGGGCATCCAGACGGCGATGGCGGGCATCAACGCCGGCGTGGTCGGCATCCTGGTGTCCGCGCTATACGACCCGGTGTGGACCAGCGCCATCCACGGCAAGGCGGATTTCGGGCTGGCACTGCTCTCGTTCGGGCTGCTGACGGTGGGGCGGGTGCCGCCAGCGCTCGTGGTGCTGCTGGCTGGGCTGGCGGGCTGGGTCATGGCGATGGGCATCTAAAGCCCTGGCGCCAGGACACAGGGACACCGCCACCATCTAGAAAGTCATGCCGGCGCAAGCGGCTCATTCCATGGCTGCCCGGTTTTGACCATGGCTTTCATGATGACCAGCAACTTGCGCATGCAAGCCACGATGGCCACTTTCTTCGGCTTGCCAGCCGCGAGCAGGCGCTCATAGCACTGCCGTATCACGGCGTTAAAGCGCATGGCGACGATGGCGGCCATGTATAACGCACTCCTGACCGTGGCCCGTCCGCCGCAAATGATGCGTTTGCCGCGCGCCTGACCCGAGTCCCGGTTCATCGGTGCGACACCTACCAGCGCGCAGATCTGCTTGGCCTTGAGCTGGCCTAGCTCCGGCAGCTCGGAAATCAGTGTTGCAGCCGTTGCCGGACCAACGCCCTTGACGCTCTTGAGCAAGGTGGCCAGATTGGGTTGGTGCTGGGCCAGGTGCTCCGCAATCTTCCGATCCAGCGTCTCAAGCTGCGTCGAGAGCATATCCATCAGTTCCGCAATATCCTGCACCACCTCCGCGTGCGCCATGTGTTTGCGTTGGCGCTCGCTGACCAGCAAGCGCACCAACTGTCGACGCCGAAGTACCAACGCATGCAGATACTGCTGCGCTTGGTCTGGCATTGGCTTGATGAAGCGATCTCGATCAGGCCGCAGATTCAGCACTTGGGCCAATTCCGCCAGCATCCTGGCATCCACGCTGTCGGTCTTGACCAATCGCCCCATGGCCTTGGCGAAGTCCCGGGCCTGCCGGGGGTTGATGACAACGACTGCGAACCCCGCAGCCTGGAGAGCGCAAGCACAGGCCAGTTGGTACTGCCCGGTCGCTTCCATCACGATCAGCGAGACCTGATGGCTCTTCAGCACCTCGATCAACGCTTGATGCCCGGCACCATCGTTGCTGAATATTGCCGTGGACTGTTCGTGCCCAATGGCTACATCCATGGTCTTCTTGGAGATGTCGATTCCGACTGCGACTTGATTGGCCATGATCCCTGCGTCCCTTCCTTGCAAATGCGAACGGCGTTCACGCAACTGTTCGGGCTTTCAGAGATCGGGCGCGAGCATGCGCCCAGGACTCACGCACGGGCTCGATAGGCACCGAGGGATGACGGGCTACATGCTGCGGCCAACCCCGAACCCTGACAGGTCCGGGCGTGACGGCACTGCCGAACACGCATTTCAAAGATACAAGGGATTGGAGCCGGATGGCCGTGACGGCAAAGACGGCACGGGGCGTAGCCCGTAAAGCCCGGCGGCGCATCGCGCCGACACGCCATGCCCTGACAGAAGCCACAGACACAGCTCTCAGACAAGGGGACGTAGCCCGCTACGGGGCACTGCCTGCTGCTGCCGCGTTCGGGACGAACGAACAGCGCAGCGCCCCGCCGTGTGGCGGGGCGCTGCGGGCGGCGGTCACGCCGCCTGGGGCTTGCTGCGCGACCAGATCAGGTCGTGCGTGCCGTCTTCGCCTTCGATCAGGCGGGCGTAGACCGTAGCCGGGAACGAAGGATCGTCGAGGGTCACGGAGATGTACTCCCGCCCGGCCTCGCTGGTCTTCTTCCACGCCGCGCCGATGTCGTGACTGGCCGCCTGCAGGCGGAAGTCGGGGGCCTTCTCGTTGTCGCCCTTGTCGTTGGGCACCAGCTTGACCTTGACGTTGAGCGTCAGGGTGCGAAGCGTGCCGGTGAAGCCGTCTTTCTCTGCGGTGAAGCTGCCGATGTTGGCCATGATGATTTCTCCTTACGGTGGAACAAGGTTCGCGCCCATCGCGTCCTTGTTGTGATCCGGCCGGCGGGGGACGGGCTGGCTGCACCGCTTGCGGTCGAAACGCAGTGGAGAGCCGGGAGGCGAAAAAAATTTGTCCCGCGAGGAATGCGCCGAACGCAGTGACAAAGCAGGGGAAATTGTTTTCGCCGGACGGTTGCAGCCATGAAGCCCGAGGCGCAGCCGCGCCACCGCCAGGATTCACAACAACACAAGGACGCCTTGGGCCGAACCGCACCGCAAGGAGATAGGGCCGGCTCGGCATCCCCGCATGAAGGCTGCTCCGGCTCGCCCGCTGACGCGGGCCAAGTCAACCATCCAACGACAGGCAAGAAAGGCCCCACCGCACCTTGCGGCACCGGTCTTGAGGCGTGGCGCGGAAGCTCCATAGCGATGCTGGGCGGGTTGTCCGTGAACCGTCCTTCGTGGACGTGATGGGTACGAACCGCCAGCGTTGAGGACGGCACGCATTTGCACAACCTGCCGCAGCAAACTCCGGCGTGTTCGCCAGCGCCCCGTCCATCACGGCGGGGCGCTGGCTGGGCCGATCCGGCGTAGCCGGTTCGGCGGTATCGAGGGGCGCCAAGCCGTGCGTGGCGGGGATAGCCCGCAGGGGCTTTCCCCTGGAGGCAAGCGAAGCGCGCAGGTGTGGGCCGGGCGGATGCTCGGCCGCTTCAACGCCGCCGCCTGAGCCACCGCGAAGGCGGCGGCGTTCTGATTCGGCTGCTGGCCTTGAACACCGGGCGCGGCCACTGCCGCGCCCGGATTTTGCTGTTCACCGCGCCCAGGACGGAACGGCCTGGGCGCGGTGCTGATCGGGTTATTCCTTCGTCTCGATGAGCCACCACACGGCACGCGGCAAGGCGCGGCCCGTGATGGGGTGAATGTCGGTCAGGTCGGCGCGGGCTGACCAGCCCGAGGGCGGACGGTAGCCGCGCACGTCGCCTTCGCCGTGCCAGCGGCGGGCGCGTACCGTGCCGGGGGCATAGATCGCCGCCATGCGGGGGCGGCTGGTGGTGTAGGTCATGGGATGTTCTCCTTCCAGCAAAGCGCCCCGGTCGAGGCCGGGGCGCTTGCTGTCGGCGTGGGTCAAGCGGCCAGCGCCACGGCGGTTTCATCCGCCATTGCCTCGGCATCCTCCGGGGCGTCGTCTTGCTCCTGCGGTGCTGCCTGCGTGTCTTCGGCCTTGAAGATGGCGGGCATCCAGCCGGTGCCATCGACCAGCCGCTCGGCTTCGCTGGCAATGTCGGCCTTCTTCAACTTCGCCAGCCGGGTGACGGAATCCGGCGCGTACTCGCCCACGGCTTGCAAGATTGCGGCCTTGGGAACGTGCTTGAAGTAGCCTTCTGCGCTCGGCTGCCACCATGCGGCCATGTCGAGGCCCACGGCCTGCGCCAGTTCCTCGCCCGGCTGCTGCCGCGTGGTGCGGGGTGTCACCACGTCCACCGTGACGGCCACGCATACCGCCAGCAGCCGCACCAGTTCGTCTTGCGACTTCGCCAGCAGCGCGGCGAACAGTTCGGCGCTGTCCTGCGGCAAGGCTTCGCCCACCACCTGTTGCAACTCGCGCAGCGCCACGGCAGCAGGCGATTCCGGCCAGTCCGGGGCCATGCCTTCCAGCCGGTCTTGCACTTTCAGGCTCACGCCCAGCGGCAACGCATCATGGCGGGGGCCGTAGTGGCTGCCGTGCAAAACGGTCTGCACCATGCCATGCACCAGCGCGGCCAACGCCACTTGCGGATGCCGTGCCACTTCGATTTGCAGCGCGGCGGTGCGGTGGGCGCTCAACCGCTGCGCCAGCCGGTCGGACATGGCGGCGGTCTTGGGCTGCCCGTCGCCGTCTCCGTCCCCGCCTTCGTCGTCGTTCCCGGCATCCTCGCCGCTGAAACCCTGGCGCAGGCGTTCCAGCGTGCGCAGCGCCTTGGCCTCGGCCTCGCGCATCAACCCGCGATGAATCACGGCCTGCCCGTTGCGGTCGATGGTGACGATGGCACCGGCTGCGGCCTTCGCGGTCGGGCTGTAGTCCTGCAAGCCATCTTCCAGCGCCTGCAACTGCTCGCCCACGGCTTCGCCTTCCTCTTGCAGCGCGTCGGCCTTGTCCTCATCCTCGGCGTCCAGCGCATCATCGAGGGCTTCGCCAATGGCCTGCACCTTGGCTTGTAGCTTTTCGATGCGCTGCGCTTCGCGCTTGGTCGGTTCGCGCCGCTCCCTCGGCACACGCTGGAAGGCGTGCAGGTCGGCATGGGTCACGCCCGGCGTGGCATCCACCCATGCCCAGCCTTCGGTCTTCACCTCGGCGGCGATGCCCGCCAGCCGGTCTTGCGCCAGCCTGTCCAGCAGCGCGGCATCGGTCAGATACACGCCCGCGTCACCTTCCGCGAACAGGTCACGGCGCACGCCACCGCCTGCGGCTTCGTAGGTGTCCAGCCCGACGAAGCGCACCAGCGGATGCCGGTAGGCGTCGATTTCCCTTTCGGTGAGGCGGTCGCGCAACGCGGACGGCTGGCGCTGCCATGTCGGTGCCTCGTAGTACGCGGTTTCCTGCGCGGCGTGGTCGTCGGTGATGGCAAGGGCCATCAACTGATCGAGCGTGACGGCATCGGCGCGGTAGTCGGCCATGAGGCGCGGCGAGACATTCGCCAGCTTCAAGCGGCGTTGCACCACCAGCGGCGTAACGCTGAAATCCGCTGCAATGTCCTCGATGGGTCGGCCTTCGGCCACCAGCGCGGCGAATGCCTCAAACTGGTCTGCGGGGTGCATGGCTTCGCGCTGCACGTTCTCGGTGAGGCTGGCGGTTCGGGCCGTGCCATCGGCCACCAGCAGGCAAGGCACCTCCCAATCCTTGGCGATGCGGTGTTTCTTCGCCAGCAGCTTCAACGCGGCCAGCCTGCGGCCACCGGCCACGACTTCGTAATGCTCGCCATCGGCGGATGCAATCACGATCAGGTTTTGCAGCAGGCCCACGCGCTGAATGCTCGCGGCCAGTTCAGGGATGGACATGCGCGGGGTCTTGCGCACATTGCGGCCCGTAGGGCGCAACACCAGCCGCGACAGCGGCACAAGAATCAGGTTCTTGGTCGGGTCGGCGGCTTGCAGCACATTGGCGGCGGTGTGGACGGCGCGGGCTTCGGTTTGGGTAACGGCGTTCATGGTGGTTCTCCAATCAAGTGAAACAAGGAATGGAGGGGAAACCGCCCCTCCTGCGGAGGGACGGATCAGGCTTTCAACTGGCGCAGGCCATCGGCCAAGAGCCACAGGGCGCGATTGAGGCGAATGTCCGAATCAATGCCTTGCACGGGGCGGGTCTGCTGGCGGCGTCCGTTGGCGCTGCGGCCATGCAATCCGCCTTTGGTGAGGTTTTCCTGGGTGCGGTTGAACACGCTCCACAAATCGGGGCGGCGGTCTTCAAACCGGCGCGGCATCAGAATCTGGCTTTCGGTGATGGGCGCGGGCTTGTTCGGGTCGTCGTACTTGAGAGTCAGCGCGGCGCGGGCGAAGACTTCGGCCTCGCCTTCGTCCAGCGTGATGGCGCGCATGGCATCGCGGGAATCACGCACACGGTCAAAGCCGCGCAGCACCTCGAAAGCGCCTTCGATGACTTGGCCCGCTACGTCGCCTTTATGGGGCACGCGCACATCGGCCACGGTGTCGCCGCACACAAGGCCATTGCTGCACACGAATCTGAATTGCCCCGCCAACATCTGGTAACTGCTGGTGCCATCGTGCGAGTTCAGCAGAATGATTTCGTTGGCTTCCGCGCCGTTGATCTGGCTGGCATGGCGCAGGCGCAGCATGTGTTTCGTGTGCTCGCGCTTGCCTTCATCGCGCACGCAGGTTTGCGTCACCATGAAAGGCTGAAACCCTTCCTTGCGAAGTTCGGTCAACACCGCCGCCGTAGGGATATAGGCGTACCGATGGGAACGGCTTGCATGCGGGGCGTCCGCGAAGATGGACGGCGCTACACGGTGAATCTGGTCATCGGACAGCGGGTAGTCGCTGCGCAGCGCGGGGGAACGGGAAGCGAAACGGGAGGCGAGTTGCATGGTCTTTCTCCTGACAAAAAGAGGTTTGCTGTTCACCGCACACCGGATTCCTAGATTCGGAGCCCAGCCTTTCGGCTGTTCGGTGCGGTCGGCACGAGGAACCCGGTTGGCCCTGTTGCCACCGTCTTTCCTGAGTTCATCGCCCGCGACGGTCAGGAGCGCGCGGACGGGGGCCGTCAAGGAGAAAAGCGCAGGGTTGGTGCGGCCCGCAGGCGCAGCCGAGGACACGGCCCTGCGCGCCTTGATGGCACACGGGAGCGGGCTACAGTCGCGGACAAGGTGATGAAGTCAGGGAAGACGGCTGGACATGGCAACGGCCTTCCCCTTGCGCCGACCGCACGGCAAGCGAAGCGCGCAGGCCCGGATCTGGAAGCCGGGCCGGAGGCGTCAGCCGAGCGGAGCGAGGGAACGATGGAAGCCCGACAGGGGCGAAACCCCGCAGGGGGTTCGATGCGCAGCACGACAGCGCGACCGGCCATCTCCCAGGTGGCCGGGGACGCCCTTGCTACTGATGCGCTTCGACGAAGGCAGCGAGATTGGCAAGCGACGAATTCATGCCGATCTCATGGTCTGCGTGGGAAATGCCAGGCGGCACGTTCTCCGCAGTGACCGTGACGCTCGTACCACCCACGGCCGCCGCCAAAACCCAGCGCATCGTCATCGTTCCGGCGAACGCCGGATCAGGCGAATCGAACTCGAATGCCTGGACGATGCGTTGCTGCGGCACCAGCTCGACGAAGCGCCCGACCACCACATCCGTGTTGGCCGTTGACTTGCCGGGCGTAGCCGCAAAAGTCAGCGTCATTCGGAACAGCCCGCCAGCGCGCGGCTCAAAGACCTGGATCTCCATCGTCGCGCCCTGCGGTGCCAGCCACTGCACCACGGCTTCGCGCGTCACAAAGGCGTCGTAGATCGCCGAGGGCGGCGCCTTGATGAGTCTGGATGCCACATCGCGGCGTATCGTCGAATCGGTCATAGCTTTACTCCAACGGTCAGCACAAACATGACTTTAGGACATGCGGCCAAAACAGATGCCCGCCGCGGAAAAGGAGCGCCTTGCGGCGCTCCCAGGGCCAAGTCAGGTAACGACACGCCCGGCCAGCCGCGCATCGCGCGCATAGGCGCTCAACCGCTTCTCGCCACGGAACGACAGGTCGCGCTCGATCGGCAGGCCCAGCCCGCCGCGCACGCTCGCCAGCTCGTTCAAACTGACCCAGCCGAGTTCCGGCATCCCCATGCCCAGGTCACAAAGCCCGAAAGCGTGATCGTGGTCATCGGGATCAATCTCGGTCAGCAGCCAGGTCGCGCCGGCATCCGGCGTGAACAGCTTGACCACGGGCGCCGGATCGAAGTCCGGGCTCTCCAAGGATTCGCGGCCGTTGGCCAGCAGCACGATGCGTTGCTCGTCGGTGATGAGTGCGTTGTTCATGGTGAACTCCTGAAAGGTTGCCGGGCGGAATTGCCCAGCCCTTCCGGGGCACGGCGCAGCGCAAGCAGTCAGGGGTCGCAGACGGCCACCAGGACGCAAGCGCGCACAAGCGCGCGCCGCCCTTGACGGCGAGAACGCCGTGGCACGATGAAGGGAGCAGCAAGACCGCCTCCCTCACACCTCCACGCACCCCAACTTCCGGCAAGTGCGCAGCACGCGCAGGCCCGCGAGGGCCGGCGTTGCGCCACCGGGCGCAGCAAAAAGGGGGCCGAAGCCCCCTTGGTCAGATTAAGCCACGTTCGGCGAAGGACGTAGTGAGGCTGCCCGCCACGATGATGTGATCTAGCGTGCGAACGTCCACCAAGGCCAGGGCCTCCTTGAGCCGCTGGGTCAGCGTCCGATCAGCGGCGCTCGGTTCTGGACTGCCGCTGGGATGATTGTGCGAAATGATGACCGCCGCCGCGTTATGCCGAAGGGCCGCCTTGACAACTTCTCGCGGATGCACCTCGGCCGAGTCGATGGTGCCTTGGAACATCTCGGCATAGTCGATCAGGCGATGCCGCGTATCGAGAAACAGCACCGCGAACACCTCATGCTCGAAGCCGGCCAGTTTGGCGCGCAGGTACTCCTTGACTTCCGACGGTGAACCGAATGAGGCACCGCGCTGCATCTTGTGCTCGATGGCCTGGCGCGCGGCCTCCAGAATCTGGTCGGCCGTCGCCGGTAGGTAGTGACCTTGGGAGTCGCGCACCATCAGCGCGGCATCGAACGAGGAAAAGGACAGTTGCGACATGATCGTGCTCCGGTTGCTCGGGCGGAATTGCCCGGAACCGTGTTCAGCACGGCGCAGCGCAAGCAGTCAGGGGTCGCAGACGGCCGCCAGGACGCAAGCGCGCACAGCGCGCGCCGCCCTTGACGGCGAGAACGCCGTGATACGGTGAAGGGAACAGCAAGACCGCCTACACCCCGCCCACTGCACGGGGTCGGCATTTGGGGCAAGCGGAGCGCGCAGGCCCACAAGGGCCGGAGGCGTCAGGGGTCAAAGCCGGATGGCCGCGACTCGGAACGAGGCGCGGGGCGCAGCCCGCGAACCCGACGGCGGCACGCCGAGACGCCCAGCTACTGCGGGAGTTTCTTGGGCTGCTTCGACGTGCGCGATTCCAACAAGCGCCGCGTGGCGTCCAGCTCCTTCTGCAACAGCTCGGCATCCGGCAGCACGGTACGGTAGTTCGCCGCCATCACCTTCGACGGCAAGCCTTCCAGTGCATACCGCGCCAGGGCATGGCCCTTGTCGGCGCACAGGATCAACCCCACGGGCGGGTTTTCATCGGGATAGGCCCAATGCTCCTTGGCGTAGTTGCAATACATGAGCATCTGGCCGACGTCGGCATGGGACAGGCTGCCCAGCTTCAAGTCGATGATGACCAGGCAGCGCAACTTGCGATGGAAAAACAGAAGATCCACCCGATACCACGTCTGGTCGATGCGCAAACGCCGCTGCCGCCCGACGAAGGTGAACCCTTCGCCCAGCTCCAGCAGAAAATCCTCCAGCCGCTGGATCAGCGCGGCTTCCAGATCGGACTCGGAATACTCGTCCTTGAGGTTCAGGAACTCCAGCACATAGGGGTCTTTGATCGCGTCGTCGGGCCTGACGACATCCTCGGGCCTCGGCGCTGCGCCCTTGACCAGCATCGCCGCCTTGTCCTTGGACAAGGCCGTGCGCTCGTAGAACTGGCTGCCGATCTGCCGGTCAAGCTGGCGCACGCTCCAGCCGCCGCGCAGGGCTTCGGCCTCGTAGAACCGGCGGGCATGGTCGTCCTTGACCGACAGCAGCCGCACGTAGGCCGACCACGGCAGCGTGAACACCTGCGCCAGCTCGGCGAGGCTCAAATTCCCAGACACCGTCTGGGAATTCTCTGAGGCCGGCCCGCCGCCCAATTTCCCAGACACTGTCTGGGAAATCTCGGAGCGGGGATACGCGAGGAAGAACCGCCGCATGTTCTCCAGGTTGTTGACACCGAACCCGCGCCCGAACTGCACGGTCAGATCAGCGGACAGCCGCTCGATCAACTGCTCGCCGTAGCCCGCGCGCCGCTTGCCCTGCTGCTCGGCCTCCACAATGCGGCGGCCAACCTCCCAATAGCTGGCCGTCATCAGCGCATTGACGCTGCGCGCCGCCGCTTGGCGCGCGGCATCTAGCAGTTCCACGATGCCGCCGTGGATGCCGGCGTAGCCGGCAGGCAGGGTGGTGGCTTTGGGTGTCCGGGTGCTCATGCCGTCGCCTCCTGTGGCTGTTGCTGCCGCGCCCCGGTGATGGTCTTGCGCCGGTTCGCCACCAGTTCGGCCGCCTTGCGCACCGGGTCGTCCTCGGTATGGACGTAGCGCATGAACATCGCCACGGTCTTGTGCGCCGTCAGCGCCATGCCGACCTTGACCGGGATGCCCGAGTTGGCAATGTCGGTAGCCGAGCGATGCCGGATGCCGTGCGTACCGACATGCGCTGCACCGGCGGCTTTGAGCGCACGGCTCCAGCCGTTGTAATACTCGCCCGTGGTCAGGTGCTGGCCGGGATGGTTCGGGGATGGGAGCACATACGGGCAATCGTCCCGGCGCGGTGCTGCCGAAAGCAGCCGATAGGCTTCCTCGCTCATGGGCTTGGACATGCCGCCGGTCTTGCTGTCGGGCCAGACGACGCGCCGGTTCTCGAAGTCCACCCAATCCCATTGGAGCGTGACGATTTCGCCGCGACGGCCGGCGAACTCGAATTGCAGCCGGATCGCCAGCGGGATGACGTAGCTCTCCAGTCCCTCGGCCTCCAGATGCTCAAGATGACGGAACAGCTTGCCCATGTCCTCGTCGCTGATGAGGTGGGTGGCCTTGCCGTTGGGGAACATCGGGACATGCCGGCACGGATTGGTGCCGTCGGGCCGGTAGCCCCACACCTCGGCCAGATTGAACATCCGGCGCATGACGCTGAACGTGCGGTTCGCGTCGGCCGGCTTGTGCGTCATCTTCTTCATCATCCCGGCCACGTCCGGGCGCTTCACGTCCTGAACCTTCATCCGGCCGATCATCGGGACGATGTTGCGGTCGATGACGCTCTGATAGCCTTCCTGGGTGCTGGGCTTGTTGCGCAGCTTGGAGTAGTCCTCCATGAACTTCGTGCAAAGCTCCTTGACCGTGGGCGCCTTGCGCGCCTGCGCCTTGTCTGCGGCCGGGTCGCCGCCCCGGCGCACCTGGGCCAGCCATTCCTGAGCCAGCGAGCGGGCCTGTTCGACGGTCAGTTCCCCGTATTGGCCCAAGGCGGGCTTGCGGCGCTCGCCGGCGTTCGTCCGGTACTGGAGCATGAACACCTTGCGGCCCGATGGGGTAATCTTGCACAGGAAGCCGGGCACCAGGGTATCCCTGAGTTCGACAGCCTGCGCCTGGGGTTGCGCCGCCTCTACGGCGGACTTGGTGAGCTTGATTTTCGCCATGATGACTCCTCGGAAAGACCCGATTCCCAAGAGCCTCATAGGGGCCACCAGCAGGGAGGTCAGGTCAGGTTTCGGAAAGCACCGGCATATGTTGAACTCGCCTAAGTTATTGATAAACCTGCTGTATCGGGCTTCGGCGTAGTCCAGCAAAGTTCGGTGCTGGAGTCATGGTGAAATGAAAAAAGGCGTGCAGTGCACGCCTTGGGGATGGAGGTTGGCGAGCCGCTTACAGCTTGCGCGCCGGCAGCATGGTGCCTTCGCATTCGCCAAAGCCAATGCGGGCGGCGCCGGGCTTTTCGCACCAGCCGCGCAGCACGATGGAGTCGCCGTCTTCGAGCCAGGTGCGGCTTTCGCCATTGGGCAGCTGGACGGGGTTCTTGCCACTGGTGGTCAGCTCAATCAGCGCGGCCGCCTGGTCCAGCGTGGGGCCGGACAAGGTGCCAGTGCCCAGCAGATCGCCTGGCTGCAGGTTGCAGCCGTTGACGGTGTGGTGCGCCACCATTTGCGCCACCGTCCAATAGGCGTGGCGGTAGTTGCTGCTGGTGATTTGTGCGTGCGATTGGCCGGCAGCGCGCATCTGGTTGGTTTGCAGGCCAACGCTCAGCTGAATGTCGAGCGCGCCGGCTGCGCGGTTGTGTGCGCTGTCCAGGTACGGCAGCGGCTGCGGATCGCCTTCAGGGCGCGTGAAAGCGGTGCGGTATGGCGCCAGCGCTTCCATGGTCACGATCCAGGGCGAGATGTGCGAGGCGAAGCTTTTGGACAGGAAAGGGCCCAGCGGCTGGTATTCCCAGGGTTGGATGTCGCGCGACGACCAGTCATTGAGCAGGCACAGACCAAACACGTGGTCTTCCGCCTCGGTGATGTCCACCGGCTCGCCCAGCTCGTTGCCGGTGCCGACGAACACGCCCATCTCCAGCTCGATATCCATGCGCGCACTGGCTTTGACAGTGGGCACCGCGGCATCAGGCGCCTTGGTCTGGCCGACCGGGCGCTTGAAGGGCTGGCCCGAGATGATGATGCTCGACGCACGGCCGTGGTAACCGATCGGAATCCACTGGTAGTTGGGCAGCAGTGGGTTGTCCGGGCGGAACTGCTTGCCGATGTTGGTGGCGTGGTAGATGGAGGTGTAGAAATCGGTGTAATCGCCAATGCGGGCGGGCACGCCGTATTGCGCCTGTGCTTGCGGCACCAGGCAGGCTTGCCAGGCGCTTTGCTCGGCACTGCCAGCGCGCAGGCCGCGCGAGAGTGCCAGGCGCAGCGCGCTCCAGTGGCGCGGGCCCAGCGCCATCAGGCTGTTGAGCTGGGGCTGCGCACCGGCTTGGGCGGCTTGCAGTGCGTCACCTTGCAAAGTGCCGGTTGCGGCCAGCTGGGCCAGGTCCAGAATCTGGTCGCCAATGGCGACGCCGCCGCGCATGGCTTCGTCGCTGCCTTGGCGTTTGAAGCTGGCAAACGGCAAATTCTGGATGGGGAAATCGCAGCCGGCGGCATTGGCGCTGGCCAGCCAGCTTTGCAGCTCTGGATCGTGGGTTTCGTTCAGTTGGCTCATGTTTTGTCTCTCGGAGGTAAAACGCTGCTGGCGCCCGGTGCGCGGCGCCAGCAGCTTTCCATGGATGGTAAAGGCGCGAGGCTCAGGCTTGCGGCTTGAAGTGCTTTTGCAGGCCTTGCCAGCAGCGGTAGTACTCGTGCTGCAGTTGCACGGTTTCCAGCGCGTACTTGGTGGTTTGGATCACCGCCGGCGTCTCGAACATGAAGGCCATGGTATCGGTGATGTAGTGCGCCTTGCTGGTGTCGGCTTTGCTGGCTTTTTCGAAGGTGTCGGCATCGGGGCCGTGGCCGCTCATGCAGTTGTGCAGCGAAGCGCCGCCGGGCACAAAGCCTTCGGCCTTGGCGTCGTAAGCGCCTTCGATCAGGCCCATGAATTCGCTTGCGAAGTTGCGGTGGAACCAAGGTGGACGGAAGGTGTCCTGCATGGCCAGCACACGCGGCGGGAAGATGACGAAGTCGAGCGAGTCGACGCCTGCCACCGCCGTGGGCGACTGCAGCACCAGAAAGATCGACGGATCGGGGTGGTCGTAGCTGATCGAGCCGATGGTGTTGAAGCGGCGCAGATCGTATTTGTAGGGCGCGTAGTTGCCGTGCCAGCCCACCACGTCGAGCGGCGAGTGGTTGATCTTGGCTTTCCAGAAATGGCCGCGCAGCTTGGCAACCAATTCGAAATCGCCTTCGATGTCTTCATACGCAGCCACCGGCGTCTGGAAATCACGCGGGTTGGCCAGTCCGTTGGAGCCGATCACGCCCAGATCGGGCAGCTTGAGCAGTTCGCCGTAGTTTTCGCAGACATAGCCGCGCGCCGTGCCATCGAGCAAACGCACCTGGAAGCGCACGCCGCGTGGCACCACGCAAATCTCTTGCGGCTCTACATCGAGCACGCCCATTTCGGTAGCCAATTGCAGGCGGCCTTGCTGCGGCACGATCAGCAGCTCGCCATCGGCGTTGTAGAAGTAGCGCCCTTGCATGCTGCGGTTGGCAGCGTACAGGTGGATACCGCAGGCCGAGTTGCCGGCCATGCTGACCATGCCTTCGATGAAATCACGCGGCTCTTGCGGCATGGGCAGCGGGTCCCAGCGCAGCTGGTTGGGCGGCGTGGCCACCTCGTCAAAACCACCGGTGACCAGGCTTTTCCACAGCGGCAGCTGCATTTCGCTGAAGGGCTCGTGCATGGCGCCAGGGCGAATGCGGTAGAGCCAGCTGCGGCGGTTGGTGTGGCGCGGTGCGGTAAAGGCCGTGCCCGACAACTGCTCGGCATACAGGCCCAGCGGCGCCACCTGGGGCGAGTTGCGCCCCACGGGCAGCGCGCCAGCGATGGCTTCGGTGGCCCATTCGTTGGCAAAGCCTGTCATGTACTGCCGGGCGGCGGGCGCGGCTGCGGTCTGCGGGGTGCTCATGGTCTTGTCTCCTGGTTAGAAAAAGGCTCGAATAGGCTCGCTCAGGCGGCTGCCTGCGCCGGAGCCATGTCTTTGGCCGCTTGCACTACCAGCTTCTGCACCGCGGCGGCATCGCCGATGCGGTTCATCGCCAGCAGCGCAAAGCGCGCCATGAATAAAGGGGCTTGCGCCTCGCCCAGCGCTGTCATCTGGTGGCAGAACTGGGTGTAGACGGCGTCGAGTTCGGCCTCGCTCAAGCGGGGCGCTGCGGTGTTGGAGGTGTTGGTGCTGTTCATGGGGCAATCCTTGTGACGGTGGCGGCCTTCAGGCCAAAGCTTTGGCAAATGCGCGGCGGACCGAGGCGGCCAGCGCCTGCGCGTCCTGCTGCCCGCCCTGCCAGCGGCCCAGCACGTGGCCATCGGGCCGCAGCACATACACCGCACCAGGCAATGCGCCATACATGGCGGCCAACTTGCCTTCGCTGTCGACCAGCGCAGGCGCGGCTGCGGCTTTGCCCAGCACGGGCAACAGTTGCGCGGGTACGCCCTGCGCCACCATCTCATCGGCCACGGCTTGCAGTGCTTGCTGCTGGGCCGCCTGCGGCGCAAAGGCCAGCACGGTGAAGCGGTTCTGCACCACATCGGTCACGTGGCCCGCTTGCAGGCCGTTGGCGCCAGCGATTTGCAGCGGGCATTCGGGCAGCGGAGCGCCAGTGACCGGGCCGGCCGTGAACAAGGCGTTGTCGTCCTGCGCATTGAGTGGCGAGAGCCGGTAGGTGATGGCCGAGGTCTGGCGCGGGTTGACCAGGCTGGCCAGCTCCGGGTGGTCGACCGCCAGGCCCAGCACGGCTTGGCGCATCAGGCTGAAGGCGAAGGACGGCGGCGCCATGAACTCGGTGCTCTTGGTGCCGTAGCTCAGGTTCTCGTGCGTGGCGTACACGCGCTCGGCGCTGTAGCTGCCCAGCAAACCTTCGCCCGCCAGGCCTTTGACCACATAGGCCAGCTTCCAGGCCAGGTTGTCGGCGTCGTCAATGCCGGAGTTGGCTCCGCGCACGCCAAAAATCGGCACCAGGTGCGCAGCGTCGCCGGCGAACAGCACGCGCTGGTGGCGGTAGTCGGGCAAGGTCAGCGCATTGGCTTTGTAGATGCCGGTCCAAATGGGTTGCCAGGGCGCGGTTTCGCCCATCATGTCCAGCAGGCTTTGCACGCGCGGCAGCACGTTCTCGGGCCGGATGGCGGCATCCGGGTCTTCGCCGTCTTGCAGCTGGTAATCGATGCGCCACACATTGTTGGGCTGCTTGTGCACCAGCACGGTGGAGCCGCGGTTGCAATCGGGATCAAAGTAGGCCAGGCGCTCGGTCGGGCGGCTGCTTTCCATCAGGATGTCGACGATGACATAGCGCCCTTCGTAGCTGGTGCCTTGCAGCTTGAGCTCCAGCGCGTCGCGCAAAAAGCTGCGGCCACCGTCGGCGGCCACCACCCAATCGGCGTCCAGCGCGTAATCACCATCAGGCGTGTGCACTTGCAGCGTGGCGCCGTCTTCTCGGCTGCTGATGCCCTGGAGCTGGTTCTGCCAGCGGATCTCGATGAGGTCGCTGCGCTTTTCGCAGGCGTCGAGCAGAAACTGCTCAATGCTGTACTGCGCCAGGTTCACCATCGGCGGCAGCTTCTGGTTTTCGTCCTGCGGCATCAGGAAATGCAGCACCTGCTGGTCGCGGTAGAAGCTGCGGCCGCCCGTCCACGGCAAGCCTTCGGCCAGAAAGCCGGGCAGCGCGCCCAGGCGCTCGACAATCTCCAGGCTGCGGCGCGAGATGCAGATGGCGCGGCTGCCAAAGCAGACCGAATCATCGGCCTCCAGCACTACCACCGGCACGCCGTGGTTGGCCAGGCCGAGTGCGGTGCAGTAGCCCACCGGGCCACCGCCCACCACCACGACGGGGCGGCGCACCGGGTCGCGCCCGTCTTGCAAAGCAGGCAGGCTGGCGCCGTAGCGCTGGGCCTGGAAAGGATAGGGAACAAATTCGTAAGCAGCAGCCATCACAACCTCGTGGTAATGCTGGTGCTGCCCAGCCATTGCGGCGCCGCACCAGTGCAAAAAGAAGTTGCGTGCGGTGGTACAGTGACCGTTATTGTTGCACGCGCAACAATTATCGAAGTTAGCGCGCCAGAGCTGCCATGGGTTTTCCCTAGGCTAGGGAAAGCACTAGATGCGGGCGCAACATTGGCCCTTCCGAAAACCCGGCCGCCGTGACATAGTCGCGTAAACCGTTTTTTCCCCCGGCATTTATTAAAGGAATTGTGGTGAACACGCCGCTGGACCGTACCTATACGCACCGCCTGCATGCGCTGGCCAAAATCACCGACCGTGCCACGCAACAGGCTTACGAGGAAGATGTTGGCATTCCGATCAGCGAAGGCCGCTGTCTGGCGGCCATCGGCTCGTTCCACCCGCTGTCGGTCAACGATCTGGCCATGCGCGCCAACCTCAACAAGGCCCAGGCCAGCCGCTCGACACAGGCCCTGGTCGACCAGGGCATGGTGCTCAAGCAGGCTAGCGAGGTGGACGGCCGTGGCGTGGTGCTGACGCTCACACCCAAAGGCCAGGCGCAGTGGGAAAAAGTGATGGGTGTGGTGGCGCGCCGCAACCAGGAGATTCTGGCCGGCCTCACGCCTGAGGAGCAAGCCCAGCTCGACACCCTGCTCGACCGCCTGCTGCAACACGCCCGCAAGACCAGCCTGCCCGAATAAGCGCGGGCGCGGCGCATGGCCCGGCTGCGAAAAACCTGCAGCAAGCGCCAGCACATTCTCACCAACCGCTGCACGCTGTGCATGCCCGGCCGAGCGCTGAACGCAGCGCGGCTGGGTGCTGGCGTGCAGCGCGGACATTACACGGCCTCGCCTTCTGCGGCAGCGTCTGCTTCGCGCTGCGCATCTTCACGGGCTTGGTGCAGCGAGGCGACGGATTGGTCGATGGCGCCGAAAATGCTGTGGCCGTCCTTGCCTTTCATCTCGATGCGCACGCTGTCGCCAAACTGCATGAACTCGGTTGTGGCCTGGCCGTTCTGGATCACTTCCATGCTGCGCTTTTCGGCAATGCAGCCGTAGCCCTTGGGCCAGTCCATGCGGCCATGCTTTTCGACGCCCGGGTTGCTTACCGTGCCACTGCCGACGATGGTGCCGGCGCGCAGATTGCGCGTCTTGGCCACATGGGCGATCAGCTGGCCAAAGTGAAAAGTCATGTCCGGCCCGGCTTCGCACAGGCCGACCTTGCGGCCGTTCCAGCTGGTTTGCAGCGTCAGGTGCACGCGGCCGCCGCGCCAGGCGTCGCCCAGCTCGTCGGGCGTCACAGCCACCGGGCTGAAAGCGGTGGCCGGCTTGCTCTGCACAAAGCCAAAGCCTTTGCCCAGCTCGGCGGGAATCAGATTGCGCAGGCTTACATCGTTGGCCAGCAGCAGCAGGCGCACTTCGTCGAGCGCGTCTTCCGGGCTGGTGCCCAATGGCACATCGCCGGTGATGACGGCGATCTCGGCCTCGAAATCGATGCCCATGGCCTCACTCGGCACCACGATGTCGTCACAGGGGCCGATGAAGTCGTCGCTGCCGCCTTGGTAGATGAGCGGATCGGTCTTGAACGAGGCCGGCACCTCTGCGCCACGCGCCTGGCGCACCAGCTCCACATGGTTCAGGTAGGCCGAGCCGTCGAGCCACTGGTAGGCGCGCGGCAACGGCGCCATGCATTGCGCAGGGTTGAAATCGAAGGGATGGCGTGCGCGGTCGGCGTTGAGCGCGTCGTACACATCCTGCAGCTGCGGGGCGTAGAAAGCCCAGTCGTCCAGCACCTGCTGCAGGCGATGGGCAATGCCGGTGGCGTAATGGGCGGTGCGCAGGTCGCGCGAAACCACGACCAATTGGCCGTCGCGCGATCCGTCTTTGTAGGTTGCAAGCTTCATGCCTAGCTTTCGATGTTGAACCCGCTATGGTATGTGTTTCCACCCTGGCAACGGCGGGGGCCGCTGTCTGTGCACCGACGCAAAATTACGATTAGTGAAATGCGTTGCTTTATTTAGAATACCTTAAACTGCTGCCATGGACAATCCCCTGGACAAAGACCGCGCTGGCATCCAGTCTGTGGAAGTGGGCTTCGCACTGCTGCAGGCGCTGATCGACGCACCCGGACCGCTGGCGCTCAAAGACCTGGCCGCTGCCGCAGGCATGCCGGCTGCCAAGGCGCACCGTTACCTGGTCAGTTACCAGCGCAGCGGCCTCGTCAAGCAAGACGCGGCCACCAGCCGCTACGACCTGGGCCCCATGGCCTTGCAGCTGGGCCTGGCCGCGTTGCGCCGCACCGACGCCGTGCGCCTGGCCCGCGAGCGCATGCCCGATTGGCTGGAGCAGCTCGGCCACACCGTGGCGCTGGCCGTCTGGGGCAACCACGGCGCTACCGTAGTGCACTGGGAAGAGCCACCGCACGGCACCACCGGCCACTTGCGCCTGGGGGATGTGATGCCGCTGCTCTCGTCCGCCACCGGCCGCTGCTTTGGCGCCTGGCTGCCCGCCGGGCGTGTTGCGCCCATGCTGCAGTACGAGCTGCAACAAGCCCGCCTGGCGCAACGCCAGGATTTGCCGCAGACCGAGGCCGATGCAACCCAGCTGTTTGCCGATGTGCGCGCCCACGGCGTGGCCCGCGTGGTCGACACCTTGCTGCCCAGCGTGATCGCGCTGTGCGCACCGGTATTTGATGCGCGCGGCCAGTTGGTATTGACCATCACCACACTGGGCACAGCCGCCACGTTTGACCCGGCATTTGGCGGTGCCATGGACCAGCGCCTGCAAGCCATTGCGCAGCAGCTTTCGCGCGATCTCGGCGCCAGCGTCTGAAGCAGCGTTGTTTACCCCGCCTTGACCTGCGCTCCATGCACCGGCGCTACACTGGCTGATTGACAGGTTTCTCATGCGCCAACGCCCGCTGCTTTTGCTGACCACCACCGTGCTGGCCGCCCATGTGGCGCTGCTGGCTTGGCCGGGCATGCAAGAAATGCTGCGCACCGCCCGCATCACCGGCACCACGCCCAAAGAGCTGCGCTTTGAAACCCGGCAGATCACGCCCGAGCCACCGGCCCCGCCTGCGCCCGCCGCGCCTGCCCCGGTAGCCGCAGCGCCTACGCCGCCCAAGGCCGCACCACCTAAGCCAGCGCCGCCTCCGCCCAAGGTGGAGCCGCAAAAAGCCCCGCCCGAGCAAGCGCCCGAAAGCCTGGCCGTTGTGGGCCCCACCCAAACCATCAGCCGCCCCAGCAAGCCCCAAAACCCGGCACTCGACAGCCTGCTGGACAACGCGGATAGCACCGAGAGCGCCAGCGAAGCAGCGCTGGCCAAAGAGGCGGAAGAAGAGCACGAGAGCGATGCGCCCGTGCCTGGCTCCACCGAATCCAGCCTGCCCACGCTGGCCGCCGGCGCCAAAGCCGCCGCAGCAGAAGAACCAGCCGCCGCCAGCGCGGGCCACACGCCCGAAGCGCCCAGTGGCATTGGCAGCCCAGGCTACAACGCACCGCTGCCGCCGGTGCGCGTGCCGCCCTCGGCCGTCTTGCAATTCGAGGCCAAAGGCGCTGCCAAAGGTTTTCAGTACTCGGCCAAGGCCAAGCTGAGCTTCAAGACCGACGGTCTGAGCTACCAGGCCAAGCAAGAGGTATCAGCTTTTCTGGTGGGCAGCCGCGCGCAGTCCAGCTCGGGCCGCATCACGCCGCACGGCTTGGCGCCGCAGCGTTTTGTCGACCAGGCGCGCAAAGAGCGCAGTGCCCAGATCGATACCGCGCAAGGCCGCATCAGCTATAGCGGCGACAACGAGGCCCAACCGGCCAGCGCGGGCGTGCAAGACCGCTTGTCCATCTTTTTGCAACTCGCCAGCATGATCGCCGCCGGCCCCGAGCGCTACCCCAAGGGCAGCAGCATTGCCATCAACGTCACCAGTGCCAGCTCTACCGATGTCTGGACCTTTGTCGTCGAAGGCCCGGAAACGCTGGAGCTGCCCGCCGGCAGCAAACAGACCTTGCGCCTGAGCCGCCAGCCGCGCAAACACCAGGACCAAAGCGCCCACCTCTGGCTCGCACCGGACATGCAATACCTGCCGGTGCGCATTCGCCTGGAGCAGGCCAACGGCGATTTTGCCGATCTGCAACTGCAATCGGCCGAAGTCAGCAAAACCGGCAACAGCCCGGCCACGCCTGCACCCGCAACACCCTGATCTACGGGAAAGCCCTGTCGCGCTGTCCCCTGTTTGCTACGTTTTTTGAGAAATGCAGCATGGTTTGCATTGCCAGCCGGCAAAACCTGCTACAACGGTTGTGTGGACGCAGGCTTGCAAACCGGCGGTCTGCCACCACATGCGGTTCATTAGGAGGAACATCATGCAAATGATTTATGACTCGGACTCTTTCGTGGTGCTGCACCTCACGCCCGAACTGCCCTTGTCAACCGACGGTGCAACCGTAAGCACACCCACCGTCACCGAGCCTTTGCGCCATTTGCAGCGCCAGGGTTTTGAAATTGTGGACAAGCGCAGCGGCAAAGAGCTGTACCTGGACGGCGCCTGGGCAGAAATGTTCCATCAGCAGATCCAGGCCTGGCAGACCAACGCCCCCACCGAAGAAGAAGTGGAAGCCACCTTGGACCGCTACACCGGCCTGGCCCAGCATCCGGTGATCGTGCACTGAGATAAGTTTTTCAGCCAAAGAGCTGTTGGCGCGTGGATTGCGTGCCAGCAGCTTTTTTTGTTCTCTGAACGATCCGCCTCTTCGTTCACCCGATCCGTCCGACCACCCCATGCGATAGCCAAACCGCGCAATTCTCGCAGGCCGTTGGATGTTCCGGCTGTTGGCTGCTCCACCCCTTCAGCCAGCGCCTGCGATCGGAGTAAACGGCGGCGGTTTGGCTGCCGCAGGACAGCCAAACTTCGTGCTCTGACTCGCAGACGCTGTTTGAACGGAGCGCCTTGGCGCGGAGTGAGTTCGTCTGCGCGCCGGCGTTTGCTTCGGGCGCAGGTTGCCGCGAAAGATTCGCTACGCGAAGCTTTCGGGGACGCTGGATGTAGGGGCGCATCTTTGGCTCACCTTTCTGTGCGCCCAGAAAGGTGAGTCGCCCGCCGGGGCGAAATCCCGGCATCTGCGCGAAGCGCAGAAGTCTTCAGCATAGGAAGCAACCGCTCGCAGCTTCGCACCCGCGACAAACCCAGCTGCTGGCAGAAAAACAGCCCGAAAAAAATCGCCCGGTCCAGCGACTCGGGCGATTTTTTATCGAGAGCTGCCAGCGCTTACCGCACTAAAGCCCCATTGCGGGGCTTAGCCGCAAGAACCCACCGCACCGCATGCCGTGCAGTACTCGCAACCATCTTTGCGAATCACCGCATGCGCGCCGCATTCCGTGCACTTCTTGCCAGCCATGGTCTGCATGCCGGTGTTCACCACGGGTGTAGCGGCCACGGGCGTGACCGTGCTGTTGGTGATGCCGGGCAGGCTTTGCTGGCGGCGGCGTTCCAGAATTTGCTGCACCGCGTAGGCGATGGCGGCCACTTCCGAATCGTGCCACATCGGCACGTGCGTACCGTCGGCCTTTTGGTAGGTGCCCAGGCGCACGGGGCCGCGGTCCCAGGCTACCTTGCGCATGTCTGCCAGGGCGCGCTCCAGGAAGCCGCCACGCGCTGCCAGCGACAGCAGGCGCATGCTCGAGGTGATCCACTGCTGCGATTCGCCGCTTTGGCCCACAGGCATGAAGAACTCGACGGCGCGGTCCACCATGCTCTTGCCGTCGGCGCTCGGCACCGGCAGGAAGGAGACGATGATGTACAGGCGCTGCTGGCCTTCTTGCGTCCAGTATTCCACCTTGTCGGCCACGGCGCTCAGCTCGCCTTCAGGGCGGCGCTCGATCACCACCTTCATCGGGTCAGTGATGGCGGCAGCGGGCGCTGCTTCTGCAACAGGTGCTTCGGCTTTAGGTGCAGGCGTGGTTTCCAGCACGGCACCCAGAATGCTGTTGGGGCGGTAGGTGGCCAGGCCCTTGAGGTTGGCGCGCCAGGCTTGCAGGTACAGGCTCTTGAAGTCTTCGTACGGGTAGTCGGCGGGGATGTTCACCGTCTTGGAGATGGCGGTATCCACGTACGGCTGCACGGTTTCCATCATCGCCAAGTGCTCGGTGGCCGACATCTCCAGTGCCGAGACAAAGTAGCTGGGCAGGTTGTTCACATCGCCGCCGAGCTCGCGGTACAGGCGCCAGCTGTGGTCTTCCACCTGGTACTGGCTCTTGCTGCCGTCGGCTTCGCGCTTGTTGCGGGTGTAGGTCCACGAGAAAGGTGGCTCGATACCGTTCGATGCGTTGTCGGCAAAGGCCAGCGACACGGTGCCGGTAGGCGCGATCGACAGCAGGTGGCTGTTGCGGATGCCGTGCTTTTTGATGTCGTCCTGGATGTCCTTGGGCAGACGGCTGGCGAAGGTGCCCTTGCCCAGGTAGCCCTTGGCGTCGAACTTGGGGAAAGCGCCCTTTTCTTTGGCCAGCTCTACCGACGCGCGGTAGGCCGAATCGCGCATGCATTCGGCAATGCGCTTGGCCATGTCGCGGCCTTCCTGGTCAGAGTAGCGCAGCGTCAGCATGGCCAGCGTGTTGCCCATGCCGGTAAAGCCCACGCCGATGCGGCGCTTGGCGGCCGATTCTTCGCGTTGCTGCTCCAGCGGCCAGAAGGTCACGTCCAGCACGTTGTCGAGGGCGCGCACTTGCGTAGCCACCACTTGCTGGAAGTGGTCGAAATCAAAGCTGGGCAATCCGCCAAAACCGAAGGGGTTGCGCACGAAGTTGGTCAGGATGATCGGGCCCAGATCGCAGCAGCCGTAGGACGGCAGCGGTTGCTCGCCGCAGGGGTTGGTGGCGGCAATGCGCTCGACATAGCGCAGGTTGTTGTCGTCGTTGATGTGGTCGAGGAACAGAATGCCGGGTTCGGCGAAGTCGTAGGTCGACTTCATGATCGTGTCCCACATGTCGCGGGCCTTCACGGTCTTGTAGACCCACTGGCCGTCTTCGCGCTGGAAAGCGCCTTCGGCACGCAGCTTGGCGCCGGGGCGGCCGCTGTGCACCAGTTGCCAGTCGGCGTTGTCCACCACGGCTTGCATGAAGGCGTCAGGCACACCGACCGACACATTGAAGTTGTTCCAGCGGCCTTGCGTGCGCTTGGCGGTGATGAACTCCATCACATCGGGGTGGTCGATGCGCAGCACGCCCATTTGCGCGCCACGGCGGGCGCCGGCCGATTCCACGGTCGAGCAGCTTTGGTCGAACACGTTGATGTAGCTGCAAGGGCCCGAGGCCATCGAAGCCGTGCCCTTGACCTCAGCACCGCGCGGACGGATGCGCGAGAAGTCGTAGCCCACACCGCCGCCGCGGCGCATGGTTTCTGCGGCTTCGCGCAGTGCTTCGTAAATGCCGGGGTAGCCCTCGTCGTCAAAACCCTGGATGCAGTCGCCCACGGGTTGCACAAAGCAGTTGATCAGCGTGGCCTGGATGTCGGTGCCCGCAGCGCTCATGATGCGGCCTGCGCCAATGGCGCCGGCGTGCAGGTTGGCGACAAACTTGGCTTCCCATTCGGCGCGGACGTCTTCCTTCTCAACCGAGGCCAGCGCGCGCGCCACGCGGGCGTACAGGTCGTCGATTTTTGACTCATCGCCCTTGAAGTATTTCTCCTGCAGCACATCCATGCTGATGGCCTGCGGTGCCAAAGCCTGGTGTGCCAGCGCCTGTGGCGGCTGGGTGATGTTGTCGCGCTTCATGTTGTGTGTCCTCAAAAATCGATAGGTGCGGCAGGCGTCCCCTACCCGCCGAAGCCCGAAATCAGGCCGAAAAGCCTGTGTTTCAGACAAATTCCCCGCATCCATGGGCAGGCCCGGATCGTGCGCAGGCCGTCGTGGTTGAGGGGAATCTTGGAATGGAATCTGTCAGTCAGTGTCGGGCTCGCTGCGCTAGCCCGACACCCAAATTTAACGTCAAAAGCCGGGCTTGAAAACCGCGTAGACCAGCACTGTTGTGTGGCCGCAGCCTGGGCCCGGCCTGTTGTCCAGGCAACGTATGGCCGCCTGTTTTTCACCCCTGTTCGGGAGTGAGGACGCTATTGTAGTTCGCTTCTCCGCTATCATTTTTGCAAAACCATGCCAAGCAAGAATGCGTTGATTTTGCTCATGTTTTTTGTTTCCAGCGCGACTGTCCACGGGAAAAGCGCTAAGATCCTGGGCTCGTGATTTAACACTCATTTACACCTGCTGTCGCAGCTTTTACCCGGGATCAAAACAATTCCTCGGTTTTCCGGCTAAGCCCGCGGTGCTGCGACAATGGCATGCTTATGACCAACGCCTACATCCTCACGCTTTCCTGCCCCGATCGCACCGGCATCGTGCATGCCGTCTCCGGCTTTTTGCTCGAGCAAGGGGGCAATATTGAAGAGGCCGCCCAGTTCAACGACAACGCCACGGGCCTGTTTTTCATGCGCGTGCGCTTTGCCTGCGCCAACACCGATTACGACACGCTGCGCGCCGCGCTGACCGAGTTCGCCAAGCCGCTCGACATGAAGCTGCGCCTGTACTCGGCCAGCGAGCCGATGCGCACCGTCATCTTCGTCAGCCGCGAAGGCCATTGCCTCAACGACCTGCTGTTCCGCTGGAAATCGGGCCTGCTGCCCATCGACATCCGCGCCATCATCAGCAACCACCGCGATTTCTACCAGCTCGCGGCCAGCTACAACATCCCCTTCCACCACCTGCCGATGACCAAGGACAACAAGGCCGAGGTGGAAGCCAAGCAGTTCGAGATCGTCAAAAACGAGGCAGCCGACCTGGTGGTGCTGGCCCGCTACATGCAGATTCTGTCGGACGACCTGTGCCGCAAGCTCTCGGGCCGAGCCATCAACATCCACCACAGTTTCCTGCCCAGCTTCAAGGGCGCGCGCCCCTACTACCAGGCGCATGAGCGCGGCGTGAAGCTGATTGGCGCCACCGCCCACTATGTGACGGCCGATCTGGACGAAGGCCCGATCATCGAGCAAGACGTGGCCCGCGTGGACCACTCGCGCACCGTGGAAGACTTCACCGCCCAGGGCCGCGACACCGAAAGCCAGGTGCTGGCCCGCGCCGTCAAGTGGCACAGCGAGCACCGCGTGCTGATGAACGGCCACAAGACCGTCGTCTTCCGCTAAGCCACCACCCCGAACAAGACAAAGGCCAGTTGCCGCGAGGCACTGGCCTTTGTTTGGGCTGTAAAAAGAGCCGCAAACGCTTGTCAATCAAGCGTTGGCAGCTACAACTGCGACAGCACCCGCCACCCTTGGGCATCCCGCGCCAACAATAGGCGCGTGGTGGCGTGGCGCTGGCCCAGTACCTGGGAGTGCAGGGTGACCTGCGCGTCGCACAAATAATGGCCGCCGTCCCGGGCTGTGCAACCGTGCAATGCCACGGCGTGAACCGTGGGCACCAGCGCACGGCCGGCGTCCTGACCATAATGTTGTTGAGCGGGGGCCACAGCCTCAGCAAAGTGGCGCTGCAGTGCAGCCTGGATGTCGGCGCTGTCGGGCGCAGCACTGCAAGCCGCCAAGCCCAGCCCCAGAACCAGCGGCAAAGCCAGCCGGGCTGCAGCCCGGCGCAGCGGGCGCTGGCATGGCGCCGCCAGCAGGCTTGGCCTGGCGCGCTGGTGAACGCGGTCTCCCGTTTGCATGTTTGTCTGCCTGTTTGTTTTTTTCTTGTCTGGCTCGTCTGCGTTACACCGTGATGGGTCTCCCTCCCCCGGTGTGCGAATCCATTGATTGGATATTCTCATAAACAACACTTATGGTTTGCCAACAAAGGTTACGCCGCCCCCTGTGGCTTACCCGAACAAAGCGCAGCCGGTATGCCTAAGCGACCCGAGGCGCGGCTGTAACTTGCTACAGTGTCGCCATGAGCCAGCCCGCCCCCTCCTCCGCCAGCTCTGGCGCGGACACCCCCGCCAGCCCGGTTGACCGCACCACACGCCAGCGCGAAGTGCTTGCCGTCCTGCGCCAGGTTTTGCCCGAGCACAACCTGCTGTGGAACGACGAAGACACCACGCCTTACGAATGTGACGGCCTCACCGCCTACCGCCAGCGCCCGCTGGTCGTGGCCCTGCCCGAAACCTACGAGCAAGTGCAAGCGGTGCTCAAAACCTGCCACGCGCTGCAAGCGCCCGTGGTGGCTCGCGGTGCGGGCACCGGCCTCTCGGGCAGCGCGCTGCCACTGGAGCTGGGGGTTACCTTGTCGATGGCGCGCTTCAACCAGATCCTGCGGGTAGACCCGGCGGCCTGCACGGCAGTGGTGCAGTGCGGCGTGCGCAACCTGGCCATCAGCGAGGCAGCGGCGCCCTACGGGCTGTATTACGCGCCTGATCCGTCGAGCCAGATCGCCTGCACGATTGGCGGCAACATCGCCGAAAACTCCGGCGGCGTGCACTGCCTCAAATACGGGCTGACAGTGCACAACGTGCTCAAGATCAAGGGCTTCACCGTCGAGGGCGAGCCCATCGAGTTCGGCAGCGAGGCACTCGACGTGCCCGGCTACGACCTGCTGGCCGCCGTGATCGGCAGCGAAGGCATGTTGGCCGTGGCCACCGAAGTCACCGTCAAGCTCATCCCCAAGCCGCAACTGGCGCGCTGCATCATGGCCAGTTTTGACGACATGCGCAAAGCCGGTGATGCAGTGGCCGCGGTGATTGCTGCCGGCATCATCCCTGCCGGGCTGGAGATGATGGACAAGCCCATGACCGCCGCCGTCGAAGACTTTGTGCGCGCCGGCTACGACCTCACGGCCGAAGCCATTTTGCTATGCGAGAGCGATGGCACGCCCGAAGAGGTAGCTGAAGAAATCGCCCACATGACCCAGGTGCTGCGCCAGGCCGGCGCCACCGCCATCAGCGTGAGCGAGAGCGAAGAAGAGCGCCTGCGCTTTTGGAGCGGGCGCAAAAACGCCTTCCCCGCCAGCGGCCGCATCAGCCCCGATTACATGTGCATGGATTCGACCATTCCGCGCAAACGCCTGGCCGACATCTTGCTGGCCATCCAGCAGATGGAGCAAAAATACCAGCTGCGCTGTGCCAACGTTTTCCACGCCGGCGACGGCAATCTGCACCCGCTGATCCTGTTCGATGCGAACGACCCCGACCAGCTGCAGCGCTGCGAAAAATTCGGCGCCGACATTCTGGAAACCAGCGTCGCCATGGGCGGCACCGTCACCGGCGAGCATGGCGTGGGTGTGGAAAAGCTCAACAGCATGTGCGTGCAGTTCTCGGCCGAAGAAAACGCGCAGATGCTGGCGCTCAAAGCGGCTTTCGATCCGCAAGGCCTGCTCAACCCTGGCAAGGTCATTCCCACGCTCAACCGCTGCGCCGAATACGGCAAGATGCTGGTGCGCGGCGGCCTGCTCAAGCACTCCGAGCTGGAGCGCTTTTAAGAACGTGTTTACGATCTCCTCGCGCCGCGACTGCGTAGAGATCGTAAACACGTTCTAACGCCCGAGGCTGGCGCGCCAGAGCCAGCCTGATCCGCGCCGCGTCCGATCAGCGCCGAATCTTCTTCACCACCTTGGCAGCGGCCTTTTCCTCGGCTTTGCGGCGGTTGAAAACCTGGCGCATATAGCGCAGATCGCTCGCACTCAAATGCTTTTCGGCGGCGATGAACTGCTCTTGCTCCTCTTCAGCAATGTGGTGCAGGTATTCTTCGCGCAGCTTGTCAAAGTGGCGCAGCCAGCCGCTGGAGGCCATATCACGCGCGGCCAAGTCTGCCAGCAGCTTGTCCATTTCCTTGTGCTCGCCCACGGCATGGCGCGCATCTTCCGTGGTTTGGGGGTTGCGCATGACGCTGGACCACAGTGCCTGCTCCTCCGCGGCCGCGTGGCCCTTGATCTCGTGCACCAGCTCCTTGAACAAGCGCTTGCGCTCGGGCGAGGCGCCCTGCGTTTGCGTAACCATGGCAAGCAAGGCGCGGTGGCGGTCGTGGTCTTCGACCAGGCGGCCAAAAATATCGGGGTTGCCGCGAAACTTGGTGCTTGGCGTGCTGCCCATGCGCACCGCTAAACCGGGCGCTACGGCCTTGGCTTTGGCCACTGCAGCGGCTTTGGCCGTGGCTGCTTTGCCGGTGCTCGTTTTTTTGACAGTCGCCTTTTTAGCAATCGTCTTTTTGGCGCTCGTCTTGCGCGCCGGGGTGGCTGTGCTGCGCTTTGCAGCAGTGCGGGTAGCTGCCATCGGGCCTCCTTCGTCGTTGTGCAGATGCATGTGTCTGGTTTGGCGCTGCGGGCACTGCCCGCCCGCGCAAGGTCCAGCCTATGCGCTGCACCCGGGCTCGGTGTAGGCGCGAGCCCTGCACAGGCTGTCGGACAACAACGCCAAGCGCTTCGCTTCAGGCCAACGGCCAGCACGCGGCCCTTTGTCTGGTTTGGCTGACAGGCAAGCCGTGCCCAGCGGTGCACCATGGCACTTGGCTGGCTGTGCGAAGCGGCAGCCAAAACAACCAGGACCATACCGATGAACCTCTGCAACACCGCATTCAGCACCACTTTGCGCGCCTTGGCACTGGGCTGCAGCCTCGCTGGCGCTGGCGCCATGGCACAAACACCCGAGCTGCAAACTGCCGGCAGCGTGCAATACCGCTGCGGCGGCATTGGCGTGGACGAATCCCAGGCCATGCGCTCGGCCATGAAGGATTACCCGCTCGCCCTGCTGTTTGCCGCAGCCGGGGGCGACTACCAGGCCGACATCAGCGTGCAACTGACAGGCGCCAGCGAGGCCAGTTTTACCGCCGGCGGCCCGGTCTGCCTGCTCAAGCTCCCCGAAGGACGTTACACCGTCAAAGCCACCACCAAGGACGGGCGCGAGAAAAGCCAATCGGTCGAGGTTAGCAAAGGCAGCAAGTCGCTGGATTTTCGCTTTTAACGGTGCACACGCCTGAGCCCAATCATCAAAAAAACCTGCAGGGCTGGCGCACTGCAGGTTTTGCTGTTTTAGGGCTGCGGCGCGAGACGCACGCCAGCAGCGTTTGCAAGTTTGCTTCCCGGTCAGGGCTTCACTTCATATTGCCCGTCAGCCCGCTCAATCGGCCTTGCTCGTCGAACTTGGCAGCAATGCTGCTGGCGCCGCGTGTGGCAGTGATTTGCGCCGCACCCTCTTCCAGCGCAAAGCCCTTCGCGGGCAGGTAGTGCTGCAGCAACAGGCGGTGGTTCAGCTCGAACTCGCTGATCAGCTGCGGCACCACGCTCAGCACGCGCTCGGGCTTGCTGTTGGCGGCATGCGGCAGGCCTTGGGCCGGGTCGATCAGTGCCAGCAAAATGCCGTCACCATAATTGCCCAGGTAGTAACCGGCGCTTTCGTCGGCACCGGCGGCGATCAGGCCGATGGCATGCAGATCTTGCTCGCGCAGCTCGGAGCGCGGCTGGGTGAACAAGGCCAGTTGCTGCGCATTGCCAAAACCCAAAAGTTGGCGCGCCACTTCGGTAAATGCCGGCTGCACCTCGGCCTGGGTGTTGGCCCAGATCCATTGCCAGGTGCCCGATTGGAAAGAATACGAGCCCAGCACCTGCATGCGAAAGCGCAAGTCGTCGCCAAACTGGATCAGGCCCTGGCTGGTGTCGGCCGACCAGGCGCGATCGCCTACTTTTTCAGCAAAGTCGATCTGCCTGTCCCAGGCCATGCCGGCGTAGACCGAAAGCGCGTCGCGCAAGGCCGGGTCGTTGATAACGGCGGGCAACGCGGCAATACGCGCCGCCTCTGCCTGCGCGGCGGCTTCAAACAGATCGGGTTGCGGGTTGTGGTCGCCGGCGCCAGCTTCCGCGGCTGGCCCGTCCAGGTGCGGGGCAACGGGCGCGCCGGGAATGGCGGCCGGGCTATCCAGGCTGGCCTGGGGATCAAAAGCGGGTTCGTGTGCGGCGGCAAAGCCGGGCTCGACCGGGGTTGCCGGGCCTGGGCTGGCTGCATTGTCCGCGTGGTTGGCCGTTGGCGCCGAGGGGTTCAGCCAGCCGAACAGTTTTTGCCACAGTCCCATGGTGTTGATTCTCCTGCAATGGCGGCACGCCCCATGCGCCAAGGCGCTGGCACCACCTGCTGCTGGCTTGGCCGCGCCCCAAACGGGCACAGTTGCGCGCCCATTACCGCTTTGCTGCTATCAGTATAGGTGCAAACCACTAACCCCCGCTGGCACAGTTGCAACCGGGTGTAGGGCCAAGGCCGGCTTTTTTGCTGGCTTTGGCACGCAAAAGGCGGTCAACGCGCTGCCAATGCGCCTCAGTTCAGCGCCATACTCAGGCGGCGGCGGTAGCTGTTGAGCGTGGCGGTGAGCTCGTCTTCCTGCTTGCCGGCTTTACCCGTGAGCTCGATGCCGCCAGCGGTTTTGCCGGGCACAGCGCCGTCATCCTTGGGCTTGGGCGGGGTCAGCAGCTCCAAAATGGCGATGTAGAGCTTGCGAGCGGCCTGGTCGTTCCAGGTTTTGTCGCGCATGATGATTTCGAGCAGCTCATCGAGGCTGGCCAGCCACTGGCCTTCGGCCATCAGCGCACGCGCCTTGGCAAAGCGAGTGTCGAAATCGCGCTTGTTGGCGGCGATCAGCTCGTCGAACTTTTCCAGCGGCCAGTCGCCACGGTCGTCCTCGTGCACAAAGCGAATGGCTTGCGCCCATGCCTTGAGCGCCTCAAAGCGCAGCGGGTGCTGAATGCGCTTGAGCGGCTCTTCGAGCTGGGCTTCGGCCTCGTCGAGCGCGCCGGTCTGGATCAGCAGGCGCACATAGTCAAAGCGGGCGTCGTCGTTGCTCGGGTCGGCGGCCAGTGCTTCTTGCAGCATTTGCAGGGCCGCTTGCACATCGCCGCTGTCGAGCAGTTGCTGCGCCTCGTCTGCGCCAGCCTCGGCTGCCAAAGCGCCTTCAGAAGGCACGTGCTTGTCGAGAAACTCGCGCAGCTTGCCCTCGGGCTGGGCGCCCATGAAACCGTCCACCGGCTTGCCGCCGATCATCAGCACGCAGGTGGGAATGGAGCGAATGCCGAACATGCCGGCGAGCTGCTGCTCCTGGTCGGAATCGATCTTGACCAGCTTGAAGCGGCCGGCGTACTCGACTTCGAGCTTTTCCAGAATCGGGCCCAGGGTTTTGCAAGGGCCGCACCAGGGTGCCCAGAAATCCACCAGCACTGGCACTGCCATCGAGGCCGCAATGACTTCGGCTTCAAAACTCTGAATGGTGACGTCGATCATGTCGCTATAAATCCGTGTTGAACAGGCAGCTTCACTGCAAAAAGTAAAATGGCGGGTTCCATCCTGGCGCGGGGCCGGCAATCTTGCCCAAGGCTATCCGCCAACGCACACTATGACACCCATCCAAGTAGGCGTGGTCATGGGCTCCAGCAGCGACTGGGAGACCATGCAGCACGCAGTTGCCATTCTCCAGCAATTCGGTATCGCCTTTGAGGCCAAGGTAGTCTCCGCACACCGCATGCCCGACGACATGTTCCGCTTTGCGGAGAGCGCAGCCGAGCGCGGAATCCAGGCCATCATCGCCGGTGCCGGCGGCGCCGCCCATCTGCCGGGCATGATAGCCGCTAAAACCACCGTGCCAGTGCTCGGCGTGCCCGTGGCCAGCCGCCACCTGCAAGGCGTGGATTCGCTGCACTCCATCGTGCAAATGCCCAAGGGCATTCCGGTGGCCACCTTTGCCATCGGCAACGCTGGTGCTGCCAATGCTGCGCTGTTTGCCGTGGCCTTGCTCGCCAACCAAGACGCCGCGCTGCGTGCCAAACTCGAAGCCTTCCGCGCCGAGCAGACCGAAGCCGCCCGCAACATGACCTTGCCGGTGAACGAATGAGCGCCGCCAATAACCAAGTGATCCTGCCCGGCGCCACGCTGGGCGTGCTGGGCGGCGGCCAGCTCGGCCGCATGTTCGTGCATGCCGCGCAAGCCATGGGCTACTTCACCGCCGTGCTGGACAAAGACGAAACCAGCCCCGCCGGCCTGGTGAGCCACCACCACATCCGCACCGGCTACGAAGACCCGCAAGGCCTGGCCGAGCTGGCCAAACTGTGCGCGGCCGTCACCACCGAATTCGAGAACGTGCCCGCTGGCGCGCTCAACCAACTGGCACAAAGCCTGCCTGTGTCGCCCGCCGGCTCTGCCGTGGCCATTGCACAAGACCGCGCTGCTGAAAAAGCCCACTTCGTGAAGTGTGGCGTGCCCTGCGCACCTTATGCGGTGATCGAGACGGCCGAGCAACTGGCCGCCGTCAACGACGCGCTGCTGCCTGGCATCTTGAAAACCGCCCGCATGGGTTACGACGGCAAGGGCCAGATCCGCGTCAAAACCCGCGCCGAGCTGGTCGCCGCCTGGGACGAGCTCCAACACGTGGCCTGCGTGCTCGAGAAAATGCTGCCGCTGGCGCACGAATGCTCGGTCATCGTGGCCCGTGGCCGCAATGGCGACATCGTCAACCTGCCCGTGCAGCGCAACCTGCACCGCGAAGGCATTCTGGCGGTCACCGAGGTCTACGCTGGCAACGTGCCCGCTGCGCAAGCCGAGCAAGCCATTGCTGCTGCAAAATCTGTAGCAATCGGTTTGGACTACGTGGGCGTGCTCTGCGTCGAGTTCTTTGTGCTCGACAACGGCCAGCTCGTGGTCAACGAAATCGCTCCGCGCCCGCACAACAGCGGCCACTACAGCCAGAACGCGCTGGATGTGTCGCAGTTCGAGCTGCAAGTGCGCTGCATGACCAACCTGCCGCTGGTGCAGCCGCGCCAGCACAGCGCCACCATCATGCTCAACCTGCTGGGCGATCTGTGGTTCAAGAACGGCGATGTCGCGCAAACGCCCGCCTGGGACCAGGTGCTGGCTCTACCCGGCGCCCACCTGCACCTGTACGGCAAGGTCGATGCCAAACGCGCCCGCAAAATGGGCCACCTCAACATCACCGCCGCCACGCCCGAGCAGGCACGCGAGACCGCTTTGAAAGCGGCCGCCATTCTGGGCATCGAAGCGTTTTAAGGAACTGACGTGATTTTGGATGGACAGCTGGACACCTCGGTCCAGGCCGCCGCCCAGGCATTGCAAGCCGGCCAGCTGCTCGGCCTGCCGACCGAAACGGTCTACGGCCTGGCAGCCGACAGCGACAACGACGCCGCCGTGGCACAGATCTTCAGCGCCAAGGGCCGGCCCGCCAACCATCCGCTGATCGTGCACGTGGCCAACGCGGCCGCCATCACGCGCTACGCCAAGGAAGTGCCGCTGTTTGCCCAGCAACTGATCGACGCTTTCTGGCCCGGCCCGCTCACGCTGATTCTGCCGCGCCTGCCCGGTGCCGCCGAGGCATCGACCGGCGGGCAAGACAGCGTGGGCCTGCGTTGCCCATCGCACCCGGTGGCGCATGCCGTGTTGCAGGCCTGCCAGCAGCTGAGCCCGCCCGTCTGGGGTGTCTCGGCGCCCAGCGCCAACAAGTTTGGCCGCGTCAGCCCCACTACGGCGCAGCATGTGGCCAGCGAGTTTGGCGACGATCTGCTGGTGCTAGATGGCGGCGCTTGCGAAGTAGGCATTGAATCGACCATTGTCGACTGCACCCGTGGCGTGCCCGTGCTGCTGCGCCCCGGCGCTGTCTCGCGCGACGATATCGAGCGCGCTTGCGGCCTGCGAGCGCTCTCAAAAGAAGAGCTGCCCGAGCACACGCCGCGCGCCTCAGGCACGCTGCTGGCGCACTACGCGCCCAACGCCAAGGTGCGCTTGATGAACGCCAAGCAGCTGCAATCGGCGCTCGACATTCTGGGCGCCGACGGCAAAAACATCGCCATCTACCACCGCAGCCCGCTCAAGGCCGGCAGCGCCAAGCTGCTGCTGCGCCGCATGCCCGACACGCCACTGGCGGCCGCCCACGAGCTGTTTGGCATGCTGCGCAACTTCGACACCTGGGGCGCGCAACTGATCTGGATAGAAACGCCGCCCGAGAGCGCCGACTGGGAAGGCGTGGCCGACCGCCTGCAGCGGGCCGCAGCGGCCTGAGCGCGCGTGGGCCGTTTTCCGTTTTACCTCTCTTTACCTGCATTGTTTGGACGCGTCTGTGAGCCTCGCTACACTACGCACTACTAATTGGAGAACCTTCATGGCAGCAAACTGGATGCGCCGTACCGTGTTGAGCTCTGTGGCTGCGGCCTCGGTAGCTTTGCTGGCGGCCTGTGGCTCAAGCTCCGTCGCCAACTCGGTCAAGCCCGACAGCCTCGTGACCTTTGGCGATGCGCTCAGCGACCTGGGACAAAACCCCAATGGCCGCCCCTACTCGGTCACCACCACGACCACCGCGATCAACAACTGGACGCTGGAAGTGGCTAACCAATACGACCTGACGCTGGCGCCCGCCAAGCAAGGCGGCACCGCCTACGCCCAAGGCAATGCCCGCGTGGCGCAGGCCGATGCCACAGGCGTCACCAACGCGCCCTCGATCACCGCGCAGATCGACAGCTTCCTGGCCGCCAACCCCAGCTTCGGCAGCAAGCAGTTTGTGCTGATGAGCGGCGGCATGAGCGACATCATCGCCGGCTACAACGAATACGCCGCCGGCACCAAGACCAAGGACGCCTACCTGGCCGACATGGCTACCGCCGGCTCGCTGATGGGCGACCAGGTGATTCGCCTGAACAAGGCAGGCGCCCCGCGCATCATGGTCATCGGCTCGCAAAACCTGGGCCGTACGCTGTGGGCCAAGGATCTGGACGAAGCCCAGGAAGGCGCCGATCCCAAGCCCAGCAAGCTGCTCGAAGACGCCACCACCGCCTTCAACAATGCCCTGCTGCTGAAGGTCAACGCCATGGACGGCCGCCAAGTGCTGTACGCCGACGTGCAGTACTACTTCAACCGCCTCACCGGCGACCCCAGCAACTACAGCTTCACCAACGCCAAAGAAACGCTGTGCAACAGCGTGGACGCCAGCAATGGCATGAACATCGGCGCCAACCAGGTGAACTCCTCGCTGTGCACCGACGCCACGCTGGTCACCAACGAGAAAATCAAGCAATACCTGTTTGCCGACAAGATCAGCTACACGCCCGAGGCGCACCGCCAGCTCGGCACCTGGATCCAGGACCGCATGGAAGCCAACTGGTAAGCCCAGCTCACCGAGCACACAGCAAAACGGACACCTAGGTGTCCGTTTTTCATGGCGCCCACGCTAAAGCCAGTGGCGTCTACGCTGCGTAGCAGCACCAGCACCAGCACCAGCACCTCATCGCGGCTTTGTGCCCGCCAACATCAGGCCTGCATGGAGCCGAACTTGCCGCTGTTGAAATCGTTCACTGCTTGCACGATCTCCTGCTGGCTGTTCATCACAAACGGGCCATAGCCCACGATCGGCTCGTCAATCGGCTCGCCGCTCATCAGCAAAAACGCCACCTCGCCGTTGGCCTCGACGGTGATCGACGTACCCGCCTGCTCGGTCACCACCAACTGCGCCTCGCGGGCCACATGTTCGCCGTTCACCAAGGCCGTGCCATGCACCATGGCCAGTGCCGTGCTCCAGCCCTCGGGCAAATCCAGCGTCACGCTCTCGCCAGCGCTCAGGCGCACATCCCACACGTTCATGGGTGTGAATGTGTTGGCCGGGCCGCGAACGGTCGGGCCACGGTTACCGTCAAACTCGCCCGCAATCACCCGCACCAGGCCGCCGCCGGGCAAAGCCACGGCCGGGATCTGTGCGTTGCTAATGGCCTGGTAGCCCGCAGGCGCGCTCTTGTCCTTGGCTGGCAGGTTCACCCACAGCTGCAGCATGCGCAGTTTGCCGCCCTGCTCGGTAAAGGCAGGCGAATGGAACTCCTCGTGCAAAATGCCGGCGCCCGCCGTCATCCACTGCACATCGCCAGCGCCAATCACGCCGCCCTGGCCGGTGGAATCGCGGTGCGCCACCTCGCCGTCGTACACGATGGTCACTGTCTCAAAACCCCGGTGCGGGTGCGTGCCCACGCCACGCGGCTGAGCGGCAGGCTCAAACTGCGTAGGGCCGGCAAAATCGAGCAGCAAAAATGGGCTCAACGCCTTGCCGTGGCTTTGGTAAGAAAACAGCGAGCGCACGGGAAAGCCGTCGCCCACCCAGTGCTGGCGCGGTGCGTCTTGAACCTGCAGAATCTTCTTCATCGTGTTTCCTTGTCTGGCCGGTGCAAACAACGCGCCGGGCCGAGCAAGAATTATGGGTATGGAACACTGCCAGCAGAAGAGCGCATAATTTGCTCGATTCGTTCTATTTAATGAACGATAAACCGCTCACACCCCCATGCAGCACCAAGACCTCAACGATCTGTATTACTTTGTCCAGGTGGTAGACCACGGCGGCTTTGCGCCCGCTGGCCGCGCCCTGGGCATGCCCAAATCCAAGCTCAGCCGCCGCCTGGCCTTGCTCGAAGAGCGCCTGGGCGTGCGCCTGTTGCTGCGCTCCACGCGCAAATTTGCCGTCACCGAACTGGGCCAAACCTACTACCAGCACTGCAAAGCCATGCTGGTAGAGGCCGACGCCGCGCAGCGCAGCATCGAGGCCGTGCAAACCGAGCCACGCGGCGTGGTGCGCCTGTCTTGCCCCATCACCTTGCTGCACGAGCTGGTCGAGCAAATGCTCACCACATACATGCTGCGCTACCCCGAAGTGACCGTGCAGCTCGACGCCACCAACCGCCGTGTCGACGTGATCGGCGAAGGCATGGACCTGGCCATCCGCGTGCGCACGCTGCCGTTGGAAGACAGCGACCTGTCGGTACGCATGCTCTCGGTACACAAACAGCATCTGGTGGCCAGCCCCATCTTGCTGGCGCGCCAAAACCTGCCGCGCTCACCGCAGGATCTGGCCGGCTGGCCGAGCCTGTGGCTGGGCTCGCCCGAGCAACAATTTCTCTGGCAACTGCAGCACAGCGAGCTGCCGCCCGTGAGCGTGCCGCACCAGCCGCGCCTCATCACCACCGACATGGTGGCGCTGCGCAGCGCCGCGCTGGCGGGCCTGGGCGTGGTGAAGCTGCCGATGATCATGATCCACGAGCAAATCGCCAATGGCACGCTGGTGAAAGTGCTGCCCGAATGGAGCCCGGCCGAAGACGCCATACACGCCGTATTCCCCAGCCGCCGCGGCATGCTGCCCGCCGTGCGTGCCTTGATCGACCACTTGGCGTTGGAGTTTTCGAAGGTGGAATGCTGAGAGTGCAGCAAGGCGTGCGATGCTTGTGGATAAGTTTGCAGCGCCAGGCGGATTGCACCCATGCAATCCAAAACCAAGCCCAATAAAAACACAGAACCCACCCGATGCAACACACCGGCGGGCTCTGTTTTGATGGTTGAGGCGCTAAGGCCTTGGCTTAGCGTGCTGGCTGCGCCGCTTTGTCTTTGTGTGCGGCTTGGGCTTGGTCGTTCACCATATCGAGCAACTCGCCCGCATTGGCGGCCATGGTCACTATGGCTTCTATCAAGCCGCTGCGCAGGTAGCCGCCCAAAACCAGGGCGGTGTCGCTGTAATCCTCGCCAGTCTCTGCCACCAGCACGCGGGCGGCCGCTTCTATACCGCGCAGGCTGCGGGCCAAGCTGGCCGCCTGGTGGTGTTGCAGCCGCAGAGAGTAGTTAAAACCAGCCACCGTATTGGCGTGGGCCGCCGCATGCAAATCGAACGGCTGGGGATCATCGCGGAAAGCTTCGGTCATTGCGCACCTCCCGTTTTCTGCGAGAGATGGTGACAGTGCGCGTGGCTCGCGCTGCGGTGGGGGAGGTCCATTGGTTTCATGGTTCCTTGCTCCTGAGTGAAACGCCTCGCTGTCGAGGAGGCTACACCGCTTGCTTTTTGGTGTTCTTACGCACCAGCCCCTTTACGGGGGCTGGGCGGATTATGGCATGGGCGTTGGAGGCGCTGGTGGGCGGACCGAGTAGATGGCCATAGGTGGCTTGTTTGGTGGCTGCTATCGGCCAAAGCCACCGATCACCACAAGACAAGCAGTTAATCAACGTTTGACATTAGCGAAGCCTGCCGGCAAGGCGTCTCATCAACAGAATGGTTAGTTTATTTTTTTACGCCGGCGGCCTTACATTCCGTAGTACTTGCCGCCAAAACCGACACTTAAAGGGGCACCGTCATAGAGACACGAAACGCTCACCTTGAGCTTTCGCCTATGGTCACTGTAATGATGGTAGTGGACAGCTTTTTTGACCAACTCCAACTCGGCCGGATTGATGCTAAGCGCCCCAAGAATGATCTCCGAGTCAAACTCTTCTGACTGCTGATGAGGCGCAGTTCGTTTGAGTTCTATATCAACATAGTTGATGAAATTTCCTTCCGCCTCGAGAACCAACCGGCATTCTTCACTCTCAAGGATGATGTTCCCTACTTCGTTCGGAATACCTCCAACGGCCTTTGCAGCGGCATCAATTGTCAATCCGATGTATTGGAATGGTCTGTGAAATGGGCTGGACAAAACAGGCAGGCCGCTCGCCCAAGCCTTGTCTAGCGCTCGCCCGATGTGCTGGCCTTGCTCGGGACGTCTAAGTACGCTTCGGCGAAAGACTACCCCGATACTTCGCACGAAGTCCTCAAGTGCGACTTCATAACTTTCATCATTAGTAAAGTCAGCATACTTCTTTCCGAGAAGAAATCCCGGTAGCTCGCACTTTCGGTATAGAAGAGGAAGAACCTTGACCTGCTTACCAAGGATCTCTTGGTTCATAGCGACGTCTATCTCTTTTTGAACCCACGCTGAGTTAACGGAGTCGGGAGAAAGAACGACGGCCACATAGCTCATTGAGTCGAGTCCTTGACGAATCTTCTCAATGAGTGAGTCTCCAACTTTGATTTCTGCTTCATCAATCCAACACTTGACTCCATGCACGTCAAGGTCGCGGGCCAGCCGACGAACGAATGGCTTGTCTTGGGAATTGTGGCTAAGGAATATGCTGGTCATTTTTATCTCATGAAACCTAATTTCTGCGGTAACCAGCGTGCCGTAGGAACGCCTGGTGGAGAAGGATAAAGCATCGTTGCGATGGATCTAGAAGGGAACATGCTTAACACCATTGCTCACGGAGGCCGAGGACTAACTTTCTAGAAATGTAACAGAGTCATTCTTGCCGACTGCATTGGGACGTTTGCTCAGGAAGACTGCTACGGAGCCATCGCCGATCGAGGCGATCAGCCGATGAGGCACGAATGACAGCAAAGGAAAGCAGACGCCCTTCCCATAACAGCACAGATATTGCAATGCTAGTGTGCCGTCTTGCATAGCTGCAGATAGAAGAGCAGACTGCCTAGGGTCGGACCATAGAAGACAGTTACAGTTAAGCATACGAAATGAAAATCTGAAATGTCTTGAGTCCTCCCCAAGTCGCATCCATAGGAGTTCACTGATGGCCACTTGGCAATTCGATCTGGCGCTCCTGCCTCACGGTTCACCGTTGCCAACGCGTGGCCCAGAGGGATATGACGCGCCCACATTCATGGACCGTGAGGTCAAGACGGCTCAAGCCTGGCTACATGAACGCTTCGGAGATCCGTATGAAGTGCTTCCCGACTGGCTCGTTTATGGATCGGACAAAGGAAACAGAATAGATGTTGTTCTGGACTCCGATTTCAGCGCTGAAATCAGTGCCCGATTGGATGCTCGTGTCAACATCACAGAATTCGCAAACGAACTTTGCGATCTATGCAAAACCTTGAACGCCGACCTCTTCTCTATTGAGTTCTGGAGGGTCGTGGATTCAAGCACTGCTGCGATTGAGGCAGCACTACAGCGCTCGCGGGCCATTGCGTATGTTCGAGACCCAGTAAGCGTTCTTAGAGCAATCAGCCAAGAGGCAGATCGTTAAAGCGGCAGGGGCAGACACACAAACCCAAGCCATCAACCCGCCTTCTCCGCACCAAAGCGTCAAGCATCTGATTAGTCAACGGCCTGCCAGCATCCCCAATAAGCGCCAGCAACTACCCAAGCCCTACTGCCCTGCCACCCAGTCAATCAGCGCATCCCAAGCAGGGCGCTCTGCAGGCGCGTTGTCGCTGTTGGCCATGGCAACCACTACCCAGCGGCGGCCGTTGGCGCCGTTGACGTAGCCGGCGATGGCCGATGCGTCGCGCAAGATTCAGTCCACAGTCTGAGGCCAGCCCCGTTATCCACCAAGGGCTACGCTGGCGCTAATGCGCAAGCATCAGCTCCAGGTTCTGCACCGCTGCACCGGATGCGCCTTTGCCAAGATTGTCAAATACCGCAGACAGCAGAACCTGGCCGTGTTCCTCGTTGTAGAAAACACTCAGATGCATGTCGTTCGTGCCGTTCAGCGCCTGTGGGTCCAGGTGCTCCAGGGCTTTGGCCTCCTGCATTGGCAAGACGCGTACATGCTTTGCCTCTGCATAGTGGCGCACGAGGCAGGCGTGCAGAGCAGCGCCGTCTACACCGGGCGCCAGCACCCGCAACGCAAGCGGTATTGTCAGCACGATACCCTGGCGGAATGCACCGTATGCAGGGACGAAGATGGGGCGCTGCGCGAGCCCTGCCTGCTGCTGAATCTCTGGCGCGTGCTTGTGCGCAAGTGCCAGGCCGTAGACCTGGAAGGCAGGTGCGCTGGTGGCGCCTGCCCCTTCGTGCTCCTCAACGCCTGCGCGCCCTCGTCCGGAATAGCCGGACACCGCATGAATGCTGACCGGATAGTCGGCCGGAATGAGTCCGGCCTGCACCAGCGGATGCAGCAAGCCTGTTGCACCGGTCGGGTAGCAGCCGGGGTTGGTGACGCGGCGCGCCTTCGCAATGCGTTCGGCCTGCCCTGGCGCCATTTCGGGGAAGCCGTAAGTCCAGTCCGGATGGGTCCGGTGTGCGGAGCTGGCGTCTATCACCCTGACGGCCGGGTTGACAATGGCGGCAACCGCTTCGCGTGCCGCAGCATCGGGCAAACAGAGAATGGCAATGTCGCAAGCGTTAATGGCTTGCGCACGTAGCTGCGAATCTTTGCGGTCTGCTGCAGCGAGCTTGAGCAGACGGATGTCGGCCCGGTTGCGCAAGCGCTCGTGAATCTGCAAACCAGTGGTGCCTTGGTCGCCGTCGATAAAAACAATGGGTACGCTCATATGCGGAATACTCCCGTGGCTGTGGGCCATGGCCCGTGAGAAGAACCTCGATGTTCCTAGGAACTCCAAAATATTGAAAGTTGAATTTCGCAACGCTAAAATTCAGTTTTTCTTCATTTGGATATAGGCATGCGAGAGATCAGCCTGGACCGTTTGCGGACCTTGGTCGCCATTGCCGACCGGGGTTCATTTGTTGAAGCTGCGCGCAGACTGCACCTGGCCCCGCCAACGGTCAGCCTGCATATTGCTGAGCTTGAAGAACGTATAGGTGCACCACTGCTGTCGCGCAAGCGCGGCCACATCAAACCATCGCCCATTGGCGAGGTGCTGGTGGAGCGCGCACGCCGCTTGCTGGAAGATGCGGAGCAGGCGTTGGACGATATTCAACGCCAGGTTCAAGGCCTTGAAGGCCGTGCGCGGCTCGGTGCTTCGACCGGCGTGATTGCACACCTGTTGCCGCAGGCGCTGGAAGTGCTGCGCCAAAACCGTCCTGGCATCGATATCCAGATTGCCGTGCTGACTTCGCAAGAAACGCTGTCACGGCTGGCAGATGGTTCCTTGGAAATCGGCATAGTCGCCTTGCCCCAGCCTCCGGTGGCCGGGCTCGTGATCAAGCCCTGGCGACGCGACCCGGTCATGGCCTTTGTGCCTGCGCATTGGCGCAGCCCGGCCCGCGTTACGCCCGACTGGCTTGCAGCCCAACCGCTGATCCTCAACGACGCAACCACAAGCCTTTCCCGCCAGACAGAAGAGTGGTTCGCCGCTGGCGGCCACCAGCCGGTGCCGCGCATCCAACTCAATTACAACGACGCGATCAAGAGCCTGGTCGCGGCCGGCTATGGCGCAACGCTGTTGCCGCATGAGACTGCTTCGCCATCAAGCGACGACCGCATCGTCATGCGGCCACTGCGCCCGGCATTGTGGCGACGCCTCGGCATTGCGCACCGTACGGGGCATATAGAGCGCTCCACACAGCATGTGCTGGATGTGTTGTGGGGTTTGCGATTGGCATGAAAGCTGTGCTACGGGCCCATGCGCTTTGTTTTTTGATGACAAGCAGGTTCAGGTCAGCGATCAAGGCTCTGCACTAGCCTCTACCCAATAACGCTGCTTGTGTCCTCGCGCTTCGTAGATCTGCTGGTAGTAGTGCGCGATTCTTTGGCTCTCATAGGAGCGCACCAGGAACTGGTTCCCGTTGTCGTCTTGCCAACGGCATGCGGCCCGCCGTGTTCGAGCAGAGTGCTCCAGAAGCTATTGAAAATATAGCAATTACCAACAGTGTTAGATTGGCTGGACTATGCGCCCACAGCTCCCAGCCTTTGCGATTGCCGCCGCTCTGGCCTGCGCAAGGCTGCTCTATGCAGGTTGATCATTGCCCAGTCAAAGACGAGCCAAACTCGGCTGGGCTATTTTGCATTGCCAGCAGCTCTTGCTTGTACAGCGGAACTGCCATGGTGGCGAACAGCGCCAGATCGTCTGCCATGTCCTCGTGATACCAGCCCGCCTTGTGCAGCAGGTTCAGCGAACCCAGGGTGACGCCATTCCACCGAACCGGGACGTTAACTGCCGATTCGCAGCCCAAGGCCTCAATCACATCGTAGTCAAAGAAGGCACGCCGGCATTCTTCTTTGTCACGGCAGTAGCGTGAGAGACCAGCGGTGACGACAGTGCGATAGAAGTCGTTGTCCACATACAGCGGTTTGGTGCCGCCACAGGGGTAGTTGAGGGGGTCGCTGCTGTAGATTCTGCGGTCCAGCATGCGCGCTTCGTCAATGATGAGAACGGTAAACAAACGGTGCCCTACCGTGCGGGCCAATGCCGTCTCGATCGATTTGAAGGCATTTTCTGCCGTGTGCCGGCCTGCCAGCGCGGGCACCAGTTGGGACAGGGCTGAAAGGGTATCGGAAGAGTACATGGCCCGATTCTGGCCACGCCCTGCAGAGCAGGCAAATGCCCAAATTCTTTGCTCCCATAAGTGCTTTCGCATGGGCCAACCCTGCTTGTAGTGGCGCTCCCAGCCCATGCAAAACTGCTTATGCCTCCAGCCAAATTATTTATTTGCTCTGATGCATTGCCATCCGCAGAATCTGTCTCGTGGTAGCAGTCCCGCTGTCTGCATGGAGGCCGGAATAACCGATTTGTTGCGCTGGTGCTGCCATGTACGGGCATAACAAATTCGGTATTGAGACCATAGAACCAATCTATTCATAAACGAACTAGGTTTTGAATGCCATCACATGCGCGGGGTGCCATGGGTATGACACCCGCTCCCACAAAAAGTGGCGATATGCGGATGCCTCTCTTTTCTGAAGTATGACTATGACCAGCTCACGCAAACCCGTTTACAGAGTTCCTGAACCACACGCCATGGTGGTTGCGCCACAGCCTGAGGCGGTAGCGGCTGGCGCAGATGTGCTGCGCGCAGGCGGAAATGCGCTGGATGCCACCATTGCCTGTGCCTTGACCCAAGGGGTGGTGGACCCACTGATGTGCGGCATTGGCGGGTTTGGTGTGATGCAGATTTTCGACCCCGCCTCGGGTGCCCATCTCGTGTATGAAGGTTTTGGCGCTTGCCCTCTGGAGAGCCGGGCAGATCAGTGGGAAGGCATCTACCTGGGCGACACGACCGATGGGTTTGGTCACCGTTTGCAAGGCTTTGTGAACGAAGCCGGAGCCATGGCCGTGACGGCCCCACCCATTCTTCGCCTGCTCTCCAATGCCCACCAGCGGTTTGGCCGGCTGAACTGGTCGGAGCTGTTTTCGGAAGCCATCGTGCAGGCGGAGTCGGGCTGGATGATCCGGCCCCATGTCTATACGGTGTTTACCCAGAACGAGCGCAAGTACGGGCGCATGAACTACGGCGAGAAGCTGGGCCTGACCGAAGACGGGCGAAGAATCTATCTCGAGGAAGACGGCAGCTACAAGAAACCGGGGGCCATGGTGCGCAACCCCGATCTGGCACGAACCCTGCGCCAGTTGGCCGCCGAAGGCGCAGATTCGTTCTATTTCGGTGATTTGGCCAAGCGTATCGTGGCAGACGTGCGCAGCCAGGGCGGCATTCTTTCGCTGCAAGATTTTGCGTCTTTGGTGGTTCCCGAGTCGGTGCCAATGAGTGTGGATTACCGCGGGTGGCGCATTGCAACACCTCCACCGCCGGCTGGCGGCCAGTTGGTGGCGGAGATTCTCAAGATCTTGGAGCATTTCGAGCTGACAAAGCTGGCCCATAACTCGCCCGAGTACATACGCATTCTGTTCGAAGCGATGAAGGTGGGCTTGAGAGACCGGGAGGCCTTTATCGGGGACCCTAACTTCATGGACAACCCGGTCGCGCGCCTGCTTTCGCAGGCCTACACGCAAGGCATTGCCAACGATATCCACCATGGCAAAAAGGCCTCGGTGGATCGGCGCACCGCAGCAGAGTCCAAGCATACGACGCATGTGTCAGCAATGGATGCCAACGGGATGATGGTGTCGTTCACCCACACCCTGGGCAACCCCTCGGGCTTTATCGTGAAGGACTCGGGCTTCATGCTCAACGGCGCCATGAGCCAGTTCGACCCCATGCCAGGGCGCCCCAATTCGATCGAGCCGGGCAAGCGGCGTATTTCCTCCATGGCACCCACTTTGGTGTTTGACCAAGACCGGCCGGTGCTGACGATTGGCGCGCCGGGTGCATCGTGGATTGGGCCTGCAGTGGCCCAGGTATTGGTCAATATTCTGGATTGGGGCATGCCGATCCAGGAAGCGATCAGCGCTCCGCGCGTTGTTGCCACCAGCAATGCGATTGACATCTCAAACCGCATTCCGCGCACCACCGAAGAGGCGCTGGTGCGCCAGGGCTACGAAGTACGGCGCAGCTACAACTCATATGCCTTTGCAGGGGTGCATGGCATTACGCATTTTGATGGTGTCATCCGTGGCGGCGCAGACCCGCAGCGAGATGGCTATGCAGCAGGCGTTTAAGCAGTTCAATCCACCAGTCAAGCGAAGGAGACAAAAATGCGATTTTTCAAACTCACCATGGGCCTGGGTCTCGTAGCGGCTGCAGGGCTTGTCCACGCAGGCGCCACTTTCGACAACGTCAAGAAAAAAGGCTTTGTGCAGTGCGGCGTCTCGACCGGCGTTCCCGGCTTTTCCAACCCGGACAGCAAAGGCAATTGGACAGGCATCGACATTGATATTTGCCGAGGCATCGCCGCAGCCATGTTTGGCGACGCCAGCAAGTTCAAGGTGACTCCGCTCAATACGCAGCAACGCTTTACGGCCCTCCAATCGGGCGAAGTGGACGTATTGACCCGCAACACCACCGTCACCTTGACGCGCGAGTTTTCGCTGGGTCTGGTGGCTGCGGGGGTCAATTTTTATGGCAGCCAGGGCATCATGGTCAAGAAGTCGCTGGGCGTGAAAAGTGCGAAAGAGCTCAACGGCGCCACCATTTGTGTGCAGCCCGGAACCACGACCGAGTTGAACCTGGCGGACTACTTCCGCACGGAAAAGATTTCCTTCAAACCCGTGGTGATTGACAAGTACGACGAAGCCGTTCGCGCCTTTGCCTCCGGCCGTTGCGACGCCTATACCACCGACAAATCCGCTTTGGCGATCACGCGGGTGTCCCTGGGAGATGCGGAGAACTTTGTGATCCTTCCCGAGGACCTGTCCAAGGAGCCCAACGGCCCCATGGTTCGCCAAGGCGATGACACCTGGCTGAATGTGGTGCGCTACGTGCTCAATGCCATGCTGGAGGCCGAGGAGTTCGGCATCACCTCCAAGAATGTCGACGAGCAACTCAAGAGCCAGAACCCTAACGTGCAACGCATTCTGGGCGTGACCCCGGGGCTGGGCAAGAGCATGGGGCTGGACGAGAAGTGGGCTTTCTCCATCATCAAGCAGGTGGGCAACTATGGTGAAAGCTACGAAAGAAACGTTGGTGCGGGCAGCCCCGTCAAGCTCCCCCGCGGCGTAAACGCACAGTGGCGCCAAGGGGGTCTGATGTACGGTTTGCCACTGCGCTGAGCACGCAGGTTGGCGTCCAGACTTCATCGCCAGGGGCCTTATGAAACCACACACGTCTAGCGAGAACACCCCGCCCAAAGAGCCTTGGTGGGGCAGTGTGGCGGTGCGCAGCATCGCTTATCAAGTGATTGCATTGCTGGTAATTGTTGGCGGTGCGGCCTGGCTGGTATCAGTCACGATGTCCAACCTGGCGACCCGCAATATCTCGACCGGCTTTTCCTTTCTGCACCAGGAGGCGGGCTTTCTCATCGGCGAAAGCCTGCTTCCCACCCACGCCGGCGACACCTACGGCCGCTTGATCTTGGCGGGCTTTGTGAACACGCTACGGGTGGCAGCCATCGGGATCGTGCTGTCTACGGTTTTGGGCTTGGTTGTCGGCTTGTTGCGGCTGTCCTCGGTGCGCCTGGTACAAAAAATTGTCTCGGGCTACATCGAGCTGATTCGGAACATTCCGCTGCTCCTTCAGTTGTTCTTCTGGTATGCATTGATCACCGAAAACGCACCAGGTCCGCGCCAAGCCTACCAGCCACTGCCTGGCGTTTTTCTCTCCAACCGAGGCCTGCAACTGCCCAGCTTGGAAGGCGCTGCGGTGCCGTGGGCCATTGGTGGCCTGGCAGCGGGTTTCATCGCGCTCGTGGTCATCCTGCACCGCTTGCGGCGCAGCAACCGGCCGCCACTGACTTCCGGAAAGCTGGCCTGGTTTGCCCTAGCTACGTTGCTAGGCGGCGCAGTATTGGGCTATGTGATGGGCGGCGCGTCGCTGAGCTTGGAAGTACCGCAACTGAGCGGTTTCAACTTTCAAGGCGGCCTCAATCTATCGCCCGAGTTCACGGCCCTCATGCTCGGCTTGGTGGCTTACAACGCAGCGTTTATCGGCGAAATCGTGCGCTCGGGCGTGCAATCCATTCCCAAAGGGCAATGGGAGGCAGCCGAATCGATTGGACTGTCCAAATCCATGACGCTGCGGCGAGTCATCATTCCCCAGGCTTTGCGCGTGATGATTCCGCCCATGACCAACCAGTACCTGAGCCTGATCAAGAACAGCTCGCTGGCCGTGGCCATTGGTTACCCGGATATCGTCGCCGTGATGAACACCACCATCACGCAAACCGGCCAGGCGATTGAAGGCGTCGTGATTTTGATGTCGAGCTATCTGATTTTCAGCCTTCTGGTGTCGATCTTCATGAACTGGTACAACCGCCGTGTTGCGCTGGTAGGACGTTGAGAAGACTATGCAAAAACATTCTGTCTCCGCGCCTGCGACGTCTGCTTCACCACGCCCTCTGGACTGGCTGCGAAAAAATGTCTTCGCCTCGCCCACATCCGTGTTGGCCACGGTGCTGGTGGTATGGCTGGCGCTTTACACCCTGCCCGGCCTGGTGCAATGGGCGCTGCTCAAGGCCAACTTCACTGCATCGAGCGGGCAAGAGTGCCGACAAAGTGGAGGCGCTTGCTGGGCCTTCATTGCCGAAAAACACCGGCTCATTCTCTTTGGCACCTACCCTTATGACGAGCAGTGGCGAGGACTGGCAGCCACCGCACTGCTGATCGGCATTTTGATCATCAGCGGCATCCGCAGGTTTTGGAAACCCTGGCTGGCAGGAGCATGGGTGCTCTGCCTGTGCGCGGTGTGGGTGCTCATGCGGGGCGGGTACTTCGGCCTCAGCGAGGTGGAGACGGACCGCTGGGGCGGGCTGCCGCTGACGCTCATCATGGCCACGTTCGGCATTGGCGTTGGCTTTCCGCTAGGGGTTCTCATGGCGCTCGGCAGAAGGTCGCAGCTCCCGGTCATTCGGGCCATCTGCGTGGTGTATATCGAGCTGATTCGAGGCGTACCACTGATCACGCTTTTGTTCATGTCGTCTGTCATGCTGCCCCTGTTTTTGCCCGAGGGGACGACCTTCGACAAACTGCTGCGCGCCGAGATTGCCATCATCTTGTTTGCTGCCGCCTATATTGCAGAAACCGTAAGAGGTGGCCTTCAGGCGATTCCCAAAGGGCAAATAGAGGCCGCCGAATCGCTGGGTCTGGGTTACTGGGCCACCACCTTCAAAGTGCTGCTGCCACAAAGTTTAAAAATCGTTATTGCGCCTTTGGTCAGCATCTTCATTGGCTTGTTCAAAGATACCTCGCTGGTGGTTGCCGTCGGTATTTTTGACCTGACCAACTCCGCCAAGGCAGCCTTGTCCGATTCAACCTGGCGTGGTTTTGGCGTAGAGGCCTATCTCTTTATTGCCGCCATCTACTTTTTCTTTTGCTACGCCATGTCGACCTACAGCAAGTCGCTGGAAGCCAAGACCAAGCAACGTGAGGCTCACTGAGGACGAAACATGCAAAATGCCCCCATCATCGAAATGCAGAGCGTTGGCAAGTGGTACGGCCAACACCATGTTCTGCGCGACATCAATCTGGAGGTTGCCGCTGGCGAGCGCATTGTCATCTGTGGCCCCTCGGGCTCCGGCAAATCCACCCTGATCCGCTGCATCAACCGCCTGGAAGTGCATCAGCAGGGGCTGATTCGCGTGGATGGCACCGAGCTCAAGGACAACGTCAAAAACATCGACCGCATTCGCCGGGAAGTGGGCATGGTGTTCCAGCATTTCAACCTGTTCCCGCACATGACGGTACTGGAGAATCTGACGCTGGGCCCCATGTCGGTGCTCAAGCAGTCGCGGGACGAAGCGGAGGCCAAGGCGATGAAGTACTTGGAGCGCGTTCGCATTCCGGACAAGGCCCTCAAGTTTCCAGGCCAGCTTTCCGGCGGGCAGCAGCAGCGGGTGGCCATTGCCAGGTCACTATGCATGAACCCCAAGATCATGCTTTTTGACGAGCCCACCAGCGCACTGGACCCGGAAATGGTCAAAGAGGTGTTGGATGTGATGGTGCGCCTGGCAGAGGAATCTGGCATGACCATGATGTGCGTGACCCACGAAATGGGCTTTGCCCGAAAGGTTGCCAGCCGCGTGGTGTTCATGGATGGCGGAGAGATTGTCGAAGAAGGCAAGCCCGACGAGTTCTTTGACACGCCCAGCAACGCGCGAACCCGGGCCTTTCTCGGACAAATTCTCCACTGATCGCGGGTTCCCCATGCCGCTTCCCGTCAGGTACCATGAAAGGATGAAGGCAGATCTTAGCGACATCACTTGGGCTCGTCGGCTAAAGCTTCGGCACTTGGAAATGCTGCTCGTGCTGGAGCGAGCGGGCGGCATCACCGCCGCCGCCGAAATTCTGCATTTGACCCAACCCGGCGTTTCGCATTGGTTGCTGGAGCTGGAAGAAGTGGTGGGCTGTCCGCTTTTTATCCGCGGGCGCAAGCTGACGCTGACCTTGGCGGGGCAGGTGTTGCTGCGGCAGGCCGAGCGCATTCTAGGAGACGTGCGACGCGTCGACGATGAGCTCAAGGCCATCCAGTCCGGGCTGGTCGGCCGCTTGCAAATCGGTTGCGTCCATTCGGCGGCGCTGGTCTTGGTTCCCGGTGCGCTGAGCGTGCTACACAACAATCACCCCAACGTCGCCATATCGGTCGAGGAGGACATGCTTTCTCCGTTGCTGGAGCGTCTGCATAAGCGCGAGCTGGATCTGGTGGTGGGCGCGATCGATCTGCGAGCGCAACGCTACAACTTTGTGACCGAAGTGCTGATGAACGACACCGTGCAAATTGTTTGCAAACCAGACCACCCTCTGGCACGCAAACGAAAACCGACCTGGCAAGAGGCTTTGGAATACCCCTGGGTTTTGCCCCCCACTGCCAGCATGACACGCATGAAGCTGGACGAGGCCTGCGCCCAGCAACATGTCTCCTTGCCCCTGCCCAGGGTGGAGACAGGTTCGGTGGCCACCATCCACACCCATTTGCGAGGCACGGAATGCCTGGGCGCGGTAACGGGGCTGGTCGCCTCGTTCTACAAGTCCATCCAACTGCTCTCGGACGTGTCACTGAAGCCCGCCATCCAGCTGGGCCCCATTGGCGCCATCTGGTCAGAAGAAAACGCCAGCCCGATACTGCGCGAAATGGTGAACTCGCTGAAAACCTACGCCCAAAGAGCCCAACCCTAGTGCGGCGAGATGCCAACCAGCAAACGCAAGTTCGTTGAGCAACGGACGGATTTTTGTGGTGGCCTTACCCATGGGCACCCCATCTGGCTCAATGCTCCAGCGGCGTCGATAACTGACACCCCAACCCTGCACCCAAGTGATCAAACCGCCTGCCAGCGCCCCCATCAGCGCCAGCAGCTATCCACCCAACAGCATCACTGCCCAGCCACCCAGTCAATCAGCGCATCCCAAGCAGGCCGGGCTGCAGGCGCGTTGTCGCTATTGGCCATGGCCACCACTACCCAGCGGCGGCCGTTGGCGCCGTTGACGTAGCCGGCGATGGCCGATGCGTCGCGCAAGGTGCCGGTTTTGAGGTGGGCGCCGCCTACGGCGCTGGAGCGGCTTTTTTTCATGGTGCCGTCTACGCCGACGATGGGCATGGAGGCCATCAGCTCGGGCATGACGTTGCTGGTCCAGGCCACTGAGAGCATTTTGGCCATGCCGCCAGCGGAGATGCGGGCGTCGCGGCTGAGGCCGGCGCCGTTGTCTACCGTGGGTTGCGCCATGCCGCCCATGCGCTCGCTCCACCACTGGGCCACGGCCTGGCGGCTGCCTTCGAAGGTGCCAACGCCGGCGCGCTGTTTGCCCAGGGTGAGAAAGACCTGCTGCGCCATGACGTTGTTGCTGTATTTGTTGATGTCGCGCACCACCTCGGTGAGGCTGGGCGAATCAAAGCGCATCAGCGCGGTGGCGCCTTGCGGCACGCTGCCAAAGCGCACCTGGCCGGTGATTTTGCCGCCGGCCTCGCGCCACATGCCTTCAAAGACGCGCGGAGCAAAGGTTTCGGGCGCGGCCGGGGCTACGGACCAGCTGTTCTCTTCGCAAGCAGAAGGGTAGCCGCCAGCAAACTGGATCTGGCCGGGCTGCGCAAAGTTGGCCTTGAGCGCTGCACGCCAGTTGCCGCAGCCGCCTTTGCCGTTGACCAGCGGCACGCTGGCGGGCAGGTTGAGGTTGGCCACGGCGGGCTCGGAAGAGATACGCGCCACGCCAGCGGCCACATCAGGCACAAAGTTGATGGTCAGCGCTTTGTAGTTGACCAGCATGGCATCGGGCACCGCGTTGTAGGGGCGGAAGGGCTCGTTGTCGAAGTAGGCCGGGTCGATAGGCGGCAACTGGAAAGCACTGCGGTCCAGCACCACATCGCCCACGATAACTTTCACGCCACGCTCTTGCAGCCGGCGCTGCAGCAGCCACAGGCGCTCCATCACCAGCTTGGGGTCGCCCGAGCCTTGCACGTAGAGGTTGCCGTTGAGCGCGCCTTTGGCAATGCTGCCGTCGGTGCTGATGGCGGTGTTCCAGGTGTAAGCAGGGCCCAGCAGCTCCAGCGCGGCAAAGGTGGTGACGAGCTTCATGACCGATGCGGGGTTGCGCTGCACGTCGCTGCGCACATCGAGCAGCGGGCGCTGCGTGCCGCTGGCGTCCATGACCACCACGGAGACGGCATCCAGAGGCAGCTTGCCGCGCTGCAAGGCGGCAGTGACTTCGGCCGGCAACTGGCCGGGCGGGATCGCACTGGCTGGCTGCGCGGCTGTAACAGGCGCTACAGGTATTTGCGCTGCGGCCGGTGCACTGACAGTGTTGGGAGCCAGTTGCACAGCGGGCGCGGCCTGGGTAGCGGTAGTGGCAGCGGCTGGGCGCTCGGGGGTGGCAACCGCCTGCGTTGGCGTTTGTGCACAGGCCACCTGGCCCAGCGCGATCACGGCAATGGCAACAGGTTGCAGCCAGTGGCGGCTGCGGATGGGGGTTCCCTCGGTCGGGTTCAAAGGCTTCATTCTTGTGGCTATACGGCTAAACACGGGCATTGCGCCAGTCTATCCGCTATGCCCAAGCCGGGCATGCAGCCTTGGCTTTGCCGCGATAATGCCGTGTTGCCTGCCTTCCACAGGCCTGTCTTGCGGCGCTCCGCAACCCGGCGGCGCCGCCACTCCCCCGATGAATCTCCTAGCCCTCGACACCAGTACCGACACCCTCTCCATCGCCGTGGCGCGCAGCGACCAGCGCTGGCTGCACAGCGGTGCCGGGGGCGCGCAGGCGTCGAGCCATTTGCTGCCCGCCATCCGCAAGCTGATGGCCGAGGCCGGCCTGAGCTTTGACGCGCTGGACGCAATTGTGTTTGGCCGCGGCCCGGGCTCGTTCACCGGCTTGCGCACCGCCTGCGCCATTTCCCAAGGCTTGGCCTTTGCGGCCCGTGGCGGCGAAGGCGTGCCCGTGCTGCCGGTAGACAGTTTGCTGGCTGTGGCAGAAGACGCCCGCACCCAGCACGGCTGCACCCAAGTGCTGGCCTGTCTGGATGCGCGTATGGACGAGGTTTACAACGCCGCCTATAGCTACAACGCCAACGCCGGCCAATGGCTGGCGCAGGGCGACATGTGCGTGTGCCCGCCGCAAGACGTGCAAGTGCCAGCCGGTTTTGTGGTGGCCGGCAATGCCCAACCCGCCTATGGCGAGCGCCTGGCGCCCGCTGCCAGCCATGTGCGCGCCTTGCCAACCGCTGCTGCGCTGTTGAACCTGGCGCCCGCCTTGCTGGCGCAAGGTTTGGCGGTGGCTGCGCAAGATGCGCTGCCGCTGTACATTCGCGACAAAGTGGCCAAAACCACGGCCGAGCGCGAAGCCGCCAAGCTCGCCCAACAACAGGCATGAGCCGCCAGCCCGCGCCCCAGTTGCACTGGTCCGCACTGCGGGTGGACGATCTGGAGACGCTGCTCGCGGTAGAGAACCAGTGCTACAGCCACCCTTGGACGCGCGGCAATTTCATCGACTCCATGGCCATGGGCTACGCCATGCAGTTGCTATGGATAGATGAGCAGCTGGTGGGCTATTTTGTAGCCATGCAAGGCGTGGACGAGGTGCATTTGCTGAACATCACCGTCAACCCGCACTTTCAGCGCCAGGGCTGGGCCAAGGTGCTGCTGGAGCAGCTGCGCAGCTGGGCGACCAGCGTGCGCGCCGGTACCATTTGGCTCGAAGTGCGCAAGAGCAATGTCCGCGCGCAGCAGATTTACCTGGAGTTCGGCTTTCAGTCGGTGGGGCTGCGCAAGCGTTACTATCCGGTATCCCACATCGAACGTGAGGACGCGGTGGTGATGAGCTTTTTGCTGCCACCGTCCGACGGACCCGCTTGACCCTTTCGACCCGCCTGATTCCCACTGCCCTGCTATGAGCCTGAACCTGGATGCCCGCCAACGCGCCATGCTGCAAGAGATGGGCCACCCGCTGTGGTGGCCGGAATCTGCTGCGCCCGCAGCGCCAGCCGAGGCCGCGCCAGCACAGCCAGAGCGCACGGCGGCCAGCGTTGCAGAGCAGCCACAAGCAGTGCCCGTAGCACCCGCCGCACCCATCAGCCGGGCCAGCAATGCGCCCATTGTTTTGCCAGCCGAGGCAGAGCAGCAGCCAGCGCCAGCAGCGGCACAAGCAGCTCCATTGGACCAAGCGCCTCCCGCAGCGCCCGTGGCCGAGCCAGCGCCTTTGCAAGCGCCAGCGCAACAACCCGCCAGTGCCGCACGCACGGCGCCGCCCGTACAGGCCATGCCGCAGGATTTTCCGCGTGTGCGCTTTGCCTTGCGCGCCCCGGTTTTGCTGGATTTGCGCGATGCCAAGGCCCAAGCCGCCGCACCCGCTGCACCGGCCGCCACCGGGCCAGCCTGGCTGGTGGTAGCCGAGCTGCCCGAAGGCGCAGCGCTGCAAGGCCCGGCCGGCCAACTGCTGTTGAACATGTTGCGCGCCATGCGCCTGGGCGATGCGCCGGTGTACTGGGTGCCGCTGGCACGCCTGGCGCCCGGCCAGCCAGAGCCCGACGAAGCGCCCGATTTCAGCATCGAAGCGCTGGTACAAGACACCGGCGCCCACATGGCGCTGCTGCTGGGCCTGCCAGCCGCGCGCCACTTGCTGGGCGGCGAGCAGCCGTTTGCCAGCCTGCGCCAGCAAGTGCACCGCATTGGCCCGGAGCTGCCCGCCGTGGTCAGCTTTGACCCCAGCCACCTGCTGCGCGCCCCCAAGGCCAAGGGCGAAACCTGGGCCGATCTGTGCCTGGCGCTGGCCCACGCAGGCCGCTGAAAGCCGCCACCACCCCATGCCTTCGCCATGCCGTGGGGCAATGGCAACGCAGGCGCCCGGGTAGCCGGCTGTAATTGCGCACCGTCGTACGCGGGCCATGCTGCAGTGCCATAATGGCGCCCATTCCATCAATCGGAGCAATCTCCTTGGATCCCTACCCTAGTTGGTAGCTTCCACCCTGGCCGCGCGTTGTTGCACAAGGGTTGGAAGCGCCCCATTCCCCCTTTTGCAGACCAAAAACAACAAGGAAGTGAGCCTATGCTCAACATCTTTACGCTCGCCAATGGCCGCCTGGTGCAGGAAGAGATCGAGTCGCTGCAGGATCTTGCGCGCTTTCAGCCGATCTGGGTCGATCTGGAATCGCCCACGCTGGAAGAAAAGCGCTGGGTCAAGCAGCACTACGGCCTGTCCATCCCCGAAGACGCGATGGACCAGGACATTGAGGAATCCGCCCGCTTCTATGAAGAAGACAATGGCGATCTGCACATTCGCAGCGACTTTCTGATCGATGACGACGAAGACCCGCGCAGCGTGCGCGTGGCCTTCATCATGAACCTGAACAACGCCGCTTTCAAAAGTTACGGCGTGCTGTTTTCCATCCACGACGAGGATGTGCCCGTTTTTCGCCTGCTGCGCCTGCGCGCGCGCCGCGCGCCGGGGCTTATCGAGGACAGCAAGGACGTACTGCTCAAGCTGTTTGACGCAGACGCCGAATACTCTGCCGACACGCTCGAAGGCATTTACGACGACCTGGAAAAAGTCAGCACCCAGGTGCTGGCCGGCAATGTGACGGACACCCACGCGAGCGAAGTGCTGTCGGCCATCGCCCGCCAGGAAGACTTGAACGGCCGCATTCGCCGCAATGTGATGGACACGCGCCGCGCCGTCAGCTTCATGATGCGCAGCAAGATGCTCAACTCCGACCAGTTCGAGGATGCGCGCCAGATCCTGCGCGACATCGAATCACTGGACAACCACACGGCCTTCCTGTTCGACAAGATCAACTTCCTGATGGATGCCACCGTCGGTTTCATCAACATCAATCAGAACAAGATCATCAAGATCTTCTCCGTGGCCAGCGTCGCCCTGCTGCCCCCTACGCTGATCGCCAGCGTCTACGGCATGAACTTCAAGTACATGCCCGAAGTGGACTGGGAATACGGCTATGCCTACGGCATCTTGCTGATGGTGTGCAGCGCGCTCATACCCATGCTGTACTTCCGCAAGCGTGGCTGGCTGAAGTAGCAGGCGCTATCAAAAAAATATGCTTGAAGCGCCTGCTGTAAAAGCACTTCAAGCATGAATCACCTTGGAATCGACGAGAGATGAGCGCCAGGCGCTCATTTTTTATGACTGCTGCGTGACGTTGCGCTCGCGCACCCACAGAATGATGCCGCACAGCATCACCACCACCTGCGTGCCGATCAGCGCCGCAAAACCGGCAAAAAAGCCTGCGCCCACGCCCCCACGGGCTGACAGTGCACCAATCACAGCCCCCATGATGGCCGGCATGAAGCCCGCCACCAGGCTGCCCGCGCCATTGACCACGCCATAGGCGCTGGCGATGTGCTCGGGCCGCGCGCAGTACTGCACGGTGCTCGGGATGGCCGGGCTCATCAGCCCCCAGCAGAAATTGGCGGCAATCAGGCAATACGCAGCCGCATAGCGGTCTTCCATATGGATGGCCAGCCATACGGCGGCAGCGACACCCAAGCTGCCAAAGACGAAGATCAGTGGCACCTGGCGGCGTGCAATGCGGTCGATGATCATGCCACCCACAAAAACCGCCGCCACGCTGGCGTACTGCGGCAGCGAGGCCAGCCATCCCATCTCGCGCATCGAGAAGCCGCGCGACTCCTTGAGGTAGGCAGGCAGCCAATTGCTGCTGCCCCACAGGTAGGACAGAAAGGCCGCCGTCAGAATGGTGATGAGCCACAGATAGCGCGTATGCATGGCGCCGCGCACGATCGTGCCCACCTGAGCGACAGCCTGGCCCAGAGACTGCGGCTTGGGCATGCCGGTTTCCACCTTGGGCATGCGCACGAAGGCCCAGACCAGCGGAATGCCGAGCAGCACATTGATGAGGCCCAGCACATGGAAGGACGTTTCCCAATCGTGCCCTGCCACCAGATACCCCACCAGCGGATAACCCACAGCCAGCCCGACCCCCGTCCCCATGTTGACCAGCGAATTGGGCTTGCCGTTTTCGCGGCTCTCGAAATGCGCCTTGATGTAGCTGCCCGCCAGCGAAAACAGCGGCCCTTCCGACACGCCCAGCAAAATGCGCGAAGCCAGCAGCAGCCCATAGCTGCTCATCGCGGGCGACAGGAAGGTCACCACACCCCACAGCAGCAGCCCGCCAATCAGACTGCGCCGCACGCCGAACAGCGCCGCGCAAAAAGGCGTAAGCACCAGCGACGACACCCCGTACCCCACCATGAATGCGGTGGCAAGCAACCCCTGGCGCGTGCGGTCATCTGCCGTCAGGCCGATGTGCGAGAGGAAATCGCGGTCCGTGATCAGAACCGAGATATTGATCCGGTCCACATAAGAGATGGCAACGATCACGAACAGCGTGATCACGCCCCACCAGCGCATTGAACGGGAGTCATTCATGGTGCGACTTTCCTAAGAGATAAAAGAGCACGCTCGCGCCAGCCCCTGCACGCTGCGCAAAGGCTGCGCGTGGGGCATGGCCCGCGATCAGAAGAAATGGCGGATGCCCAGCTCCATGCCGGTGGATTTGCCGCCCAAGGTGGAGCCCGTGGCGCTCAGGCCCTGCACGCCGATGGCGCGGCTCGATCCGTCCTTGTTCTTGAGATAGGCCAGCGTGCCGTAGACCTGTGTGCGCTTGGAGAAGTTGTAGCCGTAACCCACGGCAATCTTGTTCCAGTCCGCATTTCTGCCCGATGTGTTGTAGTGGCCCACAGAGGCGCGCAATTCGCCATTGCCCAGCGGTGCCGTGGCGCCCAGTTGCAGCACCGTCACTTTCAGCGAACCGCGCTTTTCACTGGCCCACAGCAGCATCGGCTTGACCATGCCCAGGTCGTAGCTCAGGCCCACATTGCTGGCGGTGATGTTGTTGTCCGAGCTGTCGCCGTAGAACCGGCCAACGGCCAGCGCGCCATGGAAGGCGCCTTGCCGGTAGCCCGCGCGCAGGCCCCGGTAATCGCCCTGGTTCTTGTTGGGCTCGCTCTTGGTGTGCTCACCAAATGCCACCTGGGCCTGGCCGTAGAACCCGCCCAGGTTGGGCGGCAGAAAGTAGCTGACCGCATTGCTGATCTGGATCGGCGCGCCCCCCGTGGCGGTACCGGAGCCGGGAATGCCCAGAATGGTGAATGCGCCCGTGCCGCCCACGCCGTTGGTGAGGAAGGGATCGAAGATCAGCGTGCTCAGAAAGGTGGCGGAATCGTCACGGCCCAGTCGCAGCTCCCCAAAGTTGCCCAGCAGGCTGACGGTGGAGCGGCGGTTGAAGCCCAGGCCGCTGGTGCCCGCAGCCTTGCCTGCGCCAGTGTCCGAATCGAGGCCCGCCTCCAGCCAGAAGCCCGCCTTCAGGTCCCCCCCCAGGTCTTCGGTGCCCCGAAAGCCCAGGCGGCTGATGTTGGCGCCGCCCGTGGCAAGGCCTACCTTGCTGGACGAGCCCGAGCCCGAAAGCCGGGTGACATTGGTGTCGATGACCCCGAAGATCTCGACCTTGGATTGGGCTGCAGCTGCCCCTGCCAGGCTGGCCAGGCCAGCGGCAATCACGATTTTTTTCATGGTGTTGTCTCTCTTTGTGTGTCGTTAAAGATCCAGTACCAGCGTCTCGCTCTTGCACCCGGAGACGCAGACCATCATCACCTTGTTGCTCGCCTTCTCCTTGGGGCTGAGCACCGAGTCGCGGTGATCGGGAACGCCTGCGAGCACGCGTGTCTCGCAGGAGCCGCAGACGCCTTCGCAGCAGCTGTGGTCGACATCGACGCCAGCCTCCAGCAAAGTGTCCAGCAGTGATTTCTCGGGCGTGATCGCAATGAAGCGGCCACGGCGCTTGAGCTCCACCGTGTAGTTGGCGAGGGCATCGGTCGCAGCCTTGACCTCCACCGGTGTGAAACGCTCGATGTGAGCGTTGGCGTGCCCCAGCTCGCCGCAGAACTTCTCGAAAGCATCGAGCATTGGCGTCGGGCCGCAGGCATAGTGGTGCAGGCCCGCATCGGGCGTGCGCTGCGCCAGCAGGCCTCGCAGATCAGGCGGGCCGCCTGCCTCGGCATCGAAATGCAGATGCAGCGGCATGCCCAGGGCCTGCAGCTCGGCGAGAAAGGCCGCGCTCTTGCGCTCGCGCGCAAAATACAGCATCTCGAACGAGCGGCCCAGGCTCTGGAGCCTGCGCGCCATGCACAGCATGGGCGTAATGCCGATGCCGCCAGCCACCAGCACCGAATGCGCAGCGCCCTCGTCGAGGGCGAAATGGTTGCGCGGCTCGGAAATGGTGATGGGCAGCCCCACGCGCAGCGATTCATGCACGCAGCGCGATCCGCCACGGCTGGCGCGGTCGCGCAGCACGCCCACCACATAGCGGTGGCGCTCGCTGCTGTCGTTGGACAGCGAGTAGCTGCGCACCAACCCGTTGGGCAAGTGCAGGTCGATGTGCGAGCCCGCTGTGAAAGCCGGAAACTCACCGCCATCCACCGGGCGCAGCTCTACGCTGATGGTGTCCTGGGCCTCGAAGCGCAACGTGTGCACGAAGGCCTGCAAGCTGTTGCTCATGGTGCGGCGCTTTCCTCAAGCTGCTCCTGTGCAAGGCTGCGCAGGCGTCGGCGCAGGCGCACCAGACCAATATCGTGCTGGTACAGGTTTTCACGCTCGTTGGCGTCAAACTCCATCTGCTCCATCATCACGCGGTCTTGCTCCAGCACCGCCCAATGGCGGGCCTCCAGGCGGTTGCGGTACAGAAAGCGCCAGGTATCGCGCATCCAGCCCTGCACCCGGCGGCACCGCCAGAAGAACACCGCGCACAGCTCGGGGCTGATGGGCGTGACGCAGCCGATGATGGCAAAGTTGCCGCCAGGCCCGCCGGTCTTGGGATACGGAATTTCCAGACGCATCCAGTGCATGTCGGTCTCGCCCCACTCGGTCCAGTCGAAGTTCACGCCGCGCTGGCCTGCCTTCTCGAAGACGAAGCCCGTGTCGGTATCGCGCACCTGGAACGTGGCCTTGCTGTCGCCTTCGGACATGGAATGCGACTGCTTGTGCAGGAAGGTGCCGTGCATCGGATCCATGACGTTGTCGATGGCATAGCGGTAATCCGCGCGCCATTCGGCATAGCACAGAAAGCTCGAATACTCGGGCGAGGTCAGCTCCTCTGGCATGGAGAACGCAGGCGGCGCATCCACATGCTTGTCGCTGTTGAAGAGAAAGATGGCGCCGTGCGCTTCATGCACATGAAAATCCAGCGCTGCGCGCGAGCCTTCCAGCTTGCAGCCGGGACTGCCGGGCACCTTGGTCACCGTGCCATCGCAGCGCACTTCCACACCGTGGTAGGGGCATGCCAGCCGGTCGCCCAGGATCACCCCTTGCGACAGCGGCGCACCCCGGTGCGGGCAATGGTCTTCCAGCGCATGCACCTGGCCTGCGGCGTCGCGCCACAGCGCGATTTTGTAGCCAAAGCGGCGCAGCGAGATGGGCTTGTCCTGCACGAAATCAGACGGGCAGACGGGGTACCACAGGTTGCTCAGGCCTTTGGTGAGCAAGCGGTCCACGGGATCGATGGCGATGGTTTGTACGTTCATGGAGTGCTCCTTTCCTGCTTCAATGGCCCAGGCGCGCCATCAGGGCGCCAAAGCTCTGCTCCGTCCAGGCTTCGCCGTTCTCTCCGGCGGGGCCACTTCGGTTGATGTAGGCCACCAGCTCGGGCAGCGTCTGCACCCCTTCGCCAAAGGCGCGCTCGATCGCATCGCCCAGCAGGTCTTCAAACAGGGTTGCAGGGCGCTGGCGTGCCTGGTGCGGTTCAAGGTATCGGTCAACAGCCATGGTGGGGTCTCCTTCTAAAACGGTTCACTCGGCCTGAATGCCAAGGTCTTTGATGAGCTTGCCAAAGCGGTCGTAGTCGGCCGCATTGGTTTTCTCAAGCCGGGCCGCATCGCCGCCCGCAGGCAGTGCGCCGAAGGTGGCCATCTTGGTCGCCACTTCCGGCATCTTCAGGATTTCGTTGAGGTGGGTGTTCAGCAGCTTCACGGTCTCGGCAGACATGCCCTTGGGGCCAAAGAGACCTTGCCAGGCGGTCACTTCCACGTTCTTGACGCCCAGCTCAGCCAGTGTGGGCACGTTGGGCGCGAGCGGGCTGCGCTGGGCATCGGCCACAGCCAGCACATTCGCCTTGGTGCCAGCGTAGGGAGCAATCGGCCCCCAGGTCATGAAAGTAGCGGGTACATGGCCGCCGATCAGGTCGTTGACAGCGGGCGCCACGCCCTTGTAGGGCACATGCGCGAGCTTGACGCCTGCAGCCTTGTTGAACATTTCACCAAGAATGTGCATGGGCGAACCGCTGCCGGGGCTGGCATAGGTCAGCTCGCTCTTGCGGGCCTGGGTGGTCAGACCTGCCAAATCCTTGATGCCCGAAGCCTGGCTGGTGGCGACGAACAGCGGCTGCACGCTGGTCTGCACCACAGGCACGAAGCCTCGCAACACGTCATAGCTCGACGCCGCCGAAGTCTTGAGCACGAACTGCGCGATCGAGAAAGTACTGGGCGCGAGCAGCAGCGTATAGCCATCGGGCGCGGCCTTGGCCACATGCACCGTGCCGATGGTGCCGCTGGCGCCGGGCCGGTTCTCCACCACCACGGGCTGGCCGAGCCGCTGCGACAGCTTGTCGGCATACAGGCGTGCCATGGCATCGGTGTCACCGCCGGCCGGATAGGCCACAACGATGGTGATGGGCTTGCTCGGGTAGGCCTGGGCCATGGCGCTGCCGGCGAAGGCAGTGGCCAGCAGGGCAACGGCCAGGCAAATCTGGCGGCGAGAGGTTTTCATGGTGGGCTCTTGTGGTGGTGGGTGGTTGGTTTAGCGGGCTGCCTGCCGTCTATTGCGCCTCGATCCCGCGGCTTTTGATGATGGGCGCCCAAGCCGCCGTCTCCGTGCGGATCAGGTCACCGAATTTCTGCCCTTCCACGATCCAGACGCTGAGGCCCTGCTTTTGCAGCTGCGCCTTGCTTGCCGGGTCGTTGAAGATCTGTGCGATGTCGTGCTGCAGCTGGGCCAGCACGGGTGCCGGTGTGCCCTTGGGCGCCATCACGCCGTACCAGGACGACAGCGCCACGCCCTTGACGCCAGCCTCTGCCAGCGTGGGCACATGTGGCAACTCGGGTGTGCGCTGCGCGTCGGTAACAGCCAGCGCACGCAGCTTGCCCGACTGGATGTGCGGCAGCAGCGTTGGCAGGTTGCCGATGATCATCGGCACGGTGCCCCCCATCACATCGTTCAGACCTTGGGGCGTGCCTTTGTAGGCCACGTGCAGAAAATCCGCACCCGCCTGCTGGCCGAACAGCTCGCCTGCCAGGTGCAGGCTGCTGCCCACCCCGGGCGATGCATAGCTCACGGTGCCGGGCTTGCTCTTGGCCAGCGCGATAAGCTCTGCGATGTTCTTCGCTGGCACAGCCGGGTTCACCGCAATCACGTTGGCGGTGCGCGCGAGCGAGGCCACCGGCACGAAGTCTCCTTCCACGCTGTAGTGCAGCTTGGGCATCAGCGTAGGGTTGATCGTGAGGTTGCCCTGCGGCACCACCAGCAGCGTATGGCCATCGGCCTTGGCGCGCCGGGCCGCCTCGATGCCGATATTGCCGTTGGCGCCGGTGCGGTTGTCCACGATGGAGACTTGCTTGTACTGTGCGGCAAGACCATTCGAGAGCATGCGCGCCAGCGTGTCGACTGGCCCTCCGGGCGGAAACGGCGCAATGATGGTGAACTGCCCCGCCGCCAGCGCCTGATGGGCATCCTGCGTCTGCGCACGGGCAGCAGGCAGTGCAGCGGCTGCGGCCAGTGTCAGCAGCGTGGGGATGAGCATGCGTCGTTGCATCGCGTTGAACTCCGTATCGGATGGGATCAGTGGCGCTTGTCGGTCAGAAACTTGCCGTCGGCACCGCCCACGCCCTTTTGGCGCCGGGTATTGCCGTCAAGGCCGCCATCAATCGCCCATTCGGCAAACACCGTAGGGCCTGGCTCAAACTCGCGCGGCTGCCAGTCGGCCGTCAGCTGGTCCTCATCAGCGTAGTACTCCACCAGCGCACCAGCCGGGTTCTTGAAGTACCAGAAATAGGCCGACGACACCGGATGACGCCCCGGGCCCAGCTGGGTATCCCAACCGCAGCGCGAGATGTGCATGCCGCCGCCAAAGACCTCGTGGATGTCGCGTACGGTGAAGGCCACATGGTTCAGGCCAGCGTGCTTATCGGGGCGCTGCAGCAGAAAAATGTCGTGGTGACCGCCGTCGGGTGCGGTGCGCAGGAAGGCGCCGCGCTCGGGGTAGCGGTCCGAGGCCGCAAAGCCGAAATTGTCCACATAGAAGCGCTCGCAGGCCTGAACGTCCTTGACGAAGAACACCACATGGCCGACCTCGATGGGTTGGGCACGCTCGTAGGCCGGGCTCGCCTGGTCAATGCGACCTTTGCGGCTCCAGGTGTTGTACTCAGCGCTCTGCACCTCCACATCACGCTTTTTCGTCACTTGCAGGCGCACAGCCAGGCCATTGGGATCGGTGCAGCCGATGCGCGCACCCTGCTTCACAAAGCCCGGCAGCTGTGCGATACGGCTTTCGTAGAGCGCAAGATCGGCAGCGCTCTCCACGCCCCAGACCACCTCGCGCAGCGTGGGGCCTGTTTCGATGGCCGGTGGCAGATCAGGGTGGTCGGTGGCGGCCACGATGACGCGGCAGCCATTCAGGGTCTCGAACACCAGCCGATCGGCCTGCTCTGTCACCAGATTCAGCCCCCAGTCGATGAAGAACTGGCGGCAGGCCGCCAGATCGCCTGCGCCGTAGCTGATTTCGTCAATGCCCAGTACGCTCATAAAAAATCCTTTCTTCACCCGATCACGCGCCACGCGCTGCCCACATCGCCTGCAACCGGCGCGGCCCATCGGCGGACGCCAAGCAAGGGCCGCCCCGCAGCGAAGGTGTCGTCCCCCTCCCGCGCAGCGAGAGAGGGGAAGGCGCGAAGCGACTCAGGGGGTGTTGCATCTCAATTGGCCCAGGCCAGGGGTGATTCGTTCAGGCCCCAGTACAGGCTCTTTTGCTCCATGTACTGCTGGATGCCCATGCGGCCCTTCTCGCGGCCCAGGCCGCTGTCGCGCCAGCCGCCAAACGGTGTGGAGATGGAGAATTGCTTATAGGTGTTGATCCACACGGTGCCGGCCTGCACCGCGCGGCCGATGCGCCATGCGGCCTTGTAGTCGCGCGTCCAGATACCGGCGGCCAGCGCGTAGACGCTGTCGTTGGCCTGCTCCAGCAGCGATTCCTCGTTGTCAAAAGGCATGGCCACGAGCACGGGGCCGAAAATTTCCTGCTGGCAGATCTGCCAGTCGTTCTGCACGCCTTCGAGGATGGTGGGACGGTAGTAGTAGCCGCGCTCGTACAGTGCGCCCTCGGGGCGATGACCACCAGTGCGCAACTGCCCGCCTTCGGACAGGCCCAGCTGCACATAGCTTTCGATGGACTCGCGGTGCTTGGCGGTGATCAGCGGGCCCATCTGGGTGCGCTCATCGGCCGGGTCACCCACACGCAGCTGAGCGGCCTTGGCCGTGAGGCGCTCCATGAAGTTGCCATAGAGCTTGCGTGCCACGAACAGGCGCGAGCCCGCTATGCACGATTCGCCCGACGAGCTGAAGATGCCGTAGAGCACACCGTTGACGGCATGGTCGAGGTCGGCGTCTTCCAGCACCATGGTGGCCGATTTTCCGCCCAGCTCCAGCGAGACGGGCATCATCTTGTCGGCCGCGATGCGGGCGATGTGCTTGCCGGTGGAGGTGCCGCCAGTGAACGACACGCGCTTGACCAGTGGATGCTTGGTGATGGCATCGCCAATCACCGAGCCACGGCCGGGCAGCACGCTGACGATACCTTTCGGAACACCGGCTTCTTCACAGATCTTGGCCAGCTCAAGCGCCAGCAGTGGCGTGGCTTCGGCGGGCTTGACGACCACGGCGTTACCAGCCGCCAGCGCGGGGGCTAGCTTTTGCGCTTCGCTCGCAATAGGCGAATTCCACGGGGTGATGGCAGCGACCACGCCCATGGGCTCGTAGACGCTCATGGTCATGAAATCGCCACGGGGCGGCGTGATCGCCTCTTCCATGGTTTCGCAGGCAGCGGCGAAGTATTGGAAGGTACCGGCGGCGCTGGCCACCAGGGCGCGCGTTTCGTTGATGGGCTTGCCGTTGTCGAGGCGCTGCAACTGGGCCAACGGCTCGGCGCGCTCGCGGATCAGCTGCGCCACGCGATGCAGCACAGCGGCGCGCTCGTGCGGCTTCTTCTGTGCCCAGCCACTGGTACGGAATGCGTGGTCGGCCTTCTGGATGGCCTCTTCCACATCCTGCAGACTGGGCGCGCGCAGGCGGCCCACCACCTCACCGGTGGCCGGATACAGCGTGGCAGATTCGTCGCCACCGCCCAGGCGCCATTCGCCGCCGATGTTGATGGGGAGCAGTTCAAGATTCGACATGATGAAACTCTTTCGTTGTCAGATCACCACAGGTGCCACCTTGCCGCGCACCGCGCGCACCGCGCTGAACACGGTCAGGGCCGAGGTCTTGGGGTTGGCTGCCAGCGGCTGGTTGCGCATGGTCAGCTCGAAGCTGCCAAAGGCGCCTGCGGCTTCAACCTGGTGCAGGTTCTCGCGCACCGCCGGGTCGGCAATCAGGCGCACGGTGGTACGGTCCAGGCCCAGGCCGGCCAGCGACACGGTGGCGGCCACATTGGCGTTCTTCGGAAACTGCGCGGCCGCCTCGCGGGCCGTGCCTTCGAAAATCACCGTCTCGGTCGCCAATGCATCCAGATCACGCCCCTGCTCAGCCGGTGTGCCCCTCCAGGCATGTGGCGGCTTGCGACCGGTGTAGCGCACGGTGGAGAGGCCGCCGATGCGGGCTGCAGCCAAGGCATCAATGCCGCCAATGGCGCCAGCAATCAGTTGCACCTGCGTGCGGCCTTCGCGGGCAGCAGCCTCCAGTTGCTCAGGCAGGCCAGCTGCAGACAGCGCGCCCACCGATGCCACGATGCAGGGCACGCCTCGGCGCAGTGCAGGCAGCACATGCTGTTCGATGGCAGCGTGACCTGCTGCTTCCACCACCAGATCAATGCCATCTGCTGGCACGGCCTGTACAACCTGCGCACCCGGCGCCAGGCGCTGGGCCACGGCACGCGCGGCCTCGGCGCCTTCAGCTGGCACCACGACCGCAGCGATCTGCAGGCCGACATCGTCCTTCACCAGTTCCAGCAAGGCGGTGCCAATGGCGCCGCAACCGATCAGAGCAATCTGCATGGTGTGGGTCCTTCCAGGTTTTATCCGGTCTTGTCAGGTCTTACTGGGTCTTGGTGGCCGGAATCTGGTCCAGCTTGTTCACCGGAGGGCCGGAGAATGCGGTCTTGAAACTGCCAATGGAGCGCATGTCGATCTCCAGCAGGAAAGGCCCTTTTTTGCTCCATGCAGACTCCAGCACAGCTGGCAGCTCATCGAAGTTCTGCACCCGAGCATGGGGCAGGTGGATCGAAGCGCACAGCTGCGCATAGTCGGGCGTGTGCAGCTCCACATAGCAGCGGCGGCCGCCATAGGAGGCATCCTGGATGTTCTGGATCACGCCGTAGCGCTGGTCGTTCATCAGCACGATCAGCGTGTCGCACTCTTCCTGCACCAGCGTGGCAAGCTCACCCAGGTTCAGGATGAAACCACCATCGCCCGCCAGGCCCAGCGTTTTGCGGCCCGAGCCGCTTTGCGCCGCGCCGATGGCCGCGCCAATGGCCATGGGCATACCCATGCCAATGCCGCCGCCCGTGGCGTGCACACCAGCGTTGGGCTCGAAAAACCGCAGCTCGCGGTTGCCCCAGGTGCTGTTGGAGACAGTCACGTCACGCACCCAGTTGAAGTTGCGGCCCACCACCTGCTGCAGCTGTTGCACCAAAGTGCTGTAGGGGCCCAGGCCATCGCGCATGGTGGCCACAACTTCATCGTGCACTTGGCGCAGATCGGCCAGCAGCTCGGGATCGGCCCGGTAGCCGCGCGCTTCCAGCCGATCAGCCAGACCGTTCAGCGCCAGGGCCGAGTCGCCGCAGACAAAGCCATCGTCGATGTAGCAGCGGCCTTGCTGGGCAGCGTCCACATCAATGCGCAGCAGCGGGCGCGGCAGCTGGAGCTCGTACTTCAGCGTCTCGTTGCTGCGCAGGCGCGTGCCCACGGCCAGCATGGCGTCGCAGCGTTGGTAGAAGGCTTCGACAGGTTTTTGGATGTTGTAGGCGCCCAGCGAGGCCGGATCGTCTTCAGGCACAATGCCGCGGCCCTGGCCCGTGCTGACAATGCCAAAGCCCAGGGCTTTGAGGCGCCGCACGGCAGCACCGGCATGGCGCGCACCGCCGCCCAGCCACAGCAGCGGGCGTCGGGCCTTGGCCAGCGTGTCTGCCAGCGCGTCCAGTGCCGCTTCGTTGGGTGCCAGAACAGCCACCGGCAAAGGCGACCAGTCGGAGGGCATGTCGATCACGCTTTGCTGGATGTCGATGGGTATTTCGACGCTCACCGGGCCCGTGGGCGCGGTCATCGCAGCCTGTACCGCGGCCTTCAAGGTGGACAGGCAGGTTTCGGCGCTGCGCACCCGAAATGCGGCTTTGGAGACGGCGCCCAGCATGGTGAGCTGGTCGGGCGCCTCGTGGATATAGGACAGCTTCTGGTCGAGGTACTGGGTCTCGATCTGGCCGGTGATATGCAGCAGCGGAGTGCCTGCGGTGTAGGCCTCCACCAGGCTGCCTGCGATGTTGCCTGCTGCCGGGCCGGTGCTGGTGATGCATACGCCCAGGCTGGAAGTGGAGCGGGCACAGGCGTCCGCCATGTTGCCAGCGCCCGCCTCGCCGCGCGCCATCACAAATCGCACCTTGCCGCGCGCGAACATCGCGTCAAGGATCGGCATGTTGTGGATGGAAATCACCCCGAAGGCAGCCTTCACGCCGCAGTGCTCAAGAAATTCGGCAACGGCGGCGCCGACAGTGATTTGTGGTGCGGTAGATGTCATGGTCTTGTCAGATCCGTATTAGTGATAGCAGGCGCTGCGCATGCCATCGGCGCAGTTCATCGGCGGGACGCCAAGCAAGGGCCGCTCCGCAGCGAGGGCGTCGTCTCCCTCCCGCGAAGCGAGAGAGGGGGAAGCGGCGTCAGCCGCACAGGGGGTGTTACACATGTCTGGAAAGACCTCCGGACACATCGATATGGCTGCCCGTCGTGTACGACGACAGGGGGCTGGCAAGAAAGGTGATGGCCTGCGCGGCCTCACGGGGCAGGCCCAGGCGTGCCAGCGGAATGGATTTCTTGGTGGCGAGCGCACCGGTCCAGGCGGCCCAGTCCTGCGACTTGTCTTCGCGCGCCTCGAAGCGGCGGCGCCATTGGCCCGACTCGATCAGACCCACCAGGATGCCGTTGACGCGCACGCCCTGCGGCGCAAATTCGGTGGCCATGGAACGCACCAGGTTCTTGAGACCAGCGCGCGCAGCCGAGGTGGCCACCATGTGCGGCTCGGGTTGGGATGCCAGCAGCGAATTCACGCAGACGATGGCGGCATCGCGCCCTTGGGCGGATTGCTGCAACTGGGGCAGAAAGGCCCGCGTGGGATGGATGACGGAGAAGAATTTCAGGTGCAGTTCCTGGCTCCAGGCTTCGTCGGAGGTATCGGCAAAGGTCGACACACGGCCCTGGCCTGCGTTGTTGATCAGAATGCTTGCTGTGCCCAGCACCTGCTGCGCCTGGGTGGCGAAGCGTTGCACGTCTTCTGCATTCAGCACGTCGCAGACGGCAGCCAGCAGACGGGCCTTGGGGTGGCGCTCGCGCAGGGCAGCTTCGGCAGTGCGCAGGCGCTCCTCGTTGCGCCCGCAGAAGGCCACGGCAGCGCCCTGCTCCAGCAGCAGCTCCACTGTCGCCAGGCCAATACCGGACGATCCGCCAGTGACCACCGCCACCACATCCTTGATCTGGAAAGCACTCATTTGCAATATTCCTTCAATGTCCCGGCATGGACAGAACCCGGGCACCGGCTTGTGCCTCACGGCGATAGTTCAGCAGGCCCGAGAGCTCATCGGCTGCTGCACATACACGCTCAGCGACGCCTGCTGCCTTGGCCTGACCCGCATGCGGTGACGGAATCGTTGAGCCCAGCGCAGCCACGATGCGACCGCTGTGGTCACGCACGGGCGCCGCGACGGTGGAGATCGAGGTTTCGTAAAAGCCCTCACCGAAGACGTAGCCGCGCTCGCGGTCGACCTCGATCAGGTTGAACAGGTCGAGCGCGGTTCTGGGGGTGTTCGGCGAAAACGCTTCCAGATGCTCTTCCGGGTAGAGCGCGCGCAGTTCCGCCAATGAAAAGTCCAGGAGCAGCACACGGCCGAAAACCGTGCCGTGCGCCGCCAGCCGGGTACCTACGTGCACGGCGCTGGCCAGAGGCCGCGGCGGCGTGACCTTGGCGACGTAGACAATCGAGCGGTTGTCTCGCACCACGATATTGCAGGGGTAGCTGATTTCGTCGCACAGGCGGGCGATGACAGGCTGGCCCAGCTCCGTCAGCTCCAGGGACGACAGGTACTCGAAGCCCAGGCGCAGCACGGCCATGCCGAGACGGTATTCGGTGCCGCCGTCGATGCGCTCCAGAAAGCCCATGCCTTCTAGCGTGTTGAGCATGCGGAACACCGTGGCACGGGGCAGCTCCAGTCGGCGCGCCAGCTCCGGGGCGCCCAGGGTGCGGCTGTCGCGGCCAAACTCCTGCAGCAGGCGCAATCCGCGCTCCAGCGCTGGCACCACGTACTTTTCAGAGCCGGTTTCGGAAGGGTTGGTCTGTGTCATTGCTGTATTCCTGGTTCAAAGTAAGAAGGCTCTATCTTCGATCCATTCGGCCACCGCGCCGGGTTTTTCAACCGGACTGGCATGGCCTGCATCAGCGATGCTGGAAAAAGGCACCTGCCAGGCCCCGGCCCAGCGGCGGCAGGCTGTAGGGGTGGTGACCACATCGTGCTCGCCACAAGCGATGTGCACGGGCACGGGCAGCGGCGCATGCCTGCCCAGGTCGCTGTCGCACAGCATGTTCACGGCTTGGCGGTAGCCGCCATCGTGCATGCGCGATGTGCTCCAGCGCACCCACTCGCGCGCCAGTGCGTCCGCGCCAGGACTGAGCAGTCGCTGGTCGATGCGTTGCGCAAGGCCCGCCACGCCCAGCGTGTCGAGCGAGGCATTGCGCTCGCTGCGCACCTTTTCGCGGGCAGCTACATCGTGCGAGCCATAGCCGCCAGCAGGGCTGAGCAATAGCACGCCTGCCAGCGCCTGGGGTGCGTATTGCGCAGCGCAGGCCGCTGCCATCAACGCCCCCAGCGAATGGCCCACCAGCACCACTGGGCCCCGCACCTCTGCGGCCAGCCAGGCGCCCAGACGTGCGGCATAGTCGGTATCGTGCGGATGGGTCTGCGGCAGGGCTGTGCTCGCACCATAGCCGGGCGCATCCCAGGCCAGCACGCGCCAGTCAGGGCGTAGCGCCAATGCCACATCCAGCCATGAGGCCGCCGACGAGCTGATGCCATGCAGCAGCACTACGGTCTGCGCGGCAACACCGGCGGCCGGGCGCTCGCGCACAGCCAGCTGCACGCCATCGGGCAGCGCTACCGAGCGCTGCGCGAACTGCGATTCCAGCTGTTGCGCCTTGCGCATGAGCGCTTCGCTCCAGAGGGTGGCGGTGTCGGTGGTCATGGTGCAGGCCTTGCTGGATCAGCGCTTGATCTTGGCGAGCGGATGGTCGGCCGGGTAGGTCGGCGTGATCGGTTTCTTGGCGCCCAGCATCACGCACATCAGCGCGTCTTCGTCGCCAATGTTGATCTCTTCGCGGTACACACCCGGGGGCACCGAGATCACGTCGCGGTCGGTCATCACGGTCTCGAAGCGCTCGCCCTCGGGCGTGGTCAGCACCACCTTGAGCTTGCCGCGCATCAGGAAGAACACCTCTTCCACATCCACATGGATATGCGGCGGGCCTTCATTGCCAGCGGGGATCACCATCGTGGAGAAGGTGAAGTGCTCGGAGGGGATGGTGTTGCTGTCGGAGGCAACACCGGTGCCGCCAGTGCCGATGTAGCGCATCTGGCCACGGCGGTATTTGGGGTCGAAGTCGGCCTGGAACTTCAGCGCGTCGAAATCGTACTTGCGGGTGGAGAAGCGCGCGATGCGCGTCTCCATCCAGTCCTTGAGGCTTGCGCCTGCGGGACGATCCCAGGTGCGGGGAATATTCTGCTGTTCGCTCATGGTTCGCTCCTTGCGGTTAATTCATGACAAAGCCGCCATTGACGGCAAGAACCTGGCCCGTGACGAAGCGCGCCCCGTCCGACATGGCGTAGACCACAGCGCCCGCCACGTCCTCGGGCATCTGCTCACGCTGCAGTGCGCGTTGGTCGATGTAGAGCCGGTGGCGCGCCTCGGGCACGTACTGCGTGGCCTCCACCAGCACCAGGCCCGGCGCCACGGCGTTGACGGTGATGGCGTCGGCGCCCATCTCGCGCGCCATGGCATGCGTCATCGCAATCACGGCGCCCTTGCTGGCCACGTAGGCCATCAGGTTGGGCGCGCCCCACAACGCGGTGTCAGAGGCCAGATGCACAACAGCGCCACGGCCGCTTTCACGCAACGCGGGGCGGCAGGCGCGGGTCATCAGCCAGGTGCCGCGCACATTCACATCCATTACCTGGTCCCACTTGGCCAGTTCAATGTCGTCCATGCCCTTGCCGCCGGAATCGGTCACTGCCGCGTTGTTGACCAGGCCGTCCAGCCCGCCCAGTTCGCGCACCGCCTGCTCCGCGCATTGCTGCACCGAAGCTGGATCGGAGACATCGACGCGAATGCCAATGGCAGAAAAGCCACGCCCCTGCAGCGCAGCCACCGATTGCGGCAGCAGGTCTGCACGCAGATCGGCCAGCGCCACATGGGCGCCGTGCTCGCACAAGGCCTGTGCAAAAGCAAAGCCCAGGCCACGCGCGGCACCGGTCACCAGAATGCGACGGCCTTGCAACTGGCCAATTTGCGGCATGGGTGTGAGGTTCATGATTCGTTTCACCTAAGAAACAATGATTAATTTCTGAAACAACGCAAGTGTAGCGATCACTCCAGGGGGGTAATACAGAGGGGAAACCCTAGGAAATGGGCTCAATGGAGCGGAAAATGACGCGGAGCCTGGCCTCGTCGAATGCGGTAATGGCGATAGAAATCAGCCCGCAGACCGCACTGCGTATGCGCGATCCGCTATCGAATCAGGGTGATATGTCCGGGGCGCGCTGCCACCGGTCACCCATCAGGCCTGTTTGGGGCGAAGACACCACAGTGCCGTGGCAGCGGTGCTGGCAGCGGCCACCAGCACCCACAGCGCGCCCAGGTGCCAGCGCTCCAGCGCAAGGCCAAAGAGGAAAGGCGCGCTGGCTTGCGCCATGCGCGCTGGCACCATCAGCAAGCCTTGCCGCTGCCCATAGCCCTGCGCGCCGAACATGGCGAGCGGCAGGGTGCCGATGACCACCGTCATGATGCCGTTGCCCAGACCGAAGGCCACGGCATAGCCCCAGCCGCCAGCAGCTCCAAACCCCACCAGCACCAAGGCTGCCAGCGGGTAGCCCATGACCGCGATCCGCGCCGACCACAGCGGGTGCGCGCGGCGCAGGAATGCATAGTCGGCAATGCGGCCCGCCACCTGCGCAGGCCCCACCAGCGCCGCAGCCGCGACGGCAGCCGTGGCGGTGGCGCCGCTCACGGCCAGCAGGCGCGGCAGGTGCGACATCATGGAAGTGCCGATGAACCACACGGAGGCAAATGTCAGCGCCAGCAGCGCGAGCGTGCCCAACTGGCCGCGCAGGGCCACCACTGGCGGCGGGCCGGAGGCCATGGCGGCGCCATCCGACACGGGCGCGGGCTCTATCGCCTGCCGGGGTTGGGCGCGCGGCAGCGTGGCATGCAGCGGCAACAGCACCAGCAACTGCACGCAGGCCCAGACCAGGCAGGCGTCGCGCCACCCTACGGACTGCAACAGCCAGGTAGTTATGGGCCAGCTCACGGTGCTGGCAAAGCCGCCGAACAAGGTGATGCCCACAATCACACCGCGCGCTTCCTTACCGTAGAGGCGCACGGCAGTGGCAAACGCGGCCTCGTACAAGCCGGCACCCATGGCCAGCCCCAGCAGCAGCCAGGCGGCAAACAACTGGCCCGCCGTCTGCACACGGGACAGCAGCACCAGGCCCAAGGCGAACAGCAGATTGGTCGCCATCAGCACCGGGCGCCCGCCCCAGCGGTCGATGAGCCGACCCGCTACCGGGCCGGTAAAGGCCATCACCAGCAGCGCCAGCGAAAACGCGGCAAACACCCGGGATGCCGGCACGCCCAGGCTCCCGCCCATGGCGCCCGCCAGGATGGCCGGCAGGTAGAACGCCGAACCCCACGACAGCATCTGCCCCAAGCCGAGCTTGCAGGTGGTCAGCACCGGCCGCTCAGCACCGGGATTGGGCGAAAAAAGGGACATTGTCGGCATAGGCGCGCATCAAACCAGCGCGCCATTGTGCCGGGCATGGCCGCCGTGCACAGTCACCCTCGCTACCGGCTGCATGCGTTCAGGCTGCAGGCAGATCCTGCAGAAGACTGCCGATGATGTGCTGGGCGTAGCGGCTCGATACGGTGCTGATGAAGCGTGGAAAATCCATATGCGCACTGTCGTCGGCGCGGTCGGAGATGCTGCGCATGGCAGCAAACGGCACAGCATGATCGGCGCAGACCTGGGCCACTGCGGCGCCTTCCATCTCCACCGCCATGGCGTGCAGCCCTGCGGCGTGCAAGCTGCTTTGCAGAACACGCACTTCGGCAGCGCTGCTGACAAAGCGGTCGCCGCTGACGATCAGGCCCTGGTGCATGCGCGGGGCGGGCAGCCCCAGCTTGGCAGTCCACGCCGCGGCCTCTTCCTCCACGCAGCGTTGTACGGCCCGTGCCAGTTGTGCGCTCCATGCCGCATCGCAGTCAAAACGCGCCCTGCCATAACCCGGAGCCTCGTAGCGCGGGAAGATCGGCGAGGCGTCCATGTCGTGCTGCACATAGCTGCTGGCCACCACCACGTCGCCCACCTGCACGCCCTCGCCCAGACCGCCGGCCACGCCGGTAAATACGATGGCCCGCACGCCAAAACGCTCCATCAAGGTGGCAGCGGTGCTGGCAGCAGCCACCTTGCCAATGCCCGAGAGCGCCAGCACCACGGCGTGGCCATGCAGCTTGCCGCACGTGTAGCGGCGGCTGGCATGGTCGGTGATGGACAGCTCGGTCAACAGGTTGGCAATGCCTGCCTGCTCCTGCGGCAGGGCGCTGAGAATGGCGATGGTCACGTCTGAAGTAGGCAAAAACAAAGCGGAGATTGTCGCCGCAATCTCCGCTTTGCCAACCGCCTTGGCTTTTAGAACGTTTTCACGCGCTCACGCCTTGAGGGTCTCATCGCGCAGTTCGCGGCGCAGTATCTTGCCCACAGGGGTCTTGGGCAGGGCATCCCGAAAATCGATGTACTTGGGCCGCTTGTAGCCTGTCAGACGCTCGGAGCAGAAGGCGCGCAGTTGCGCTTCGGTCAGGTCTGGCGACTTGCGCACCACCACCAGCTTGATGGCCTCGCCCGTCTTTTCGTCCGGCACGCCTACCACCGCGCATTCAGCCACGCCAGGGCAGGCAGCTGCCACATCTTCCACCTCGTTCGGGTAGACGTTGAAGCCGCTCACCAGCACCATGTCCTTCTTGCGGTCCACGATGCGGAACATGCCATCGGCCTCCATGATGCCGATATCACCGCTGCGAAAGAACCCGTCCTCGGTCATGGCCTTGGCCGTCTCGTCCGGGCGCTGCCAGTACCCGGCCATCACCTGCGGGCCGCGAATGCAGACTTCACCTCGCTCGCCCTGGGCTACCGGATGGCCCAGATCGTCCAGAATCGCCAGATCGGTGCCCGGCATCGGGTAACCGATGGAGCCCGATGATTCCTTGCCAGTGCCAACGATGTTGCAGCTGGCCACAGGGCTGGTTTCCGACAGGCCGTAGCCCTCGACAATCGGCTGGCCGGTGCGCTGCAGCCAGCGCTCTGCCACAGCATGCTGCACGGCGGCGCCGCCACCCACCACCACGCGCAGGTTCTTCCAGTTCACCTTGTCGAAATCGGGGTGGTTCATCAGGCCGTTGAACAAGGTGTTGACGGCGGGCAAGGTGTGAAATTCATACTTGCCCAGCTCGCCCAGCACCGCCTTCATGTCGCGCGGGTTGGGGATGAGCAGCACCTGGTGGCCCAGGCGCATCGACAGCAGAAAGCAGACCGTGAACGCGAAGATATGGTAGAGCGGCAGTGCGCAGACGCACAGCGGCTGCTCGCCTGCCGGAATGGTCTTGAGCGCCGGCCCGTACCAGGCCTGCACCTGCATGACGTTGGAGCCCAGGTTGCGGTGCAGCAGCACGGCCCCTTTGGCCACGCCGGTGGTACCGCCGGTGTACTGCAGCGCGGCGATGTCGTCCGCCCCCACATCCACGAGCGAGAACTGGTGGCGTTCGCCTTCGCGCAGCGCATCATTGAAGGCAATGCTGCGATCGATCTGGAACGGTGGCACCAGCTTCTTGCTGTGGCGCACCACCCAGTTGACGATATTGCCCTTGAGGAAACCCAGCATATCGCCCATGCTGCAGACAATGACCTTGTCGAGCTGGCGGTGGGCCGGGCAGTTCTGCACCGTGGCGCCAAAATTCTCCAGCACGATCATCAGCTTGGCGCCGCTGTCCTTGAGCTGGTGGTCCAGCTCGGACGAGGTATAGAGTGGATTGACGTTGACCACCACCAGCCCGGCGCGCAGTACCGCCGCCACGGCCACCGCATATTGCGGCACATTGGGCATCATCAGCGCCACCCGGTCGCCCTTGGTCAGCGACAGTGTCTGCAGATAGGCCGCCAGTGCCGTGCTGCACTGGTCGAGCTGGCGGTAGCTGAAGGTCGCCCCCATGAAATGCAGTGCCGTGCGGTCTGCGTATTGGATGAATGCCTGGTTCAGCAATTGCACCAGGGTGGGGACATGGTCCCGGTCAATGTCCTTTGGCATTTCGGCCGGATAGGCCGCCAGCCAGGGGCGATCTGTCATGCACAAGTCTCCTGCGGATGCGGTTTGACCGCACCGTCTTTGATTGGTATCTGCGCTATTGTGCGGAGTTTGCGGCGCCTGCGGGTCTGGATATACCCTGAAACAGACGAAAAAAATGCCATGGTTTGTGCCATGGCAGGTCTTGGTTCGGGGCTGGGCAGCCCATGCGCCGCGAGCGCCTCTGCCGCGCTACGGCTTGACTGGCGCTTCGGCCTCAGGTGCAGGGGCATCCTTCTTGAACGTGTCCTTGCTGATCAGCACGTCCGAATCCACAGTCTTGGTTTCGTAATAAGGCTTGGTGTCGATGTCGTAGGGAAACGGGGGCACGTTCATCACCCCGTTGAGATAACCCGTGCTTTGCCGCACGGACAGCGCCAGCTCCTGCGACCAATCCACCAACGGACGGCCGGCAGCCAGAAAATCAACACTGTTGCGCGTTTGCGGACGCACAAGGCGATGGTCTGCCAGCACCTGCACCTCCACATAACCGCCATTGCTGGTGGTGTACTGGTAGGAGACATAGGACACCGGCCGGGCGAAGAACACACCAGCGGCCTCCAGGCGCGCAGCCATGGCCGGATCGTTTGCAGCCAGCCAATCCATGCTATTGGCCGTGCGCTTGATGCGCAGGCAATCCACACGGCCCACATTCAGGCCCTGGGTACGCTCCACCAGCACACCCTTCTGCTTGGGGCAATCCTCGGTCCAGACGGTGTTGCGGTTGTCCAGGCTGTCCACGTTGGAGCGCACCGACATCACGCCCACCAGCTCGCCGAGCGTGGTGCGCATCTGCCAGAGCTTGGCCGTCAGGGGCTTGTTCTTGGAGAGGTCCTCGGGCAGCACGTTCAGGATTTCGCTGTCCGTGCCCCAGTACTTCCATTGCAGCTCAGGGTTGGCGTCCAGCCCCACTTGCGTGCGCCCCACCTGCACCATATCGGGCTTGACTTGCGCGCAGGCTGCCAGCAGAGCCAGCGCCGCAGCACTACCGGCCCAGGAGAGGGTTCGAACAACAGAAAAAGACATACGGCATTCCAGATAAAAGCCGCGCCCCGGGCGCAGCCAAGCCCTGCATCATAGCAAGGCTGCCCGCCATTGTGCCCAGGCGCTCCCGGCCGATTCTGGAGACTTAGGCATTACATGTAGCAAAATGTGTCTTACATTTTCGGGGCACTGCCTGTCGGCTGGGGCGTGCCGGCAGTCGTACCGATCAGTCCTTCTCTCGGCAGACCTCTGGCAAATAGCGCTCAGCTTGGCCAGAGGCGCTGCAGTGCCAGACCACGGTGCCTTCATCGTCCGTCGGCACCATCTTCAGCGCGCCCAGGGGTGTGCTGGCGGTGAGCGACATATCGCTGCTGTCATAGCGTAGCGAGCCCGCTGCCGCCGCAGACACGCCGGCCTGCGCCAAGCTGTCAGGCACTTCTTCTTTTTGCTCGTAGTAGCGGCCCAGTTGCTGGCGTGCGGAGGTGGCCTCTTGCCAGGCTTTGCTGAAGGCTTCTTTGCCGCGCTTTTCCTGCATGCCTTGCATCAGCATGCCGCTGAGGCCACCCGCGCCCGCGCCGGCGCCTGCGCCCGTTGCTTTCTGGTAGGCCGGCAGCGCGATCGCGGCCAGTATGCCAATGACGGCCACCACCACGATGATGCTGGCAAAACCGCCAGCCGCACGGCCGCCATAGGGCACGAACAACGCAAACAGGTAGCTCAACGGGTTGCGCCCAGGCATTTTGGTGCCGGGGCTGAGCATCCGGGCCACGCGCTTGGTGAGCCAGGGGTAGCCGCTGATCAGCTCGTGCAGATCGGGCAGAAAGCCACGGTTTTGCATGGTCTGGCGCGCGTACTGCACCAGGTTGATGTTCTGCCACTTTTCCGCACCAGCGGCCAGCACGGACAGCGCGCGCGCCGCCGATTCGGGCCGTTCGCAGCAGGCGCGGCCATGCATATCGCAGGTGTACTCTTGGGCGCGCGAGTAAGCCGCGCCAATCCACGGCAGCCACAGCACCGGCATGCGCCAGAAGTGGCCGGTCAGGTGGCCTTGCTTGATGTGGCCCAGCTCGTGGCCGAAGTAGAAGTTGATGCCGTCAGGCTGGGCGCGAATGGCATCGATGGTGTCGGTGAGCACGATGACGAAGTTGCGCCCGAGAAAGCGCGTGGCAAAGGCGTTCATGATGCCGTCGCCTTGCAAAATATAGGCCTCGGGCGGGTCCACCATGTTCAGCTTTTTGCAGCACTGCAGGTACTGCAGGTACAGCTCGGGGAACTGCTCGTCCGACAGGCGCACGCCGGTGCCGCGCAGCCAGGCGATCAGGCCGGAATGGGCAAACACATAGAAGATAAAGCCGAACAGCAGGTAGACCAGCGCAAAGCCAAAGGTACCCACCACAATCAGCAACCAGGCCAGCAGGCCCAGGATCAGCGTTATCCAGCCCAGCGTTTTCTCGCGCGGGTAAACCAAATCCGGCATGACAGTGTCTCCTCTTACAGAGCCGCCATCATGCATGAATTACCCGGACACTATAGGTACCCGCTATACAACGTTGCAAAGCTGCGACGAATCGGCCGGCGAGCAGCGCCTGTCAGGTGCGGGAAAGCTCGCGCAGCGTCACCAGCTCTTCGGCCATGGTCGGGTGGATGCCAATGGTCTGGTCGAACACCGCCTTGGTGGCGCCCGCCTTCATGGCCACGGCAAAGCCTTGTGCCATTTCGGCCGCATCTTGGCCCACCACATGCAAGCCGACCACGCGGTCGCTCGCGTCGTCGACCACCAGCTTGACGAGGCAGCGCCCGCTGCTGCCCGAGAGCGTGTGACGCAGCGGCTTGAAATCGCTGCGGTAAATGCGCACCTTGCCAAAGCGCTCACGCGCCGCCGCCTCACCCAAACCCACCGTGCCGATTTCCGGGTGGGTGAACACGGCGGTGGGAATGTTCTCGTAATCCATGCGGCGCGCCGTTTTGCCCGCAGCCGGGCCAAACACATGGTCCACCCAAGCCATGGCCTCGGCCAGCGCCACCGGCGTCAGCTCCAGGCGGCCCACCACGTCGCCCAGCGCGTACACGCTGGGAACGCTGGTGGCAAAGTGCTCGTCCACCTCGATAGCGCCGCCCTTGCTTTGCGCAATGCCCAGAGCCTCCAGCCCCAGCCCGGCCACATTCGGCTTGCGGCCTGCGGCGTACAGCACCTGGTCCACACGCAGCTCGCGGCCATCGCTCAGGTGCAGCACGCGCTCGCCGCTGGCAGCGTCCAGGCTGATGCTTTTCACGTCGGTATGGAGCTGAATCTGCACGCCGGTTTTGCGCATTTCCGTGGCCACAAAATCGCGCACCTCGTCGTCAAAACCGCGCAGAATCTGCTCGCCCCGGTACAGCAGCGTGACCTCCACGCCCAGGCCATGGAAGATGCTCGCCATTTCGCAGCCGATATAACCGCCACCAACCACCGCCATGCGGCGCGGCAACTGGGGCAGATCAAACATTTGATCAGAGACGATGGCGTGCTCCTTGCCCGGCACATCGGGCAGCACTGGCTGGCCACCGGTAGCCAACAAAATATGCGCGGCCGTGATGCGCCGCTGCTCGCCGCCAGCCAGATGTACGGCTACCGTGTGCGCATCCACCAAGCTGCCCTTGCCGTTGATACGCTCCACTTTGGCGCCCGACATCAGGCCCTCATAAATACCGTTCAGGCGCGTGATCTCTTTGGCGCGGGCCGCCTTCAGCGCGCCCCAATCCAGCTGAATATCGCCCGGCACCTGCCAACCGTAGCCACGCGCCTCGGCAAACGCTTCGCCATAGCCCGCCGCGTAGCTGTACAACTTTTTCGGAATACAGCCCACATTCACACAGGTGCCGCCCATGGCACCCGACTCCACCAACACCACCTTGGCGCCCCGGCCCGCCGCCATGCGCGCCGCCCGCACTCCGCCCGAGCCACCGCCAATCACGATCAAATCTGCATTCCAGCTATGGGTTGGCGACATGGCTCTCTCCTGTGTATTGATGACCACCCCATTCTGGCAAAGACCGCCCGCCCGGTCCGCCAGCGCTTGCAATGCCGCAGCAAGCTTGCGGGCATCGCTGCGCAATGGCTGCTTTGCATGCGCGCATAGCCCGCACCAAAGTAGCCACTCACCCATCGGGAGCGTAAGTCAATCAGCGCAATTCACGCAGGCTGTTGGCTGTTGGCTGTTGGCTGTTGGAAGTTCGGCTGCCCCACCCCTTTCAGCCAGCGCCTGCGATCGGAGTAAACGCTGGCGGTTTGGCTGCCGCAGGACAGCCAAACTTCGTGCTCTGACTTGCGTCATCTGTTTGAACGGAGCGCCTTGGCGCGGAGAGAGTTATGACGCACGCCGGCGTTTTCTCCGATCGCAGGTTGCCCCGATTGCCCCGCTACGCGGGGCGGTCGGGGACGCTGGCTGCAGGGTGTTCGAGTCAAGGACATAGGTAACAAACTAGTTCACAGACATGGGTAACACCTTGAGGGTGATGTAGTCGTCTTCGATTCCGTCCTTGTCGCTTTGGTTGAAGTAGCCAATACGTGTGTTGCACAAGTACACCTCCCACTGGCCTGCGGCTACCTCCTGCATGCCTATTTGCTGACCCGCCAGCAAGTAGCC
>NZ_JBHZGV010000014.1:0-178898 GCF_043359985.1 Comamonas trifloxystrobinivorans
CTCAGACGGCAGCCGTGGCATAGCCACGGCTGGGGTTTGGGGGAGCTTGGCCTGAAATCGATTTATGCAACAACGCCCCGTGACGGTGAACACCGAGCGGCAGACCTCCTGCCCACGGAAAAGATCGCAAACCGCCTCAATGGCGGCGGCCTGGTAAGGCAGGTCGGACTCGAAATGAAGTTTCATCCGACTGTCCTTACAAGCTGCGCACGTGCTTCACGCCGTGCTGCTCCAAGATGGCAGCCAGATTGCTCTTGGCTACATCATTCTCGAAAGCACTGTCCCTGAATACAACGGTGGTTTCTGTCGCGGTGCCTTGTTGCTCGCGCCACTGGGCCATGCCCAAAGCCAAGGGCTCCGCATCTGCCACGCTGATGTGTTCGTCCAGGCAGGCCAGCAAAGCGCCTTCACCGATGCTGTGTACTGACTTGCCTGCGATCAGCTGCTGCTCAATTGGAACGCACAGGTCCAAGCCCAGTTTGAGCAACACTTCGTAGAGGACATCGTCATTGCTTCTTCCCGGTTCGATGTGTTCAAGGTTGGCGAGTAAAGTACTCGCCATGTCCTGAGAATCTGGATTCCATGGTCGAATATTGGATGTGTCCAGCCGGAAGGATCGGAAGCCCAAATCCTGAGTATTTATTGGCGTAGCATCTTTGATGCGCGCTGAAACTCGCTTGAGCCGTTCCCTTGTTACTCCCGACAAAGTAGCAATTGGGCGATCAGGAGCAGGCTCTGGTAGTTGCACCAGTACGAATCGTCTTTTCCCACCATCCTCTGCGTTCTGATCGAACACTGCCTGACCTGTTGTTCCGCTGCCAGCGAAGAAATCAAGAACCAGATCATCTGATTCTGCTGAGGTTGCAATCTGGAGAATTCGTCGGATTAGTCGAGTTGGCTTTGGTGTGTCAAAGGGCAGCCCGTCTTGAAAGAGACTCTTAAGCTCTTTTTTTGATTCGTCGTTGTGACCTGCATCCTCATGTGTCCACCACGTAGTCGGCACAACCCCTCGTTTAACTTCCGTCAGGAAGAGTTTTTTGGATGGCTTGCTGGAACCGTCTTTCCCAAACCATAGACGGCCATCCGCAAGAAGGGCAGGTAGTTCCTCTTTTGTGAATACCCAACTTCTACCTTGGGCAGGATAGACCTCTCGCCCACTTGGCGTGGTGATCGGATAGAAAGCATAGTCCCGATGCTCAGCACGTGTTGCATCTACCGATTTCCAAGGGCCTCGGGGATCGTTGTCCTGGTTAACGTAAGCGTCGTCTTGCTTTGCCGTCCTAGGAAGAAGATTAACTTTAGCATGTTCACTCCTTGCATACACGAGAACGTAATCGTGCATCGCATCAATTCCACGCTTGTCGTTTGCAGGGCTGTACGTCTTCTGCCAGGAAATACATGCTGAGAAATTCTCTTCTCCGAAAATTTCGTTGCAGATGGCTCTTAGATTAGAAATTTCGCCATCGTCAAGGCTGATGAATATAAAACCATCCTGACTAAGCAAAGCATGCGCTAGCTTGAGCCTCGGATACATCATATTTAACCAGTCAGTGTGGAATCTTCCGCTGGCTTCGGTGTTTGTTGTGATCTTCGCGCCACCCGCAGTCTGGCCTGTCAATTCCAGATAGTTCTTTATGTTGTCTTGGAAGTTGTCCGGGTAAACGAAGTCCTTGCCCGTGTTGTACGGTGGGTCGATATAGATCAGCTTGACCTTGCCTGCGTAGCTCTTTTGCAGCAACTTGAGCACTTCGAGGTTGTCGCCCTCGATCATGAGGTTCTGTGTGGTGTCCCAATCGACGCTCTCATCGGGCGCTGGTCGCAAGGTGCCCGTGCTGGGGAGCAATGCCATCTGGCGCGCCTTGCGCTTACCGTGCCAGTTCAACCCATACTTTTCTTCGGAGTCTGCGGCGGTGGCATCGCCAATGAGGTTCTTCAGCACTTCCACGTTGAGGGTCGCCGTGGTCTTGCCGCCTTGCGTGGTTTCGGTCAGCAGCTCAGGAAACATGGCCTTGAGCTTGGCAATGTTGTCCGCGATGAGGTCTGCGCTTTGGGCTTCTGGCGAATGTGCTTCGATTTTTTGGATGCTCATTGATGTGTCTCGTGATCGGTTCTTGCGTCGAGCGTCTTAGACGATCAACCAGGCGAACTTGGCTGCGATCAGGTTCTTGCGCTCAGCAATGAAGTCTTCAAACCGGTCCATGCTCCACAAACTCTTGTCCTTGGGGATGAGGTGGAGACTCAGGTAGTCATCGTCTTTGTCTTTGAACCAGTCGGCAGGTGCGGTGTCGCTCTTTCCACCAGCCCCGTTCTCTGCTCGGGTCAGCAGCATGCAATTCGCCAACTGGTTGCGGGCGTCGTCGCGGTACTTCATCACCGGGCGTCCGGTTTCAGGGCTTGCGATCTTCACCGCCTTCAGTCGGCTTTGAGGAAACACGTGGTCCACCTGCGGCAGGTTGTTGTCGTAGGCCGGGGTGTGGCTGAATGCGGGATACCAAAGGTTCAAGATCAGGTGGATGGTCTTGGAGCCGTAACCCATCTCGAAAAACCGATCTTTGGTGATTTCGAGGCTGCGGTTCTGAGAGCGAATCACAGTGAAGCCCTCATCCGCATCAAAGCGTTCGATTTCCTTGAAGCGTTTGACAAGGGCATCGATGACCCGGTCAGACTGTCCACTGAAGGCGCCCGCCAGAAGTGTGCGTACCAAGAAGGTATCGACCTGCTTGGCGGAGGCCCAGCCGCTCGGGTAGTGGTGACGAACGTAGATCAAGGGGATCAAGGCCAAGTAGGACGGCAGGGCTTTGTCGCACTGGATGTACGTTTTGCTTCTGACGAAGTCGGCTACTGCCTTGATGGAAGCACTCAGTTCATCCCACTTTTCTTCGATTTCTTCGCGCACTCCGGGTTTGCGGAACTTGGACACTTCGTATTGCGCACCTTGATTCAGCAAGACCAAGCAGGTCTTGAGGACGAAGTCACGGTCAAATGCAAAACCGTGCCGGTTTAGTTCATCCAATAGCTCTTCCATGCGGTTGTCCGCCACATCCCAGGTGGCGTTGAGCAATGAAAACAGCAGATCCGACTTTTCCAGCTTGGTGCCACCGGAGTTGGCGCGAATAAAGACCTCAACTACATCGTCTTCTGTGTAGAGGTCTGGGTTGTCGATGCTGTCGAGTTCCTGGTAAGTGATGGATTCATCCATCTTGAAGGTGCGGTCAACTAGATCAAGGTTGCCTTCGATCTTGTCTTTCTCCTCATCGGTGAAAGCGCGACCAGCTTTGGCTTCCATGTCCTGAATCAACTCGCGCTTCTTTCGCGTCGTGAAAACCAGGTCTTTGAACTTGACCCACGGGAAGCCGGTGACCGCACTCTGCCGAAACTCGAATCGGTACTTGATGTCGTCGGGCAGTGCTGCGGTGCCACTCAGCACATCGAAATGAAGTTCCCGCCCAGAGAAGCTGCCGCACAGACCGATGTACAGGCTCTGCAGGCGTTGCTGGCCATCGAGCACCAAACACTTTTTCTTGGTGTCTTCTGGTACGTAGAAGCTGCTCAGTTTGAGTGTGCTGGACCAGTTGTCGATGAACTTGCGGCGACGAATGCCGCTGGTCGTTTTCCACACAAGCAAGGTGCTGATGGGGTACTCCCGCAAGATCGAATCAAATAGGCGGCAGATCTGTTCCTCGCCCCAAACAAAGGGGCGTTGGATGTTGGGTAGCCAAAAGCCGCCGTCTTCATCTGTGTTGTTCAAGAAACCGACGATCTTGCGAATGGTTTGCTTTTGATTCTTCATGCTTTTATCCCTTAAAGACTGTTGGCGGCTTGCTGGCGTTCGGCCATCAATGCCTTGATTTCGAGATTGACCGCCACTTGGCGAGCCATCTGTTTTTCTTTGCTAGCGGCTGCACGCAAGCTGCTGATTTGTGCATCCAGCTCATGGCAGCGGCGCAAGGCTGCGCGGCGAGCGACCGCCTGTTGTGGGCTGACGCATTCAAAGCGACCGGTGACAGCGGCGGCTTGCCATGCAGAGAGCGTGTCCATCCACCCTTGGTACAAGGCGAAAAGATCGGCGCGGGGCTGCATGCTGAGAGGCAAGGCCCTTATGAATGCGTTCAACGTTGCAGCATCAGCCGTGGGTGCTTTGCTCGATCCATTGCGCACAAAGGTGCCTTGGATCAACTCTCCGTCGAGAACGGTTTTGTCGGCTTCCTTTTGCGCCCAGCGGATATGCACCATCGATAGGTAAAGGCTGGCCCCGTCATCCAAGACCATCAAAACGGGGTACGGAATGGCACGGTGCACCAGCTCGGCAAGGCGCACAGTGCTCGATGAAACTTTGGCAGCCTTCATGTCGAGCTGGCTGCCTTGTCGAAGGCGCACGTTCAGCACGACCAGTTCGAGGTAGCTGCGCACTTCGTCCTGGTACACCGGAATGCCCGCATTGCTGGGTTTGAGGGCTGCAACCCATGTGACTTCTTCAATCTGCTCTTGCAAGAGCTTGCGGTCTGCGCTGGTAGCCGTGCCGCGCGAGGTCAGGTTTTCGGCCAACATCTTCTTGGGGATGCGCTGGCCAACGCTGGCCTCGGCAGGCAAGCGCAGTGCTGAAATCAGCTGCTCTGAAGACAGGTCCACCACATTCATGCGGTTTGTTCCTCACCCGTGCCGGGCAAGATCACCATATAGGCCAGCACCTCGAAGTCATTGGAGCCAGCGAACTCGCCCTTCATAGCGTGTGTGCCGCCCGGCGAAAACAGGCTGGCCACAGCGCGTTCTTCAGACTTGCCGACGATGGATGCCACGCTGGCGGACAACAGCTTTTGGGCATGACGCATGTCTTCGCCATGCTTGGTGGCACGGTCGAATCGGGCGCAGGCAGAAGCGTCTGGGAGGTCGCGCCCCAAGGCCATGCGCTTGAGCCGGTCGAGCGTGGTCTTTGCCTGGGTGTAAGGCAAGAGTACGGTGCCGTCGTCACTCGCGTGCACCAAGTAGTGCGGTGCCAACGGATAGCTGGGGTCGATGGCCTTTTCGGCCGCCGCGTCTTCAGCGCGAAGGCAAAAGATCACGCCTGGTGGAATGTCCACATCGTTGCTCGTGGCAACGGCAAACGCGCCCATGGGCAGGCCGTCGAGCTTGCCAGGGTGGAGCTTGTTGAACTCGGCCAGGTCAATGCGGAAGTCGGTCAGCGTCAGGTCGGTGATGGCTACGCCGCTTGAAAGGTCTTCCAAATCAATGACGCTGTCTTGCATCTTCAACAACTGGTTGCGGCGGTACTCCAGATCGTTCATCTGGTTGCCGGACTGTTGTTCGATGATGTTTTCTTCGCCAGTGGCGGAGATGTCCAAGAGCACCATGCGGCCACTGACGCGCTGCTCCAGGTTGATGTACTCCTCCAGTTCCATGTTGGGCCAGAAGTTCACCAGTTGAATGCAGGTGTTGCGCGAGCCGATGCGGTCAATGCGCCCAAACCGCTGGATGATGCGAACCGGGTTCCAGTGGATGTCGTAGTTCACCAGCCAGTCGCAGTCTTGAAGGTTCTGGCCTTCGCTGATGCAGTCGGTGGCGATCAGCAAGTCCAACTCGCCTTCGTGCGCCAAGTCTTCGGGCCGCTCTTTCGAGCGAGGCGAGAAGGCTGTCAGGATGCTGCTGAGGTCGCGGCGCAGTGGCAAGGTGGATTGGTTGCGGCCAGAGCCTGTGACCAAGGCGCTTTCGATGCCCAACTCAGACTTGGCCCAGCCAGACAGTTGCTCGTAGAGGTAGGTTGCCGTGTCTGCGAACGCGGTGAAGATGATGACCTTGCGGTTGCCTGCGTTGATCGGGTTCTTGCACTTGTCGGCGATCAGGTCACGCAGACGGAGCAGCTTGTCATCGCGTGCGGCGCTGACCTGTTCTGCTGCTGCATACAAGGTGGCAAGCCGGTTGCGGTCTTCGATGAGGTCTTGCTTCCAACGTACCAAGTCCACGTCGCTGAGCAACACCTTGACCTTGCGACCCACGAGCAGGGATTCAAAGGTGGGGTCGTCAACGTCCACATCGGCGATGTCGAGTTCTTCAAACTCTGCAGGGTGTGAATCTATCCGGGCCAAAGTGGCCTCCACATCTTCCAGCTGGCGATGTACCGTGAGTGCAAAGGACGAAACCGCACTTTCCATGCGCTTGAGCACGTTGACGCGCAACAAGTGGATCAAGCTTTCTTCGCGATCCACCTGCCTGAAGAAACTTTCGCCACCACGAATCTGGGTGCTGTACTTCTGGTCGTAGGCTTCCTGCCTGTGCGGCAGCACGTAGCGCAGCGGGGCGTACGCCGCAAGGTTGAGGCGGCGAATCTCAAGGTTGATGTCGCGGATGGAGCGGAACTCGCCCGCGCGGTCCACGTCTGCCTTGATGTTGATGGGGGGCAACCGATCCGGGAACCGGCCGGTTTCAGACGTGCCGTAGTACCTCTCGATATGCCTGCGCGAACGGGCAATGGTCAGGTGATCGAGCAAGGCAAAGTAATCAAAGCCCAGCATTTCAACCAGCAGCGCAGGCGTTTTCTCCTCGTTGGGGAGTTCTAACCAGCGGTTGAAGGCCTTTTGTGCGCGGCGGGTGGTGCTGTCTATGCTGGCAATGCCGTGGTCGAACAGGGTCGTGTCATCGCCTTCGGTAACAAAGGCAATCTGATTTCTCAGGTCCGCCAGACGGTTGTTGACCGGAGTGGCGGAGAGCATCAGCACGCGCGTCTTCACGCCTTCGCGGATGATCTTGCGCATAAGGCGGTCGTACCGAGTCTCTCGCCCTTTGTTGGCAGCCTTGTTGCGGAAGTTGTGCGACTCGTCGATGACCACCAGATCGTAGTTGCCCCAGTTCACATGAGACAGATCGATGTCCCCGGACAAGCCACCATCCCGTGTCAGGTCAGTGTGGTTCAGCACGTCGTAATTGAAACGGTCCGAAGCCAGCACGTTGCGCTTGTCGTTGGCCTTGTAAAGCGTCCAGTTGTCGCGCAGGCGTTTAGGGCAGAGCACGAGCACGCGGTCATTGCGCAGCTCGCTGTACTTGATGACGGCCAGGGCTTCGAAGGTTTTGCCCAGGCCCACACTGTCGGCAATGATGCAACCGCCGAAGCGTTCCAGCTTGTCGATGGCTCCCACCACGCCGTCACGCTGGAACTTGTACAGCTTCTTCCAGACCACCGTGTTGCGGATGCCCGTGGCGGATTTGACGATGCGCTCTTCGTCCATACCTTCGCCGTTGGAGGCAAAGAGATGCTGGAGCATGAGCGTGTAGACGCTGGTGGCGTCCCGGTGTGTGCTCAGCTCCTTGACCGAAGCGATCAGGGCGGCCTTGGCTTCTGGCTGATCTTGGAGGGCTCCCCACTGCATGTCGAACCATTGGCTCAGCATCTGGGCTTCAGCCGGGCTCTCGGACGTTTGAATCAGGCTCAGCGGGTTGCCCGGCGTAATGCCAAGGCCTTCTGTGCTGAAGGCGAACGAGCCCAACACGGCTTGCTGTGCAGTACCTTGGTCATCGCGCAGGACCATGGTGCCCTGGGGAATGGCACCAGATGCATGTCGAACCTGTGCCTTGGCATCAAGCCAAGCAGCGAACTTACGGGCGAGCCACGGGGCTTGAAGCTTGTTGCGGGCGGCTCGGTCTGCCTTGCTTCCCAGCAGTTCCAGCTGTTCGTGAACACTGACCGAGCCGTCTTTGGGTCGATGCGCGGGAACAACTAAACGTGCATTGGCCAGACGGGGCACGTCGGCCAAGACTTCAGCAAACGCGAACAACGAGAAGGACGGCGACACCACGTCCAATTGGTGGTTGGGCTTCAACCACGGGCGAACCAAATCCACGACACGATCTGTGCCCGCATTGCTGACGAACTTCATGTACCGAGCCCCTCCCTGTAACTCTCTGTTTTTCTCATCATTATGTGCGCCTGTTTACTCGTTCCTGGCCGCATGGCAGAAACTGGGTGAACCGGCAAGCCACATGGATTCCAGGTCGAATGACAACTGCCTGTAATACCGCAAGTTCAACAGGTAGACGGTGTCCGTTGTGGTTGCGTAGATGAGCAGAAATGAGGGCGACACGTATTGCCGGGGCTGGAGGGTTGCCGCCCGCAGCTTCAAGGCTTCTTGAGCCGTCAGCGTCTCAACCGCACCGGCTTTCTCGTCCAGTAACGGGCGGCCAATCCGCGGGAAGCGACCCAAGTAAGGGACGACCTTCGTCGACAGTTCGTCGAGCAAGGCATCGAAGTCTTGGGGATGTCCTTCCTCAGTCAGGAATTGACGTGCCTCATTGAGGCTGGCCTCAAAAGAGGCACTGGCCTTGACTGGGTGGAGTTCCGCTTTGGCGCTCACTGAGTCAGGCCCCCGACTTGTCAGTGCGGCGGCGCTTGAGGGCAGCCAGGGTGGCTTTTGCGTCTTTCACGTTGCCCGCCAGCACGTCATCCAGCCCTTTGCTCGCGTCGTTGAGCAGCAGCAGGTGAATGCGCTCTCGCTCCAGCTGGTGGTAGTAGTCCAGCCGCTGTGCGTCGATCAAGGCAACGTAGCTCTCACCATTCTTGGTGATGACCTTCTCAGCCCCTGCCTTGGCTTGGTCAGCCAATTCGGACAGGTTCGCCCTGGCTTGGGAGAACGGAATCACATCACTGACAGAGATCGCCATGAAGCCTCCAGCGGGCAGGTAATTTGTACAAAGTCTTGCACATCATATCCGCCGCCGATAGGCCCTTCAGCCTTCCAGCACTGGCGCGATCATGGCGAGATCGTGCAGCGCCATAACTCAGTTCGATGGATATTTGATCGGCGTGCCTACGCTACAGCAGCGCAACTACTTCCACGATCAAGCCTTCGGGAACACCTGCCACGGTCACCGGGCACTGCATGTTCTTCAGTCGCCGGCGCAGGCTTTCGTGTTGGGCAAACCGCGCCAATAGTGCAGCCCTCAAGACTCGCCGATAGTCGTCGCTAGCCGGTTGACTTCGCCACGCCCGAGCCAAAGGCCACGGCCAATCTCGCGGGTGCGCCGTCCGCCAGTACTGCCCATTCAGAACAAACGGGTACGCACTGGCGGGATGCAGCCAGCCGAACTCGTCGGCCGGGGACTCCACCGCAACGCGAGGAACCTCCGCCCGCGCGTTCTCCGGTGAGAACTCAATGGCACCATCAAGGTCTGGCCGGTAACTGATGCTGCACCAACCCCGGTCCAGCAACCGAAGGCGCAGGAAGTAGTCTTTGCCGAGGCAACTCAGTTCAGCCAGCAAGAACACGGGCTCCGCCTTTCCGAAGCTGCTGAGGCCTGACCACTGGTCGGGAGTCAGTGAAAGCCTGGGCTCGCATGCTGCAAAGAGCCCGTCGACGTCCTCGGACGGCACCACGTCGAACCGGTAGCCCAGCGTCAGTGCCTCGCCGCTGGACCGAACCCCAATTACCGAGCCAGTTTGGCAGCAGGCAAATCGCAGGGGTGACCTGAACACCAGCGCGGAGTCCGCGAAGTGGATCGCCATGGCGCCAGCCAGCAAACTGTCGGCCACGATGCCAACCTTCTTGCCAGCCGCACGCCATGGCTGGATCAGGTCGATTCGCCTGATGGGCTGAATCAGCAACTGTTCCAGCAGCATGGGGTCAGTCCGACGAATCGTTGCCTGCGCCGCTCTCGGTGGCAGGCACTTCGGAGGCGCCAACTCCTGCGACATCGAGGGACGCCGAGTCCAAGGTCGGCGATACGTCTCCGCCGTCAGCCGACCCAATCGGCGTTATCGACTCCTTCTTCTTTGCGGCCAGTTTGGGCTTTCCCGCCGCTGCCTTGACCACTGCCGTTTTGGGAATCTTGACCGTTGCCACGCCAACCGTCTTCGCGTCAGGGCCCGCCGACTCGACCACTTCAGCCGCAGCCTTCTTGGTGCTCTTCTTGGGCGAGCCCGCTTGCTCAACGAGAAGCACCGGCACGAATGTGTCCAGCTTGATGCGATTCCAGTCCCGCCGCTCCTGCTGCTTGAGCCAGAAGCCAGGGTCGAGCACGCGCTCGTCGCCGTCCGGCAACCGCTCGAAGACGACCAAGTGCGAATTGCCCGTGCTGGGCATCTTGCGCGTCTCCATGATCGCCAGCGAGGGCATGGCAGCCAGGCTCTTGAACGGTGCCTTCTTGCCATGGCCAATGCCGAAATGGGCCAACAGCTTGAAGAGGTTTTCGTGGGTGGTCGTGTACGGGCCGTCTTTCGGATAGCCCAGCTCCTTGATGGCGACCTTGCGCACCGTTGCCAGGGACTGACCACTGACCATGGCGACGCAGGCCAAGCCGCAGTCCGTCAGCGTCTCTTGGGTAACCAGCTTCACAGCCATTTCATCTCTCCTTTGCCGATTCGGTTCATCTCTCGTTCCTTTCGAGGTTGAGCACGGCATGCAGCGGCGCGCCAGTGCTGCCAAGGGCACGGGCTGTCATGTGTGCGGTGGGGGATTTGCGGCGCAGCCGCAGTGAGTCGCGAGCGCAGCGGCCAGTCTGGTCGGTGGCCGTTTCGGCTCGCGCTTTACCGTTTTAGCCGCCTGCGATCAGGTGTGGCAAGCGCCGTGTGACTTCGCCAGACGCGAGTTCTGGATGCCGGTCACCGCAGGCTTTCGCAAGGTCTACCGGCCATGAAACGTGCGATTTGCAGATCAACAAACTGCGCGCTCTGCGTTAACCGAAACCTACATTGGACCCATCGAAACGACGGAGCGATGAATGAAGCAGATTGAGATCAACAACGAGTTGCTGACCGAGGCCCAGGCCGCAGCCTACTTGGGGTTGAAGAACCCCAAAACGCTGGCGGTCTGGCGATGCACCAAGCGGTACCCGCTGACCTTCGTGAAGTACGGGCGCACGGTGCGATACCGCCGCAAGGACCTGGACGCCTTCATTGAATCAGGCGTGACCCGCATTCAAGCACCGGAGGTCAGCAAATGACGCCGTAGACCTTGACCATTTTGCGCCGGGTCCTGGCGCGACCACACCGTGTAATACATGAATCGCTGTTCATATTGGTTATGCAGATATGCCATGTATGACTTGATAAGACATACCAGCTTATAGACCTACCACTACCAATATGGGTCTATGGCATGAAGGAAGTGAGATTGAGATGTTGACCCCCAAGAAAGTATTTGTAGACACCATTGCAACGCAATGCGACCTGCTGTTGCCGGATGATCGTATGAGCGGCACGCAGCATTCTGGCCCGCCCCGCGCAACGCGCTTTCTAATCCCTAATACTGAGTATCAAGACAAAGGCCTTCACGGTCTGTATCTGCCCACCAAAGACATTTTGGTTGTCGAAGGTAGCGTGATTGGATACATGCAAGGTCACAACGTTTTCGGCTCCTGCGATGTGCCGAATCTGGTGCTGGAGTCCTACAAGGCTGCACATATCACCAGTGCGCTGCCACTTGGCAAAGATGAAAAGCGCCGAATTGAACAGGACGAGGGCCTGACGCTGAAGCGACTGGACGTTGGCGTCAATCTGGCCTTGCCTTCGGATACGCCCATCAGCCGTGTGCTGGTCGAACTGGCGCACAAGATGATTGATGCCGGAATCGACACCTCGACCTACGGTCACGGCGAAACGGTCTATCGAAGCCAACACTCGCAGAGTTCGTCGCACAAGTTTTACGACAAGGCCAAGCAGTTATACGACACCCGAGGACTGCCGTTGAACTTTCCGAATCGGGATGCCATTCTGGAGTTCACCAAAACGGTAATCCGGTCTGAGATCGTCCTCCGTTATCCAAAGATGAAAGTCTTGGAGATGACCAAGCCGCGTGATTGGACCTTCGCCAAGTTGAAGGCCGAATTGGTGAGCGCATTCGACAGGTTGCATCTCAGCGGGACAGTGCGTGCGGGTTTGAGCGCGCTCGACCTCCGCGACGTGAAGCACATGTACCGCACAACCTACCGCTGCTGGGAACACGGCGACGATTTGCAGGTTCTGCTGGAGCCCAAGGCCTACAAGCGTCAGGTGGCCTACTTCGAGTCCATCGGCTTCGACATCACGACGCCCCCGCCGGTGAGCGGCAAGGAGACGCCATTGGGCGACATCTTCACGCTGTCCAATGCGGTGGAACCGGCGCCCGAACTGTGGGGCGACGATGACGATGCGGAAGCCGTTGAATGCTGACCAGGCTCGTGATGCGTCTATCGCGTGGCGCATCACCGCCCTGAAGCCCGGTCAATCTGTCCTCATCGCGAAGGCCGTGGCGACGATCTGCCGAAAGGCGTCGTCGCTTTCCTCGATGTACTTCTCGCTGCGCGCCCGCCAATTCGGCACCATTGCGGACGAGCCAATGGCGGCTCCGATCAGGTCGACCAAAACTGTGTTCTTGCGACGCCGCTGCGTCGCATTCCCCGCCACGCCCCCTCTCGGATGGTCAAGATGCCCGTAGTCAGCGTGGAATTGCCTGACGATCAGGTCGCGGTCCAGTCTCGGATTCAGCGTGCCTTGCGCTAATCGTGCTTCAGCAAGTGCGTCCCAGGTTCTGAGCCAAAACGGGTGCAGTTCAACATGCTTGAGCAAGACGCGGCCGACTTTCGCTGCCGCCCGAGGGGAGAAGTCGCCCGCGAAGTCTTCATCCCGAAGAACTGCCTTGCCCATCAACCTCCGGCCGGGGGCCGGCAATGGATCAAGCGCACGCTGTGGGCGTTTTCTCGCAATGGCCTGAGCCCGCTCGAATTCATGCCGAATTGACTCGACCTGCTGGTCGAACGATGCATCGAGCCGGAGGCGAACCAGAACCTCGTTGGCACGAAGGTAGGTGCTGATGTTTTGAGGGCGGTCTGCCGGTGCCTCGTTGGAGATGACCGAGACTGCCGCAGCGGGCGCACCGAACAAGCCGCTCTTGCGCAAGTGGTCGAAATGCGTGGCCGGATTCGGCACGTAGGTGATCCCCCACAGGTCCATGACCCAGCGGTATCGGTTCATCACGAACCATGGCTGCCCCGCTTTCTCCTGCGCCGCAATATAGGAGCCGAAGGTCTCGTCCTGACCTGCAATGGGCGGTTCGCACTGGTGACCAAGCAGCGGGTATGTCGCCCAACCTGGAAAAGCCGGGGGGCTGTCGCTGGTGTAGAAATGCTTGGGACTCGACTTAAAAAAGCTGGGGGACTTGATGCCCAGCTGATCGAGCTTGCGATGTTGCCTGCGGTAACGCGGCATGCGCCGCAACAGTTCCCAGGCCAGTCTCAGGTAGTCGTCGCGCGTGTAGCTGTCCAGCGGCTTGAGCACCGGATACTGGTCCTGCTTGCGCCAGTTGGCACCAGGTGCAAACAGCTCGTGCGACTCTTCGTCACCCGCCTCGAAGCGCAGCCACTTGGGGCGGTCTGCGGGGCTTGAAGGCGTGCGGGGCATGGGTCCAATTGTCTTATGAATGGTAGGCCGTGTTGGACTTGAACCAACGACCAAAGGATTCAGGTTTGCATGAGTTTCCTCATTCCCTGGACTATCTCACCACCCTCGCCAGGGATTACTCCGCGCGTTAGGGTGCCGGGCGCTCTTGGGATGCTTATCGGATTGGCTCCTCACACCCTAGTCTCTGCACCTTCTCGCCTACCGGTCCTTCGACCTGCCTTCGGCGAGCTTGGCTCAGGATTGCCGGGCCATTGACTGGCTGACGGTTTCCCTGAGTTCACCCGGTTTTTCCATTGCCGCTTTCACGGCAAGGTCACCATTTCGATGAGTCCTCTGCTCTAACCAACTGAGCTAACGGCCCATTCATAAAACAACTTCAACCCACTGCGCTTTCAACACCCCGAGGGGCGCCGAAAACTGCCATTTCTCCTTCAGTAGCAAGAATGTAGCAAGCGACCTTCCGCCGACTTCCTCGGTAGCAATCCGGCGAAATCGCCAGAACGCTGTAAGTGCTTGATTTCAAAGCGTTGGAATCAAGCAACCAATCCGAAAGAAACCGCCGGTTAATCGCTTTGGCCTCTTGATTATGAGTCCACTGCTCTAACCAAGCATGAGCTAAGGCCCCTCCCATTCACCTGCTGACAGGTGAAGCCTTGCATTCTAGCGTTTATTTCGAAAGACTCAGCGCGTTGGAGACCAGCTTGGAGGTGATTCCCACAATCTGGATCATCTTTTCGTAGGGCATGCGTTTGGGGCCGATCACACCCAGCGTGCCCACCACTTTGCCATTGATCTGGTAGGGCGTGCTCACCACCGACAGCTCATGCACCGGCAGAATCTGGCTTTCACCGCCGATGTAGATTTGCACCCCTTCGGCGCGGTTGGAGCTTTCCAGCAAATGCAGTATCTGGGTCTTTTGCTCGAACAGGTCGAAGGCGCGGCGCAGGTTCGTCATGTCGTTGCTGAAGTCGCTCACCGCTAGCAGGTTGCGCTCACCGGCAATCACCAACTCGTCTTGCTGCTCGGCAACCGCCTCGTCCACGTTGACGGCTGCCAGCATCAGCGCGCCAATTTCATCGCGCAGCTTGTCCACCTCTTTGCGCAACAGCTGGCGCACCTGCTCCATGGCCAAACCGGCGTAATGGCTGTTCAGGTAGTTGGCGGTTTCGATCAGCTGGCTTTGCGAGTAGTCCGATTCGGTGAAGATGACACGGTTTTGCACATCGCCATCGGGCGAGACCAGAATCACCAGAATGCGCTTTTCCGACAGGCGCAAAAACTCGATATGGCGAAATGCCGAGCTTTTGCGCGGCGCCTGCACCACGCCCACAAACTGCGACAGGTCCGAGAGCACACTGGCCGCGCTGGCGATCACCTTTTGCGGCTGCTCTGGCGCTATTTCCGGCGAAACCAGTTGCTCGTGCTCGATTGTCAACATGGTGTCGACAAACAAGCGGTATCCTTTGGCAGTTGGCACGCGCCCCGCCGAGGTGTGGGGGCTGGCGATCAGGCCCAGCTCCTCCAGATCGGCCATCACGTTGCGGATGGTGGCGGGCGACAGATCCAGGCCCGATGCCTGGGTGAGCGCGCGCGAGCCCACCGGGTGGCCATCCGCTATGTAGCGTTCCACCAGCGTTTTTAGCAACAACCGGGCACGATCATCGAGCATGGTGGCATTTTAATGATGTAATTTGCGTATGCAGTCTCGCTTTCAACATATTGCCCTGATTGGCAAATACCATGCGCCCCCATCCGCTGAAGTGCGCCAGCAGTCGATAGCGGCCTTCAGCCAGATCGCCAGCTATATCGAGGCCCAGGGCGGCACGGCCTATTTGGAGCAAGAGACAGCCAATTTCACCGGCATGGACCATTACCCCACGCTCTCGCTGCACGAAGTGGGCAAGCGCTGCGATCTGGCCGTGGTGCTGGGCGGCGACGGCACCATGCTGGGCGTGGGGCGCGAGTTGGCGCGCTACAACACGCCGCTGGTGGGCATCAACCAGGGCCGCCTGGGCTTTGTCACCGATGTGCCGCTGCAGTCGTATATGGAGCCGCTGTCTGCCATTTTGGCGGGCGAGTACGAGGAAGAAATTCGCTCCATGATCCATGCACTGGTGATGCGCGATGGCGAATGCGTCTTCCAAGCCTCGGCTTTCAACGATGTGGTGGTGAACCGCGGCGGCACTTCGGGCATGGTGGAACTGCGCGTGGAAGTAGATGGTCAGTTGGTGGCCATTCAGCGCGCAGACGGTTTGATCATTGCCACGCCCACGGGTTCGACGGCGTATGCGCTGTCTGTAGGCGGGCCGATTGTGCATCCCGCCGTGCCTTGCTGGGTGATGGCGCCGATTGCGCCGCACACGCTCTCCAATCGCCCGATTGTGGTGCCCGATACGCAAGAGATTTCGCTCGAAGTAATTGGCGGCCGCGATGTGGCGGCCAACTTTGACATGCAGTCCCTTGCCTCCATTTTGCGAGGCGACAAAATTCTGGTGCGCAGCGCGCCCTACAAGGCCCGCTTTCTGCACCCGCGCGGCTGGAACTACTACGCCACGCTCCGCAAAAAACTGGGCTGGAACGAAGGAGGCATTACGCCATGAGCCTCAAGCGCATAGCCCTGCGCGATTTCGTGATCGTCGAGCAGCTGGAAGTCGATTTCCAACCCGGTTTCACCACGCTCACTGGCGAGACCGGTGCCGGCAAATCCATTCTGATCGACGCCTTGCAACTGGTGCTGGGCAACCGCGCCGACACCGGCTTTGTGCGCCAAGGCGCCACCCGCGCAGAGTTGATTGCCGAGTTCGATACGCCACCCGCGCTGACCGGCTATTTGCAAGAGAACGAACTGCAACCCGACGAGACTTTGCTGCTGCGCCGCGTGATTGATGCACAAGGCAAAAGCAAGTTCTGGATCAACGGCATTGCCGCCACCGCCACCCAATTGCGCAGCGTTGCGCCAGCGCTGGTCGACATCCATGGCCAGCACGCTTGGCAAAGCCTGATGCAGCCCGAGCCCGTGCGCCGCTTGCTCGATGCGTACGCGGGCGCAGATACCACGGCCATCGCGCAGGCGCATGGCCAATGGCGTGCGGCCGACAAAGCCTTGCAGAACGCCAAAGCCATGGAGGCCACGCACCAACGCGAGCGCGAACGCCTGCTGTGGCAGATTGCCGAAGTAGACAAACTGGCGCCAGCCGACGGTGAATGGGACGAACTGAACGCCCAGCACACGCGCTTGTCCAACGCGCAATCCCTGATGGATGCCGCCAACAACGCACTGCTCGCCTTGGAAGACGACGACTCCGGCGCTAGCGCCCAAGCCAACCGCGCGCTCTCGCAATTGCAAGACCAGGCACACGTAGAGCCGCAGTTTGCAGCGCTGGCCGAGACGCTGGAATCTTGCGTCGCGCAGTTAGAGGATTTGAGCCGCTCGCTCAGCGGCTATTTGCGCCACGCCGAGCTCGACCCGGACAAGCTCGAACAGCTCGACCAGCGCCTGGGCAGTTGGATGGGCTTGGCGCGCCGCTACAAGCGCCCGCCCGAAGAATTGCCAGCCTTGCTGCAAGGCTGGAAAGCCGAGCTGAAGGCGCTGGACGCATCGGCCGACATAGACAGTCTGGAGCGCGAAACCCAGCTCGCCTGGAAAGCCTACGAAAAAGCCGCACTCGCCCTGCGCAAACAGCGCATGCAAGCGGCTGAGCGCCTGTCGCGCACCATCACCACAGCCATGCAAGAGCTGGGCATGGCTGGCGGCCGTTTTGTCGCCAGCATCCACCCCGCCAAAGAGCCACGCGCGGATGGCATGGACGATGTCGAGCTGCTGGTAGCCGGCCACCCTGGCACCGAGCCCAAGCCGATTGGCAAAGTGGCATCGGGCGGTGAGCTTTCGCGTATTTCGCTGGCTATCGCCATCTCCACCAGCCAGTTGGGCCAGGCGCCCACCTTGATTTTTGACGAGATCGATTCCGGCATTGGCGGCGCCGTTGCCGATGCGGTAGGCCGCGTCATGCGCGCCCTGGGGCAAGATCGCCAGGTGCTCGCCGTCACCCACTTGGCGCAAGTGGCGGCACGCGGCGACACGCATCTGGTGGTTACCAAGCAGCGCAGCAAGCAAGGCACCAGCAGCCATATCCGCGCAGTGGCCGGCCCAGACCGCGTGGATGAAATAGCCCGTATGCTAGGGGGTGAACATATCTCGTCGACCAGCCGGGCCCATGCCCAGGAAATGATTGCAGGAGGAGCGCATGAGCGATAAGGCAGAGCAGCACCAGCCGCTACAAGTGGTGGTGCTGACAGGCATGGCCGGGTCCGGAAAATCCGTCGCACTGCATGCTTTGGAAGACATCGGTTTTTACTGTGTAGACAACCTGCCGCCCGAGCTTTTGCCCGCCCTGGTGTCGCTGGAGCCTTGGCAGCATGGCAACCGCATTGCCATTGCGGTAGATGCGCGCAGTGCCAAGGCGCTGTACTTGGTGCCCGCACAGTTGGAAAAACTACGTGCCGCAGGCGCCCAGGTGCAGCTGATCTATCTGGATGCGCAGCGCGATATTCTCATCCGCCGCTTCTCCGAAACCCGCCGCCGCCACCCGCTCACCAACGAAACCCTGCAGGAGGGCCCGCGCGCGCTGGTGCAGATGATCGACGAAGAGCGCGCCTTGCTGGCCGATCTGCGCGAGCAGGCCCACGTCATCGACACCAGCAATATCCGCGTGGCGCAGCTGCAGGCCTACATCAAGCAAATCATGAAAGCGCCAGCGTCGAGCCTGACGCTGGTGTTCCAGTCCTTCGGCTTCAAAAACGGCATCCCGATGGACAGCGATTTCATGTTCGACGTGCGCATGCTGCCCAACCCCTATTACGAGCCCGATCTGCGCAGCAACTCGGGGCTGGAAGCGCCCGTGGCCGAGTTTCTGGCACAGCAGCCGGCGGTGCAAAAGATGCGCGTCGACATCATTCGCTTCTTGGACAACTGGCTGCCCGAAATGCTCAACAACCACCGCAGCTATGCCACGGTTTCGATCGGCTGCACCGGCGGCCAGCACCGCTCGGTATACCTCGTCAACGCGCTGGCGCAGCACTTTCAAGCGCAGTGGACCACCTTGCAACGCCACCGCGAGCTCGATAAAAAATCGATGTGATCGGCGCTTTGTTAATCGGCGTTCTGCAACAAGTTACGCACCGGCGCCGGCAAGCCCACAGCCGCTAGTTGGCTGGGCGCACACCACTGGCCGGGTGCCCCTGCCATGGCGTTTTTCTGCGCCAAAACCCTGACCGGGTGCAAGTGCAAATCCTTGTGCGTGAGCACATGCAAAAACGGGCCAGGCTGGTGCTCTGCCATGGCACCCAAGCCAGCGGCCGCTTGGTCCAGCGCCGCTTCTGATTCATACACCGGCAAACAATACAAGCCCGCCCAAATACCTTTGGCTGGGCGCTTTTCCAGCCAGATGGCGCCGTCAGCCCGCTGCAACCACAGCAACCACCAACTGGCCGATGTGCGTTTGAGTTTTTTGGTTTTGACCGGATAACGCTCGGGCGCACCTTCGCGCTGCGCCACACAGTGGGTTTGCACCGGGCAAAGCAAACAGCTTGGTTTGCTGGCCGTGCAGATACCTGAGCCCAAATCCATCATGCCTTGGGTGTAGCGCGGCATGGTGTTGTTCAGATCGCGTTCAGGCAGCAAATCTTCGGCCAAGGCCCAGAGTTTCTTCTCGGCCGCGCTGCTGGCCAGATCGTCGGCAAAACCCAGGTAACGCGTCAGCACGCGTTTGACGTTGGCATCCAGAATCGCAGCGCGCACAGCAAAGCAAAACGAGGCAATGGCGCTGGCCGTGGAGCGGCCAATACCGGGCAGCGACGCCAACTCTTCCACCGTTTGCGGGAAAGCGCCGCCAAAGCGCGCCATCACCTCTTGCGCGCAGCGGTGCAGATTGCGCGCCCGGCTGTAATAGCCCAAACCGCTCCACAGCGCCATCACTTCTTCGTCGCTACCAGCGGCCAGATCAGCCACCGTCGGAAAGCGCTGCAAGAAGCGCTCGTAGTAGCCCAAAACGGTGCTGACCTGCGTCTGCTGCAGCATGATCTCGGACAGCCAGACGCGGTACGGATCGCGCGTGTTCTGCCACGGCAAATGGTGGCGGCCATGGACTTGTTGCCAGGCCACAATGTGTTCAGAAAATTGACTCAAGAACGCTTACTCTTTGGTGGGTTTATTTTTGACAACGGCGGCAGTAATAGGTGCTGCGCTGGCCTTGTTTGAGCATTTCGATGGCTCGCCCACATTGGTGACAGGGCTCGCCTGCGCGGCCGTACACATTGGCCTGCGCCTGAAACGCGCCTGCATAGCCATCGACATGGACAAAATCACGCAAGGTGCTGCCGCCCAATTCAATGGCTTTGCCGAGCACTTGCGGTATCGCCTCATGCAGGCGCTTGGCCTGGGGTTTGCTGACCTGGTTGGCGGGTTTGTCCGGCGCAATGCGCGCCAGAAAAAGCACTTCGCTGGCGTAAATATTGCCAACGCCCACCACCACCTGGCCGCCCAGCAGCAGCTGTTTGATGGGCATGCGCGAGCGCTGCAAGCCTTGCCAAAAATGGGCGAAAGTGAAGCCGCTTTCCAGCGGCTCCGTGCCCAGCTTGCTCAGCAGCTTGGCAGCCATGCCCGATTGCAGATCGGGCGCCCAGACCACGGCACCAAAACGCCTGGGATCGTGCAGACGCAAAACGCTGCGGTCGCAAACCAGTTCAAAGTGGTCGTGCACGCCTGCCGCCGGCAAGCTCGGCGCCACCTGCAAACTGCCCGACATGCCCAGGTGGATGAGCAGCACGCCCTGGTCCAACTGCAAAACAATGTATTTTCCGCGGCGCAAAACCTGCTGCACCACCCGCCCTTGCAGAGCTGGCAGCGCAATCCCGAGCGGCCAGCGCAGCGGCTTTCCCAGACTGGCGCGCACGATGGTGGCACCTTCCAAAGGCGCTACCAGACCACGTTTGGTCACTTCCACTTCTGGCAACTCGGGCACTGTTTTCCTTCTGCATGGCACTTGGGCATCGTTTATTATGGGCCGATGAAGCAAGCTCTCCGCAATGTGGCCTATTTTCTCGCAGCCGGCTTGGCAGCGCCCGCCTGGGCCTACTCCAGCCCGCCTCCGTCTGCGGCAGTCAAGCTGTCCGATCTGGCCACCGCAGAGCGCGTTGAGCAAGAGACTTCGCTGTTGAACGCCGAGCTGTTCTACCTGCTTTTGCTGGGCGAAATGTATGCCTACCAAGGCGATGCCACCACCAGCGTAGAGCTGCTGCTGGATGCCGCCCGCCGCACGGGTGACGAAAAGGTCTACCAGCGCGCCGCCCAGATTGCGCTGCTCTCGCGCTCGGCCCAAAAAGCCGGCATGGTAGCCAAGGCCTGGAAAGAGGCGCACCCGCAATCGCGCCAGGCCAGCCGCTACCTGTTGCAAGTGCTGCTGTCCACCAATCATGGCGAAGAAACCGGCGCCCTGCTCAAGCAGGAAATCGCCCTGGCCAAGCCTGAAGAAAAGCTGGAATGGATTCGTGCCATCCCCAGCATTTACCGCCGGGTTGCCGACCAAGCCCAGGCCGCCCGCATTGTGCGCGAAGCCCTGACGCCCGAGCTGGAAAACCCGGCCACCGGCCCCGATGCTTGGGCCGCCATTGGCGCCATGGAGCTGGCGGCCGGCCAGTCCACACAAGCACTGCAATCGGCACGCAAGGCCTTGACGCTGGACGCCAGCAACCAGGCAGCCGGCAGGCTGGCCGCCGCGCTGGTATCGGCCAACGTGCCCGAGGCAGAAACCCTGGTGAACGATTTTCTCAGCCGCTCCAAAAACGCTGATGCTCACCTGGCTTATGCGCGCAGCCTGATGAACAACGAGCGCCTTTCCGAGGCACTGGCCCAGCTCGACGAAGCCACCCGCATCGATCCCAATTCGGCCGACGCCTGGATTTTGAAAGCCGCGCTGCAAGCGCAGATGAAGCAGTATTCCGAGGCCGACGTCTCCTTGCTCAAGCTCGACACCTTGATTGACAAGTTCGAATCGGCCGTGCTGCAAAAAGAAGTGCGCATCCAAAGCCTGATGCTGCGCGAGCAAATGGCCGAAGCGCAGAAAAAATGGAGCGAGGCAGACCGCTGGTCTGACGAAATCGCCAAGGCCGGCAATGTGCCGCTGGCCACGCTGCGCAAAGCATCGGTTCGCATGCAGCAAGGCCAGTTCGACGCTGCCAGCGAGCTGCTGAGCCAGTTGCCAGAAGGCAGCCCGGGCGAGATCCGCAGCAAACTGGCGGCCCAGGTACAGCTGTACAAAACCGCCAAAAACTACAGCAGCGCCCTGGAGGCGCAAACCAAGCTGGTCGAGCTGCTGCCCACCGACCCGGACATGCTGTACGAGCAAGCCATGCTGGCTGAGCGGCTCAACCAGATGGAGCAGGCCGAAAGCTTGCTGCGCAAGCTCATCGCCCTCAAGCCGGATTACCACCACGCCTACAACGCGCTGGGCTATTCCCTGGCCGACCGCGGCCAGAAGCTGGACGAGGCCAAAACCCTGATCGAAAAAGCCCTGGAACTGGCGCCCGGCGACCCCTACATTACCGACAGCCTGGGCTGGGTCGAATACAAGCGCGGCAACCTGGAGCAAGCGGCCCAATGGCTGGAAAAAGCCTATGCCAAACAGCCCGATGCCGAGATTGGCGCCCACTTGGCCGAAGTCTGGTTCAAGCAAGGCAAAACCCAGGCTGCCCAAGAGCTGCTGCGCAACTCCCTCAAGGACGCCCCCGAGAACGAAACGGTGCGCAACACCTTCAAAACCCTGGGCATCACGCCGTGACAACCGCACACACCTGTACACGGCGTCAATGGCTGGCGCTTGCCACCGCCTCATCGGCTTTGGTTCTGGCCGGCTGCGCCACACCGCAGCAGCAACTGACGCCGCCACCCGGTGCCGGTTACTGGAGCGGGCGCATGTCAGTTCAGGTGGGAGGCGCGCAACCGCAGTCCACCAGTGGCAGCTTTGAGCTGTCGGGCTCTGCCGCCCAAGGAGAGCTGGTGTTGCTCAACCCCTTGGGCAACATCGTGGCGCGCGTGCAATGGACGGCGCAGCAAGCCAGCGTGACCCAAGGCCAGCAAACCCGCCAAGCCGGCTCGCTCGACGAGCTCACGCAAGAGCTGATGGGCACCAGCCTGCCAATTGCCGCCTTGTTCGACTGGCTGCAAGGCAAACCCACACCCGCCCAAGGCTGGGAGGCCGATCTGGCCGCCTACGGCGACGGCAAAATCACCGCACAACGCCTGTACCCGCAACCCGAAGCCAGCTTGCGCATCGTGCTCGAGCGCTCCTGACAGCCACGGGTTGCCTGGCATTACCTCTTTTTTCGGATCGATACCCCATGCGTACGCTGTACGACGTGCCCGCCCCGGCCAAGCTCAATCTGTTTTTGCACATCACCGGCCGCCGGGCCGATGGCTACCATTTGCTGCAGTCGGTTTTCATGCTCATCGACTGGGCCGACGAGCTGCACTTTGAGCTGCAGCACAGCGGCGCCATCAGCCGCGAAGACCTCAATGTCAGCCTGCCTGCCGACGACCTGATCACGCGCGCCGCCAAAGCCCTGCAACAAGCCACCGGTTGCCAGCAAGGCGTGCACATTGGTGTGCGCAAAAACCTGCCCGCGCAAGCAGGCATGGGTGGCGGCTCATCCGACGCGGCCAGCACCCTGCTGGCACTCAACCAGCTATGGAATCTGAAGCTGTCGCGTGGCGAGCTGCAACGCATAGCGCTGCAGCTCGGTGCCGATGTTCCTTTTTTTATTTTTGGCAAATCGGCTTGGGTCGAAGGAATTGGTGACATAATACGTCCACTCGAAAACGAGCAGCAGCTAGCAGACACCGCGCTGATAGTTGTGAAGCCGCAAGAAGGCTTGGATACGAAATTAATTTTTTCCAGTCCGAACCTGAAACGCGATTCAAAAGCTGCTACAATTTCGGACTTCGCTGCAAAGCACTTTGACTTCGGTCGAAACGACTTGCAGCCGGTCGCTGAAGGCTTGTGTCCTTCGATAAAAAAAGTTTCTGACTTTTTGAAATCGCAAGGATTACATGCTAGAATGACGGGCTCAGGCAGTGCAGTGTTTGCAGTGAAGAAAACGCAAGCTTTTAGCTGCCAAAGCAGTTTTTCACAAGACTGGACAGTGAAAGATTGCAAGAGTCTGACGGAGCATCCTTTGATAGGATGGGCCCAAGACTGAAGGTTTTAAGAGTTGGTGATGCTTAGCACCAATTCTCGTAGGGGAGTCGCCAAGCTGGTTAAGGCACCGGATTTTGATTCCGGCATGCGAAGGTTCGAATCCTTCTTCCCCTGCCACATTTCTTATCGCGTACTAGCAACGCACACAGCTAACCCATATCCACTGGGACGCTATGCAAAACCATCATCCAGACTTCATGGTTTTCACTGGCAATGCCAACACCGGCCTTGCTACTGAAATTGCACAACATCTTCACACCACACTGGGCGCTGCCGATGTAGGCCGCTTCTCCGATGGAGAAGTCACGGTGGAAATCAAGCAAAACGTTCGCACCCGCGACGTTTTTGTTATTCAGCCCACCTGCGCCCCCACCAACGACCACCTGATGGAGTTGCTGGTGATGGTCGACGCCTTGAAGCGCGCCTCGGCCGAACGCATCTGTGCTGTGATTCCCTACTTTGGCTATGCCCGCCAAGACCGCCGTGTGCGTTCTACCCGCGTGCCCATTACCGCCAAGGTGGTTGCCAACATGTTGCAAGCCGCTGGCGTGAGCCGCGTGCTGACCATGGATTTGCACGCGGACCAGATTCAGGGCTTCTTCGACATTCCCGTCGACAACATCTACGCCTCGCCCGTGCTGCTCGGCGATCTGCGCCAGAAGAACTACGACGATCTGATCGTGGTCTCGCCTGACGTCGGTGGCGTGGTGCGCGCCCGTGCACTGGCCAAGCAACTGCATTGCGACCTGGCCATCATCGACAAGCGCCGCCCCAAGGCCAATGTGTCTGAGGTGATGCACGTGATCGGTGATATCGAAGGCCGCAACTGCGTGATCATGGACGACATGATCGACACCGCAGGCACCTTGGTCAAAGCCGCAGAAGTGCTCAAAGAGCGCGGTGCCAAGAAGGTCTACGCCTATTGCACGCACCCGATTTTCTCCGGCCCGGCCATCGACCGCATCGGCGGCGGCGCTGCACTGGACGAAGTCGTGGTGACCAACACCATCCCTCTGGCATCGAACGCTCGCGCTTGCAGCAAGATTCGCCAGTTGTCGGTGGCACCGCTGTTTGCAGAAACCATCCACCGCATCGCCACCGGCGAATCGGTGATGAGCCTGTTCCAGGACGCTTGATGGTTTTTGGCCACAGGCCAAAAATCCAAGTTCTGCTAAAATCGAGAGTTTCGCTGGCCGCTGTCACTGACAGCGGCCTTTTTAACCGGGTGAACTGGTCGCGGTTCATCCCCTTTGGAGAATTGATATGAACGTCGTCGCTTTTGCGCGCGCTAAGCAAGGTACGGGTGCGAGCCGCCGCCTGCGTAATTCTGGCCGTACGCCCGCCATCATCTATGGTGGTTCGGCTGAACCCCAACTGGTGGAAGTGGACCACAACACCCTGTGGTACGCCCTGAAGAAGGAAGCTTTCCACTCCTCCGTGCTGGACATGGACCTGGAAGGCGCCAAGAGCCAAGTGCTGCTGCGCAATGTGCAATACCACCCGTTCAAGCAACTGGTGCTGCACGTGGACTTCCAACGCGTGGACGCCAACACCGTGCTGACCATGAAGGTGCCTGTGCACTTCAGCGGCGCTGAAGAATCGCCTGCCGTCAAGATCGACAAGTGCATGGTGACCCCGATCGTGACCGAAATCGAAGTGTCCTGCCTGCCCAAGGACCTGCCCGAGTTCATCACCGTGGACCTGAGCAAGCTGGAAAAGGGTCACGTGATCCACGTGAACGAAGTGACTCTGCCCGCAGGCGTGAAGCTGGCTACGCACAGCACCGCTGCCATGGTGTCCGTGGCCGCTCCTGCTGGTGCTGAAGAAGAAGCCGCTCCTGCTGCTGACGCTCCTGCTGCCGAATAATTTTGGCCAAGGTAGCGCCTCGTGCGCTGCCCATCAGGCTGCATTGCTGGTCAATGCAGCCTTTTTTCATTCCGCACGATAATCCACGCCCATGATCAAGCTGTTTGTTGGCCTCGGCAACCCAGGCCCAGAATACGAAGGCACGCGCCACAATGCCGGCTTTTGGTGGATCGATGCGCTGGCGAATGATCTGCGCCTGACGCTGCAACCCGACCGCAATTACTTTGGCCTGGTGGCGCGCACCAGCATCAATGGCGAATCCGTCTGGCTGCTGGAGCCCCAAACCTTTATGAATTTGTCGGGCAAATCGGTCGGTGCGCTGGCCCGCTTTTTCAAGATCAAACCCGAAGAAGTGCTGGTGGTGCACGACGAGCTCGATCTGCCGCCCGGCCAGGTCAAGCTTAAAAAAGGCGGCGGCCACGGTGGCCACAACGGCCTGCGCGATATCCATGCCCAGCTGGGCTCGCCCGATTACTGGCGCCTGCGCATCGGCATTGGCCACCCCGGCGACAAAAATGAAGTGCCCAACTGGGTGCTGCGCAAACCCGCGCCCGATCAGCGCAAGCTCATCGAAGACAGCATCATCCACGCTATGCAAGCCGCACCCGAGCTGCTGGCCGGCGAGATGGAAAAAGCCACGCTCAAAATCCACACCACCAAGCCCCAGCGGCCCAAGCATCCGCGCCCCGAAGGCGTGTGAGCAGCAACAACAAAGCGCCGCATGCGGCGCTTTTTTCATGGTGCAGCGTTTGCGACTCAGCGCACGCTCATCGGTGACTACCTCTTTTCCGCCTGCAGCCGCTCGTACTTCTGCATCAAGGTCTCAGGGCTTTCCACATGCTCGGGATTCACCGGAATGCAAGCCACCGGGCAGATCTGCACGCATTGGGGCTCGTCAAAGTGCCCGACACATTCGGTGCACTTGTGCGGATCAATCTCGTAATACGCCTCGCCCATGTAGATGGCGTCGTTCGGGCACTCGGGCTCGCACACATCGCAGTTGATGCACTCGTCGGTAATCATCAAAGCCATGCTGGCGCCTCCTCCTGGCAATGGGGCAAAAACTGTGACATGAGCGACATTATCCTGCCTCGCTCTTGGCCATACTCGCGACTTTGCGAGTAAGCAGGCATGGCGTGCCAGAATTTTTCGCGCTATGCTGGCGGCGCTTGCCGATTCTGCAGTTTTTGCTATTATTTTTGAGATAACCCTTATAACGACAGCCGACCATGGGTCTTTTTCTGCTCAAACGCACGCTCACGCTGCTGCTCACCTTGCTGGGCACCTCGGTGGTGGTTTTTCTGGTGTTGGAAATCCTGCCCGGCAACGCCGCGCAAATGCTGATGGGCCCCGACGCCGCGCCCGAGGCCGTGGCCGAGCTGGCTGAGCAACTGGGCCTGAACCAGCCCGCCTGGGAACGTTACTGGCACTGGATCAGCGGCCTGGTGCACCTCGACATGGGCAACAGCTACAGCTACGGCACACCAGTGTTGGAATTGATTGTCGAGCGCCTGGCGCTCACCGTGCCGCTGGCAGTCATGGCCATGCTGATCACCACCGTGGTCGCTCTTTTCGCCGGCATCTATGCGGCCAGCCACCACAACAAGATTGGCGATGTGAGCGTGATGGGTTTGGCGCAGTTGGGCATTGCCATTCCCAATTTCTGGTTCGCCATCTTGCTGATCCTGCTGTTTTCAGTGCAGCTCAAATGGTTTTCTGCCGGCGGTTTTCCAGGCTGGACCGAAGCCTCGGGCGGCTCATTCTGGGCAGCGATCAAGGCGCTGCTGCTGCCAGCCATTTCGCTGGCCGTGGTGCAGGCCGCCATTCTGGCGCGCATTACCCGCTCTGCGGTGCTGGAGGTGCTGCGTGAAGACTTTGTACGCACCGCGCGTGCCAAAGGGCTTTCGCAACGTGCAGCACTCTACAAGCACGTGCTGCGCAACGCACTGATTCCGGTGGTCACCGTCATGGGCCTGCAGTTTGCCAACCTGCTGGCGGGCACCATCGTGGTCGAGAACGTGTTCTACCTGCCTGGCATGGGGCGGCTCATTTTCCAATCCATCGCCAACCGCGATCTGATGGTGGTGCGCAACTGCGTGATGCTGCTTGCCGCCATGGTGGTGGTGGTCAACTTCCTCGTCGATGTGCTGTATGCCGCGATCGACCCTCGCATCAAGGCCAGTGATATCTAAGCTATGAGCCAGACCATCGCCTCCCCCTCCGCCACGGCGAGCAGTACTGCTCATGCACCCAGCTTTTGGCGCCGTGCCTTGCGTAATCCCAGCTTCATCATTGGCGCAGTCCTGAGCCTGGCTTTGCTGCTGGCCGCCGGCCTGTCCTATGTCTGGACGCCCTGGTCGCCCTTCGACATGAACATCGACAACAAGCTGCAAGGCCCATCCGCCCTGCACTGGCTGGGTACCGATGCTTATGGCCGCGATGTCGCCTCACAGTTGCTGGTGGGCGCGCGCAACTCCATCTTGGTAGGTGTTGTGGCCGTGGGCATTGGCCTGAGCATTGGCACCGCTCTGGGCTTGCTGGCAGCGGCCAAACGCGGCTGGGTGGAAGAGGCCATCATGCGGCTGTCGGATTTCACCTTTGCCTTCCCGGCCATTCTCTCGGCCATCATGATGACGGCGGTGTTCGGCGCGGGCATTGTCAACTCCATCATCGCCATCGGCGTGTTCAATATTCCCACCTTTGCGCGCATCACGCGGGCATCGGCCAACTCCATCTGGTCGCGCGAATACATTCTGGCGGCCCGCTCCTGCGGCAAAGGCGCGTGGAGCATCACCTGGCAACACGTGCTGCCCAATATTCTGTCGGTGCTCATCGTGCAGGCCACCATCCAGTTTGCGCTCGCCATCCTGGCCGAAGCCGCACTGTCCTACCTCGGCCTGGGCACGCAGCCGCCACAGCCCTCGTGGGGCCGCATGCTGAGCGAGGCGCAAACCCTGATGTTCCAAGCGCCACTGCTGGCGGTGTTTCCCGGTGTGGCGATCGCACTGTCGGTGCTCGGCCTCAACCTGCTTGGCGACGGTCTGCGCGATCTGCTCGACCCTCGCCTGGCGCGCAAACGATAAGGACTGGCCATGGCTTTGATCGACGTCTCCGGCCTCAGCATCCAGCTGCAAACCCACCGTGGCCCGGCACGCGCCGTGCGCGACATCAGCTTTCAAATCGACCGCGGTCAGGCACTGGGCCTGATTGGCGAATCAGGTTGCGGCAAATCCATCACCGCCATGGCACTGATGGGCTTGCTGCCCGAATCGGCCCAGGTCAGCGGCAGCGCCAGCTTTGACGGCCACTCGCTCGTCAACCAGCCCGACAGCTGGTGGCGCACGGTGCGCGGCAACCGCATCGGCATGATCTTTCAAGAGCCGATGACGGCGCTGAACCCGGTGCACACCATCGGCCAGCAAATCAGCGAGCCGCTGCGCCTGCACAAAAACATGAGTGCGCGCCAGGCCAAAACCGAAGCCATTGCCTTGCTGAACCGTGTTGGCATTGCCCAACCCGAGCAGCGTTACGACGCTTATCCGCACCAGTTCTCGGGCGGTCAGCGCCAGCGCATCACCATCGCCATGGCTCTGGCCTGCGGCCCTGATCTGCTGATTGCCGACGAGCCCACCACGGCGCTCGACGTCACCATCCAGCAGCAGATTCTCGACCTCATCAACGAGCTGGTGGCAGAGCGCAACATGGCGCTCTTGCTCATCTCGCACGACCTGGGCGTGATCTCGCAAAACGTCGACCAGATGGTGGTGATGTATGGCGGCACCGTGGTCGAATCCGGCAGCACCGAAGCGGTGTTTGACCACATGGCTCACCCCTATACACGCGGCCTGCTGGCGGCGCGCCCCAGCATGCAGCCACGCATCAACGGCCAACCGCAGCGTCTGCAAACCATTGCCGGCACGGTACCCGAGCTGGTGGATTTGCCTGCTGGCTGCACCTTTGCCGGCCGCTGCAGTTTTACCCATGGCGCCTGCGCCACGCAGGTTCCGCCCTGCATACCACTGAACGAGGAACACCAGGTGTATTGCTCGCGCCCCGAAGCCTACGCCCCCACCGGAGTCGCCGCATGAGCGAGAAGCCTTTGCTGGAAGTACGCGACCTGGTGCGTACCTACACCCTGCCGCGCGAAAAACTATTCGCCCCGCCGCCTACGGTAGAGGCGCTGCGCGGCGTGAGCTTTGCACTGCACGCAGGCAAAAGCCTGGGCGTGGTGGGCGAATCGGGTTCGGGCAAATCTACGCTGGCGCGCCTGGTCATGGCCTTGGACACGCCGAGCGCCGGCCAGGTACTGCTGAACGGGCAGAATCTGCACACGCTGCCCGCGCCAGAACTGCGCCGCGCCCGCAAAGACTTTCAAATGGTGTTCCAAGATCCCTATGGTTCTTTGGACCCACGCCAAACGGTGGAACGCATCATCACCGAGCCGCTGCAAGCACAGCGAGAAACCAGCCGCCCCGAGCAGCGCGAACGCGCCATTGCCGTGCTGCAGCAAGTGGGCCTGCGCCCGCAGGATGTGGACAAGTACCCGCACGAGTTTTCTGGCGGCCAGCGCCAACGCATTGCCATTGCCCGCGCCTTGATCACCAAGCCCAAACTGATCGTGGCGGACGAGCCCGTCAGCGCGCTCGATGTCTCGGTGCAAGCCCAGGTGCTGAACCTGATGCAGGATTTGCAAACCGAATTCGGCATCACCTACATGCTCATCAGCCACGATCTGGCCGTCATCAACCACTTGTGCGACGAAGTGGTGGTGCTGTACAAGGGCGAAATTGTGGAGCGCGGCACGCCTGCGCAACTGTTCCAGCACGCGCAGCACCCGTACACGCAAAAACTCGTCAGCGCAGTGCCACAAGTGCGTCCGCGCCGCCGAGTGGCGCATACCCAGGCCGCTACAGTTCCTGTATAACCACTGCTGAAGCAAAGCACCGGCCCGGACGCAGCTTCCCGGCCTGGGCGCAATGCCTGTTGTTCGCTTACTTTCCAACAATAGCTATTCCAAGGAGTCCCCGCATGCTCAATCGCAGACATCTGCTTGCTGCTGGCGCCATTGCCCCGCTGCCCCTGTGGCTGCCCGGCGTGGCCAATGCGCAGGCCAAAAAAGACACCGTGGTCATCGGCATGACGCTGGAGCCGCCAGGGCTCGATCCCACGGCCGGCGCGGCCTCGTCCATCGCTGAAATCACGCAATACAACATCTACGAAACGCTCACCAAGATCAACGCCGACGGCAGCGTCTCGCCGCTGCTGGCCGAGAGCTGGGAAGTCTCGCCCGACTTGAAGACCTACACCTTCAAGCTGCGCAAAGGCGTGCAGTTCCACAACGGCGAGCCGTTCAACGCCAACACCGTCAAGTTCGCTTTTGACCGCGCCGCTGGCGAGAAAAGCACCAACAAGGACAAGCGCACTTTTGCCAATCTGACGGCCCAGGTGGTGGACGACCACACTGTGGTGATTCTCAACAAAGAGATCGACCCGGATCTGCTGTTTGTGCTGGGCCAGGCCACTTCGGTCATCGTCGAACCCAAGAGCGCCGACAGCAACGCTACCAAGCCCGTTGGCACCGGCCCTTACAAGCTCGGCAACTGGAGCAAGGGCTCGTCGATCACGCTCGAAGCCTGGCCGCAGCACCGCAGCGCCTCAACCTTGCGCGTGCGCCGCGCCACCTTCCGCTTCATCTCGGATGCCGCCGCGCAAGTGGCCGCGCTGCTGGCCGGCGATGTGGATGTGTTCCCACGCGTCTCGGCCCGTGGCATTGACCAGTTCAAAACCAACCCGCGTTACCAGGTGGTGATCAGCGGCTCGCGCGCCAAAACCATTGTGGCCATCAACGAGCGCCGCAAGCCGCTGGACGATGTGCGGGTGCGCCGTGCGCTGTCTGCCGCCATCGACCGCAAGGCTGTCATCGCCGGTGCCGCCGAAGGCCTGGGCGCGCCCATCGGCAGCCACTACGTGCCAGGCGCGTTTGGCTATGTCGACACCACCGGCGTCAACCCGTACGACGTGGAAAAAGCCAAGAAGCTGCTGGCCGAAGCCGGCGTGAAAACGCCGCTGGAGCTGACCATGACGCTGCCACCCACGCCCTACGCACGCCAGGGCGGCGAGATCGTTGCCGCGCAGCTCTCGAAGATCGGCATCAACGTCAAACTGCAGAACGTGGAATGGGCGCAGTGGCTCTCGGGCACCTACACCAACAAGAATTACGATCTGTCGATCATCTCGCACGTCGAGCCTTTCGACCTGGGCAACTACGCCCGCCCCGATTACTACTGGGGCTACCAGTCGGAAAAGTTCAACAAGCTGTTCGAGCAGATCAAGCTGGAAGCCCGCCCTGCCGACCGCGCCCGCCTGCTGGGCGACGCGCAGCGCCTGCTGGCCGAAGACGCGGCCAACGTCTTCCTCTACCAGCCGCAATGGGTGACCATCGCCGCCAAGAACGTGCGCGGTCTGTGGAAAGACATGCCGATCTTTGTGAACGATCTGTCATCCATGTACTGGGCATGATGGACCTAAGTTGCTACGCTTGATATAGCGTCAAGCCCATCACTGGCGCCCGCCAGGATGGGCTTTTTCTTTGGCCTTTTCACCTGTTTTTTGCTATGACCGCGCTTCACGATCTGCCCGCGACCGAATTGCTGGCCGCCTACCAAAAGCATGAGCTCTCGCCTGTTGATGTGATGCAATCTGTCATCGACCACGTCAACCGCTGGGAGCCACAGCTGTGCGCCACCTACCTGTACCGCCCTGAGCTGGCACTGGCGCAGGCGCGGATGAGTGAAGCACGCTGGCAAAAGAACCAACCCGCCGGTTTGCTCGATGGCGTGCCCGTCACCATCAAAGAGAACATTGCCACGCAAGGCGACCCGGTGCCGCTCGGCACAGCGGCCGTTCAGCTGGTGCCGGCAGCAGCCGATGCGCCGCCCGCAGCGCGCATGCGCGAGGCGCACGCCATCATGTTTGCCAAAACCACCATGCCCGACTACGGCATGCTGTCGTCCGGCCTGTCGAGCTTTCACCAACTGGCGCGCAATCCCTGGGACTTGAGCAAAGGCCCGGGCGGCTCCAGCGCAGGCGGCGGCGCCGCTTCAGCAGCCGGCTATGGCCCTTTGCACATCGGCACCGACATTGGCGGCTCGCTGCGCCTGCCCGCCAGCTGGTGCGGCATCTACAGCCTCAAGCCCAGCCTGGGCCGCATTCCCATCGATCCGCCCTACACCGGCCGCGCTGCCGGCCCGATGACGCGCACCGTGGCAGATTCCGCCCTGATGATGCAAGTGCTCTCCGCGCCCGATGTGCGCGACACCATGAGCCTGCCTGCGCAAGACATCGCCTGGGCCTCGGCAGCCAACACCACGCCCGAATACATTCGCGGCAAACGCATTGGCCTGCTGCTCGATGCCGGTTGCGGTCTGCCACTGCAGCCCGAGGTGAAAGCCGCTATTGAGCGTGCCGCACAATTGCTGGAAGCGGCGGGCGCGCAAATCGTGCCCATGCAGCCCTTCATGACGCAAGCCCTGCTCGACGGCATGGACCACTTCTGGCGCATGCGTTCTTACACCGACATGCAATTGCTCAGCGCCGCGCAGCGCGAGAAAGTGCTGCCCTACATCCGCACCTGGGCCGAAAGCGCGCAAGGCATGAGCGGCAGCGAAGTCTTCCACGCCAGCCAGGCTTTCCACCAGGTGCGTGTAGCCACCGTCAAGGCCACCAGTGCCTTCGATTTTGTGATCTCGCCCGTGGCGCCACATGTGGCCTTTGCGGCCGAATGGGCCTCGCCCACCAACGACCCGCTGCGACCGCTGGAACACATTGGCTACACCGTGCCCTACAACATGTCTGAGCAGCCGGCCGCCTCGGTCAACTGCGGCTACACCGCGGCAGGCCTGCCCATCGGTTTGCAGATTGCCGGTGCGCGTTTTGACGATCTGGGCGTGCTGCAACTCTCGCGTGCGTTCGAACAGATCCGCGATCCGCAACACGCCTGGCCACAAGCTCCGGCCCGCTAAAACCACCCACCATGCAAGACAGCTACGGCAACCCGGTCAGCAGCGAAGCCGCCGCCCTGCCCTTTCTCAACGACTTTGCCGAGGGCTTTGCCTCGTGCGAACTGCGGGTGCTGCGGCTGTTGGAGATTGCCGAGCAAGACCACAGCCCGCTCGTGCAAACCTGGTGCGCGGCCCTGCACCTGTTTGCCGAAGACGCGCAGGCAGCTCGCAACGCGCAGCCTTTTCTGCAACGTGCGCAAGCACAGCGCAGCCAGGCCAATGCACGTGAAAAGCAGTGGATAGCCGCGCTGGAAGCCTGGGTTGCAGGCGATACGCCCTTGGTCGTGCAACGCCTGGAAGCCTTGCTGCAAGCGTATCCGCGCGATATTGCCGCGCTCAAACTGGCGCACTACCACGCCTTCAATCTAGGCGATTCGCCGGCCATGTTGCGCATGGCTTTGGCCAGCCAAACGCAGCTGGCCGATGTGCCGTATTTCCACGGCATGCTCGCCTTTGCCTACGAGCAATGCCACCTGCTACGCCAGGCCGAAACCACGGCGCGCCATGCCATCGACATGCGCTTCAAAGAACCTTGGGCGCACCATGCGCTGGCGCATGTGCTGCTGACCGAAGGGCGTGTCGAAGAAGGCCTGGGCTTCATGCAGCAAGCCAGCAGCAGTTGGACAGGTTTGAACTCTTTCATGCAGACGCACAATTGGTGGCACCTGGCCTTGTTTCTGCTGGAAGACGGGCGTGCCGACGAGGCACTGCAACTGCACGACAGCCAGGTCTGGGGCGTGGTTCCGGCCTACTCGCAAGACCAGATCGGCTCCATCTCGCTGCTGGCGCGCTTGGAGCTGGAAGGTGTGGATGTGGGCCAGCGCTGGCAGCAGTTGACGCCCTACTTGCTTGCACGCCAGCACGACCACGTTCTGCCTTTTCTCGATCTGCAATACCTCTACGGCCTGGCCCGTGCAGAGCAATGGCAGGCAGCGCAAACACTGCTGGCCAGCATGGAGCAACACGCCAAGCATTTGACTCAGCCGCAATTGCAAGCCATCTGGCAAAGCGTCTGCGTGCCCGCTGCCCACGGCTTGCTGGCTTATGCCCAAGGGCGCTACCCAGTTGCTGCCGACGCTTTAGGCCAAGCCATACCGCGTCTGCTGGCCGTTGGCGGCAGCCACGCGCAGCGCGATCTGTTCACGCAAATTTATTGCAGCGCTTTGCGCCACAGCGGCCAATGGACAGCCTTGCAAAACCTGGTGCAGCCCTGGCTCAACCAGCAACCCCACTCCAAGCGGCTGGCAGCGCAGATGCGGCGTATTTACCAAGCCTTGGGTTTGCCAGCACAACCGGCCTAGGGCGCTCTCAGCGCTGCGCCGTTGCCAGTTTCACTGCCAAACCCAGGAAGACCACGGCCGTGATCTTGTTGAGCCAGAACTGCGCCTTGGGCGAGCGCAGCAGCAAGTTGCCGAAAGCACCCGAGAACAGGGCAATCGCGCCAAACACCAAAAATGCGGCCAGGATGAAGACGGCGCCGAAGACAAAAATCTGCGGGCCGACGGGGCCGAGCTGCGGGTCCGCGAACTGCGGCAAAAAGGCCAGGAAGAAAATCAGTACCTTGGGGTTGGTGAGGTTCATCACCACGCCGCGGCGCACCATGGCGACCAGTTCCTGGCTGCTGGCTTGCGGGTGCTGGGCGCCGGTGCTGCCGGCTTTGTCATCGCTGTTCTCGCTGGAAACTGGTGCGCGCCAAGCGCCCCAAGCGAGATAGGCCAGGTAAGCGGCACCGCACCACTTGAGCACGGTGAAAGCCACGCTCGATGCGGCAAACACCGCAGCCAGCCCCAGCGCCACGGCCGTGGTGTGCACCACCACGCCCAGGCACAGGCCCACTACTACGGCAATACCTACGCGCCAGCCGCGTTGCACCGACTGCATCAGCACAAACAGATTGTCCGGGCCGGGCGACAAGGCCAGCAGCACGGCAACACCAAAGAACGCGATCAGGGACTGGAGAGTGGGCATACAAGGGCTCGGCAAAACAGCTTCGGGCAAGCTCGGCATTATCGCGCCAAGCGCTGCAAACGGCCTGTGTCAACGCGACAACGGCGCTGTGACTATCCAGCCCTCAAGCGGATCGGTCTGCGCTGGCAAGCCGTACAGCGCATCGCCTTGCAAATGCTGCAGCAAAGCCCAACCGGTCTGCAACATGCAGATGGCTGCGTCCAGATGGTCGCCGCTGGCATCGGCCTGCATTTGCTGCCGCAGCTCGGCACTGGCCTGCAAGCGCAGTTGCAAGCGGTTTTCGCCGCGCAGCAAAGCGACCAGGCAGTCTTGGCGAGCCTCGGCACGCTCTGCGGTTTGGCGCTTGGCATCGTCACTTTTGTAGCTGCGCCGCCCGATCAGCTCACGCGCCAGCAGGCCGGGATAAGCCTCCAACGCCACTTTGCCGCTGTCGTTAGGCAGCAAGCCAGGAAAGCTGACACCGGCAGCCAGCAAGCGCGGCACGCCCGCATGCAGCATGAAGGCGACTGGCGGATTGACCCATTTCATCGATGGGCTGGAGCCGGCCGGCCCGTCAGTGGTGCGGTGAGCAAACTTTTGCCCAGCTGGGCGCGCAGCGCAAAACGCCTTGAATTGCTCGCGAATCTGTTGCCGGCTCAGGCCCGCATAGTGCTGCATGCAAGTGCGCCAGTCGCTAGGCCAAGCCAGCTCTTCGACCAAGGCACGCGGCAAGCCAAAAGGCAAATCAAAGCCGCCCACCCAAGCCGCATCCTGCTGCAGTTGCAGGCTCCAAGCTTCCAGCGTGCTGAAGTGCGCAAAGCCTTGCAAATGCACGCTACGGTTGGCTGCATCCAGCTTTCCCAGCGCATGCACGATGGGCTTTTTGCGGCTCGGGCTGCTGCTGAAATCGCAGCCCAGCAACTGCGGCAAGCGGCTTGCTGCGGCTGCCTCGGCCATGCGTTCAGCCCAAGCCCAGGGCGGTGACGCCCAGCGCAATCAGCACTGCGCCAGCAATGCGCAAGGCGCGGTCGCCTTCGCCCAGCAGCTTGCCGCCAATCAGCGCAGCAAACAGCATGGACACTTCACGTGCCGGTGCCACGTGCGAGATGGGCGCGCTCTGCACTGCGTACAGCACCAGCACGTAAGCGATGGGGCTGAAGATGGCCACGACCAGCGCGTATTTCCACTGCATGTGCCACAGGCGCTTGGTCTCGGCCCAGTTTTTCAGGCCCAGCGGCGCCAGCACCACGCAGCGGATCAGGTTGCCCATGTAGTCGAGCAGGATCGGCGACATCATCAGCATCTTGACCGCGTAGCTGTCGACCACGGTGTAGGACGCAATGAACAAACCGGTCAGCAAGCCGTAGTACAGGCCTTTGATGGTGCGCTCGCGCTTTTCGCCGCTGCCGCCTTGCGTGGCCACGCGCAGCATGGCCGGGCCGCCTGCAATCAGAAAGACGCCGGCCACCACGCCCACAATGCCGGCCGCGCCCAGGGTGGACAAGTGTTCGCCCAAAAACAGCACCGCCACCAGCGACGAGATCAGCGGCCCGCTGCCCCGCGCCAGCGGGTAGACCACGGTGAGATCGGCCACCCGGTAGCCGCGCAGCAAGACGACAAAATAGAACACGTGCAGCAAGGCGCTGGCCGCCACAAAGCCCCATTCCAGCCAGCCCCATTGCGGCACCACATCGCGCCCCAACCACCAGCCCAGCGGCAGCCAGACGAGCGCGTTGAGTACCGAGGTGAAGAGCGAAAAGCGCGAGTCGCCGCCGGCCTTTTTGGCCACGATGTTCCAGAAGGCATGGATGATGCCCGCTACGATAATCAGCGCAAACGCGGTCAGCGTCATGGAAACAATGCCTTGGGTGTTGTAGTGGTTGGCGGCAGAAAAAACGTCGCCCGGACTGGCCGGGCGTTTGCGTCAGAGGCGTGGTGTCAGTTGTTCACCCGTTGCGGGATGAGCGCCAGAAACTCGCGCCGCAAGGTGGGGTTGGTGAGGAACTCACCGCGCATCACCGAGTTGAGCATTTTCGAATCCATCTCGCGCACGCCGCGCCAGGACATGCAGAAGTGCGATGCCTCCAGCACCACGGCCAAGCCGTCAGGCTGGGTTTTCTTCATGATCAGGTCGGCCAGCTGCACGATGGCTTCTTCCTGGATTTGCGGGCGGCCCAGCACCCAGTCCACCAGGCGTGCGTACTTGGACAGGCCGATCACATTGGTGTTCTTGTTGGGCAGCACGCCGATCCAGACCTTGCCGATCACCGGGCACAGGTGGTGGCTGCAGGCACTGCGCACGGTGATGGGGCCGACGATCATCAGCTCGTTCAGGTGCTCGGCGTTGGGAAAAGCGGTCACCTCGGGCTGCGGCACATAACGGCCACGGAAGACCTCGTTGAGGTACATCTTGGCCACGCGGCGGGCGGTGTTGCGCGTGTTGTGGTCGTCCTGGGTGTCGATCACCAGGCTGTCGAGCACGCCCTGCATCTTGTGCTCCACCTCGTCGAGCAGTTGCTCCAGCTCGCCGGGTTCGATGAAGGCGGCGATGTTGTCGTTGGCATGGAAGCGCTGCTGCGCCGCCTGCACCCGCTCGCGGATCTTGACGGACACCGGCGTGCCTTCGTCGCTGGCGGGTGCTTTTTTGGGATCGTTCTGATCGGCGAGTTCGGTAAACATAGCGGTCGATATTACCAGCGAAAGCTGTCCTCAGAGAATATGGTGTTTCTTGCGGGTTGCGCAGATGACAGCTGCGCAAACAGCTATTGATTCAATAGCATGCAAGCCCAAGCGGCGGCAAGCGCCCAGCTCAATCGCGCAAACGGAATTCGGCGATCAGCGGCAGGTGGTCGGACATGCGCCACCAGATGCGGCCACGCGGTACGAACAGACCGCAAGGCGTGAGGCCGCGGGCGTAGACGTGGTCGAGCTGCACCACGGGCAGGCGCGAGGGATAGGTCATCAGCGGCTGCTCGTCGTACTCGAACAAGCCGAAGCCAGCCAGCATGGCCTTGACCTGGAAGCCCCAGTCGTTGAAGTCGCCCGCCACCACCACCGGCTCGTCCTCGGGCACGTGTTCTTGGATGAACTGCTGGATCTGCGCCGTCTGGCGCAAGCGGCTGCCGTGCACCAGGCCCAGATGCACCACGATGGTGTGAATGCGGCGCCCGGCAATCTGCATGGCCACATGCAGCAGGCCACGCTGCTCAAAGCGGTGGTCGGAAATGTCGCGGTGGTGGGTTTCCAGAATCGGCCAGCGCGTCAGCAAGGCGTTGCCGTGCTCGCCCCACTTGGTTTGCGCATTGGTGTGGTAGGCCGCGGTATAGCCCAAGGGCGCCAGAAAATCGGCCTGCGTTTGCTCGGGCCAGTTGTCAAAATAGCTTTGTTCTTTGCGGTTGTCCTTGCGCACCTCTTGCAGGCAGATGATGTCGGCATCCATCTGCTCCACCGCCAGGCCCAGGTTGTGGATTTCCAGCCGGCGCACCGGCCCCAGGCCCTGCACCCCTTTGTGGATGTTGTAGGTGGCCACGCGCAAAATCGGGTTGTCGTCGTCTAAATCGGTCATGGAGCTGTGAACCTCGGCAGCCACAGAATGGCTTCGCTGTTCGATATGGAATAGCAGCGCTCGGCCGCTTCGCGCCAATCATGCCACGCGAAAGCGGTGTGCTCTCTCGGGCTGAGGGTGATTTGGGCGTAGGACGGCACTTGCAGGCTGAGCACATGCTCGGTGTTCATGCGCACACCGGGCGCGTAACGGTACAGCCACTGCGGGTAGATGGGGTAGATGTTTTCCAGATTCCAGTCGCGCAACACGCAGTCGGGCTGATTTGCATCAATACCCGTTTCCTCCCGCACTTCGCGAATCGCAGTCTCCACCCAGGTCTCGCTCTCAGCATCCTTGCTTCCCGTCACCGGTTGCCAATAAGGCACATCGCTGGGGCTGTCAGCCCGGCGCAGCAGCAATACCTGCAGCTCAGCCGTATGGATGATGACGAGCACCGATTGCGGAATTTTGAAAGTGGGAGAAGTTGCGCTCACAGAAGACAGAATCAGAAAACAAAGCACAGGCCGCCAAGCGCCATGGTGGTGGAGCGCTGTAACGGCGTTACCCAGCCATTGTGCGCGTTCAAAAAGACAGCGGCAACAGCGTTGTCTGTATGGCAAAGGCGCACAAAGCAAAACGCCAAAACCGGGCGGTTTTGGCGTTTTCTGTAGGGGTTGGCACGGCACCAGCCCGAGGAGCTGATGCCTGGCCGCGCCGCTTTACTGGGCAGCGATGGGGTTGCGCAGCTTGATGTGCAGCTCGCGCAGCTGCTTTTCGTCCACAGCCGATGGGGCCTGGGTCAGCAGGTCTTGGGCGCGCTGGGTCTTGGGGAAAGCGATCACGTCGCGGATCGATTCGGAGCCGGTCATCAAGGTGATCAGACGGTCCAGACCGAAAGCCAGGCCGCCGTGAGGAGGCGCACCGTATTGCAGCGCGTCCAGCAGGTAGCCGAACTTGGCGCGAGCATCTTCGGGCGAAATCTTCAGTGCGTCGAACACCTTCGACTGCACGTTAGCGCGGTGGATACGCACCGAGCCGCCGCCCAGTTCCCAGCCGTTGAGCACCATGTCGTAAGCCTTGGCAATGCACTTGCCGGGATCGGTGACCATGAGGTCTTCGTGGCCGTCCTTGGGCGAGGTGAACGGGTGGTGCACAGCGGCCCAGCGGTCGTTCTCTTCGTCGTATTCGAACATGGGGAAGTCCACCACCCACAGCGGTGCCCACTTGTTTTCGAACAGGCCGTTGGCCTTGCCGAATTCGCTGTGGCCAATCTTGATGCGCAGCGCGCCAATGGCGTCGTTGACGATCTTTTCCTTGTCTGCGCCAAAGAAAATCAGGTCGCCATCTTGTGCGCCGGTGCGCTTCAGGATTTCGGCAATCGCGGCGTCATGGATGTTCTTGACGATGGGCGATTGCAGGCCGTCACGGCCCTTGGCCAGCTCGTTGACCTTGATGTAGGCCAGGCCCTTGGCACCGTAGATCTTGACGAACTCGGTGTAGCCGTCGATCTCGCCACGCGAGAGACCGCCGTTTTCACGCGCGCCACCAGGCACGCGCAGACCCACCACGCGGCCGCCCTTCATGTTGGCAGCGCCGGAGAAGACCTTGAAGTCCACGTCCTTCATCACTTCGGTCAGCTCGGTGAACTCCAACTTGACGCGCATGTCGGGCTTGTCCGAACCAAAGCGGAAAGCGGCGTCCTGGTAGGTCATGATCGGGAACTCGCCCAGGTCCACACCCAGCTGGGTCTGGAACACTTCCTTGATCATGCGCTGGAAGATGGCGCGGATTTCTTCTTCGTTCAGGAACGAGGTTTCGCAGTCGATCTGCGTGAATTCGGGCTGGCGGTCAGCGCGCAGGTCTTCGTCGCGGAAGCACTTGGTGATCTGGTAGTAGCGGTCGTAGCCGGCCACCATCAGCATCTGCTTGTACAGCTGGGGCGACTGTGGCAGAGCGTAGAACTCGCCATCGTGCACGCGCGAAGGCACCAGGTAGTCACGTGCGCCTTCAGGCGTAGACTTGCCCAGCATAGGCGTTTCGATGTCGACAAAGCCTTCCTTGTCCAGGAAGTTGCGCACCTGGATGGCCGTCTTGTAACGCAGCATCATGTTGCGTTGCATGACCGGGCGGCGCAGGTCCAGCACGCGGTTTGTCAGGCGCACGGTTTCCGACAGGTTTTCGTCGTCCAGCTGGAACGGAGGCGTGACCGAGGCGTTGAGCACGTTCAGCTCGTGGCACAGCACTTCGATCTTGCCGCTCTTGATCGATTCATTGGTGGTGCCAGCGGGGCGCGCACGCACCACGCCCTTGACCTGCACGCAGAACTCGTTGCGCACGCCTTCGGCGGTCTTGAACATCTCGGCGCGATCGGGGTCGCACACCACTTGCACATAGCCTTCGCGGTCGCGCAGGTCGATAAAGATCACACCACCGTGGTCGCGGCGGCGGTTCACCCAGCCGCACAGCGTCACGGTTTCGCCCATCTGGGCCTCGGTCACCAGACCGCAGTATTGGGAACGCATTGCCATAGCCAATCTTCCTGCGCCTTGTGGGCGCTCTAGTCCTCTAGTTTTTTGAATTCAAGGGGCGCTGCTCCGGCGGAGCCACCACACCCATCGAAACGATGTATTTGAGCGCGGCGTCCACGCTCATATCCAGTTCTACGCAATCGCTCTTGCGCACCATCACCAGGTAGCCACCCGTGGGGTTGGGCGTGGTGGGCACGTAAACGCTCAGCCATTCTTCCTCGCCCGCATCCAGGCGGCGGGCCAGCTCGCCACTGGGCGCACCGGTCACAAAACCGATGGTGCGAGCACCGGCGTGCGGCCACTGCACCATGACGGCCGTGCGAAAAGCATTGCCGCTCTCCGAAAACAGCGTGTCCGACACCTGTTTCACGCTGGAGTAGATCGAGCGCACCACCGGGATGCGGCTGACCAGCGCGTCGCCCCAGCTCACCAGCTTGCGGCCGACAAAGTTGCTGGCAATGCCGCCTACCAGCAGCAAGATCGCCAAGGTCAGCACCACGCCAAAGCCGGGAATGTGGATGCCCAGCAGCGTGTCGGGCTGCCAGCCATCGGGCAGGATTTGCAGGGTCTGGTCGAGCGTGCTGACGATCCAGTGCAAAACCCAGACCGTGATCACGCCCGGCACCACCACCAGCAAGCCAGTCAGCAGCCATTTGCGCAGTGAGGACATGGTGCGTACAGCCTTTATGCGGCCGAGCCGGAAGGGGCTGCAGCGGGCGCCGACGCAGCCGGAGCAGGCGCGGCAGCAGGTTTGCTGTCAGCGCTGGAGCTGCTGGACGCGCCAGCCGTGCTACTGTCCGAGCTGGCTTTTTTGCCGCTGAAATCCGTGGCGTACCAACCCGTGCCCTTGAGCTGAAAACCCGGTGCCGTCAGCTGCTTGGAAAAGCTCGCTTGCTGGCATTGGGGGCATTCCGTCAGCGGTGCGTCCGATATTTTTTGCAAAACATCCTTGGCATATCCGCAGGCACTGCACTTGTAGGCGTAAATAGGCATCGCGCAAGTAGAAGAAATTCAGAGAAACCCTTGATTATAGGCGGGTTGCACAAACCGGCCCTGGCGGCAGGTTTCCACCCTGCTGCCGGCCTGTTTATGGCTTCAGCGGCCCGCCGCGGCGCGCACCGGGGTGTCGGGCACAAAGGGCTCGACGTCGGTCTTCTGGTTGCTGATCCACTGCGGAGCCAGCGAACCGATCACCATGCCGGCAAAGGCCGAGAGCACACCGGCGAGCTGCGCCGGGAAGGCGCTGCCCCAGTTCATGTTCAGACCGGCCAGCCAGATGCCGATACCCAGAAACACCGCCAGCAGCGCGCCTTGCGTGGTGGCGCGCTTCCAGTACAAGCCCATGGTCAGCGGCACAAAGGCACCCACCAGAGGCACTTGGTAAGCGCCCGAGACCAGTTCATAGATGGGCGTGCCCTGCATCTTGATGGAGTAGGCCAGCACGCAGATGCTGAACACCAGCACGCTGATGCGCATGGTCAAGAGGTTTTCGCGGTCGCTGACATGCGGGCGGAACTGGCGCCAGATGTTCTCGGTAAAGGTGACGCTGGGCGCCAGCAAAGTGGCCGAGGCGCAAGATTTGATGGCCGAGAGCAGCGCACCGAAGAACAGCACCTGCATGATGAAAGGCATTTTCTCCATCACCAGCGTGGGCAGCACTTTTTGCGGATCTTCTTTGAGCAGGTCGGCCGTGGCCTCGGGCATGATGATCAGTGCGCTGGCCACCATGAACATGGGCACAAAGGCAAACAGAATATAGGCCGAGCCACCGATGACGGTGCCGCGCACAGCCGATTTCTCGCTGTCGGCCGACATCACGCGCTGGAAAACGTCTTGCTGCGGGATCGAGCCGAGCATCATGGTGATGGCGGCGGCGAAGAAGAAGACGATGTCGTGCATCGTCGGCTCGGGCCAGAACTGGAACAGATTGCGGCTGGTGGCCAGGTCGATCACCTTGCCTGCGCCGCCGGCCATGTCCGAGGCAAAGAATGCCAGCACCAGCAGGCCGACCACCAAAATGATCATCTGCACAAAATCGGTCACCGCCACCGACCACATGCCGCCGAACAAGGTGTAGGCCAGGATGGAGACCACACCGATCACCATGCCCATCGAGATGCTGACCGCGCCGTGCGACAGCAGGTTGAACACCAGGCCCAAAGCGGTCACCTGGGCCGACACCCAGCCCAGGTAGCTGAGCATGATGATGAGCGAGCAGATGATTTCCACCGAGCGGCCATAGCGCTTGCGGTAGTAATCGCTGATGGTCAGCAGGTTCATGCGGTAGAGCTTGGCCGCAAAGAACACGCCCACCAGAATCAGACACATGCCGGCGCCAAACGGGTCTTCGACCACGTTGCGCAAACCGCCTTCGATGAACTTGGCCGGCACACCCAGCACGATCTCCGAACCAAACCAGGTGGCGAAGGTGGTGGTGATGATCATGAACAAAGGCAGGCTGCGGCCTGCCACGGCGAAATCGGCCGTGTTATTGACCCGTTTGGCGGCCCACAATCCAACACCTATGGTTACAAATAGATAGGCAATTACCATGGAGAGCAGCACGTTCTCACTCCTGCTTAGCGAAAAGAATTAAAAAAGACGAACGCGAATCAGGAGCTGCAGCACGACCAGCCCCAAGACAAAACCGATACCGCCGCAAATAATGATTTGCAGCAGCTTGTTGGTCAACTTTTGTTGAGCGAGCAGCTCTTTGAGTGTCTCATCGTTGTCACTGCCTTGACGCGAGAGGTACTGGTGCACCAGGCGTGGCATGTCGGGCAGCAGCTTGGCGTAGCGCGGCGCCTGTGATTTGAGTTCGCGCCACAGGCGCTGCGGGCCCATCTGGTCGAGCATCCACTTTTCCAGGAAAGGCTTGGCCGTGCTCCACAGGTCCAGATCGGGGTCGAGCTGGCGGCCCAGGCCTTCGATGTTGAGCAGGGTTTTTTGCAGCAGCACCAGCTGCGGCTGGATCTCGACATGGAAACGGCGCGAGGTCTGGAACAGGCGCATCAGCACCATGCCCAGCGAGATTTCCTTGAGCGGCCGGTCGAAGTACGGCTCGCACACGGCGCGAATGGCCGCTTCGAGCTCGTCCACGCGGGTATCGGGTGGCACCCAGCCGCTTTCAATGTGCAGCTCGGCCACGCGCTTGTAATCGCGGCGGAAAAAAGCGGTGAAGTTTTGCGCCAGGTACTCTTTGTCGAACTCGGTCAGCGTGCCGACAATGCCGAAGTCGAGCGAGATATAGCGGCCAAAGCTCTCTGGCTCCAGGCTCACCTGGATATTGCCCGGGTGCATGTCGGCGTGAAAAAAGCCGTCGCGGAACACCTGGGTGAAGAAAATCGTCACACCGTCGCGCGCCAGCTTGGGGATATCCACACCCGCTGCGCGCAAAGTCTCGACCTGGTTGATGGGCACGCCGTTCATGCGCTCCATCACCATCACCTCCTGGTGGCAAAAATCCCAGAACACCTCGGGGATCAGCACCAGATCCAGGCCTTCCATATTGCGGCGCAGCTGGGCGGCGTTCGATGCTTCGCGCATCAGGTCCAGCTCGTCGTGCAAGTAGGTGTCGAACTCGGCCACCACCTGGCGCGGCTTGAGGCGCTTGCCGTCGGCAGAGAACTTTTCCACCAGCTCGGCCATGGTGCGCATCAGCGCCAGATCGCTGTCGATCACCGGCAGCATGCCGGGGCGCAGCACCTTCACCGCCACATCGCGCAGCTCGCCTTCGCGGGTACGGATGGTGGCAAAGTGCACCTGCGCTATCGAGGCGCTGGCAATCGGCTTTTCGTCAAAAGAGACAAAGACGTCAGCAATCGGCTTGCGGAAGGCGCGCTCGATCGTCTCGACCGCAATGCGCGGATCGAACGAAGGCACACGGTCTTGCAGCAGCGACAGCTCTTCGGCAATATCGGGCGGCAGCAGATCGCGCCGGGTCGACAAGACCTGGCCAAACTTGACAAAGATCGGGCCCAGTTGCTCCAGCGCCTCGCGCAGGCGCTGGCCGCGCGGCTCGGTCCATTTGCGGCCCAGGCGCAGCACGCGGCTGGCGCCCTTGAGCCAGGGATGGTTGAAGCTGGAGAGCACCATGTCGTCCAGCCCATAGCGCCACACCACCCACAAAATGGTGAAGCCGCGAAAGAATCGCTTCATGGGGCGTTGCGCTCGCTGGCCGGCTCACTGCTGTCACCGTAGCCCGGGGGCGTTGGCGGTGCCGGCGGCTGTGCCTGCTGGCGGCCACCAAAGCGGTCTGCCGTGCGCACGCCCATGCTGACAAACTGGCGCAAAGCGCCAGCAATGCGCTGACCGGCGTTGGCCAGCCAATGCGCGGGCGTGTCGCCCACGATGCGGGCCAGGTCTTCTTCCACGTCCCAGCGGACATGGTCTACCAGCCACTGGATTTCGGCGGCAAACTGCACGTCGCCATCAATACGGATGGAGGGCTTGTCGCCTTGCAACACATCACGTGCCAGAGCCAGCGGAGACTCATCCACCACCTGCACACGCAGATCCGGCGTTTCGCCCGCTTCGGCCAGGTCCAGCAAACCTGCCGGGGTGATCTTGAGCGCCAGCACGATGGAGCGCCATTGCACCTGCACCACCCGCCCGCTTTGGCGCACCAGCCGCTCCATGGCCACGCTCTCTTGCATCAGCACATGGTTCAAAAACAGCACCACGCGGTGTTGCACCTCAGACACCAACCACTGCGGTGGCTGGGCCGACTCCAGGATGCGCGCAAAAATGCCGCCCGGAAAAGAAAAAGGGGACTGTGTTGCCATAGCCCCCGATTATTCCCCAAGTCCACCGCCTGTTGCCCGGATTAACAGGCAAAGCGGTGGAGTTTTACAAGCCTGCGCTTACTGCAAAGCCTGCAAGCCTGCTACCAGCCAGCCGCTGGTGCCGTCCTTGGGCTTGGTCATGTTCCAGACTTCGCGGAAGGGGCTGGGGCCGGCGTGGGCTTCTTCGCGGATCATGCCGGAGAACTCGACGCTGGCCATGTAAGCGTGGCCCAGGTCTTCGATACCCAGCAGTTGCGCTTCCAGCATGACCACGTCGGTCTGGTTGGGCTGCGCGCCTTCGCGGTGCTGCTCGCGCTCGGAGAGCTGGCCTTTCACCTCGCTGAGCATGGTGTCGGTCATCATCGAGCGCAGGGTCGTGACATCGCCACGGTCCCAAGCCGCTTGCAGGGTGACAAAGTTGCGCTTGGCTGCTTCGAGGAAGCCTTGGGTATCAAAACCCTCAGGCACGCCCCAGTTTTGCGAGCCCGACAGAGCCGAGCCGATCATGCTGCCACCCGCTGCGGCAGCAACAGGCGCTGCGCCTTGCTCCCAAGGACGGGCCGATGCGTCATTACCCACCTTCTCAGGGTTGTACTGGCGCGCCACGGGTGCCGATTCCGGCGCCTGCGGCGTGGCATTGCCTGCGCCTTGGAAGGCGAAGGGCGAGTTGTTGGCTTGCGCCGAACCGGCTGCACGCTTGCGCAGGATGAAGCCGATCACCGCCAGCACCGCCATGATGATCAAGCCGGCCATCAGCATATTGCCAAAGGCTTCACCAAAACCCAGGCTGTGCGCCAGCCAGGCCAGGCCCAGACCAGCGGCCAGGCCGCCGAGCATCGCGCCCCAAGGCTTCTTGGGTGCCGCTTGTGGCGCTGCGTTAGGGGCTGCCGGGCGCTGCGCCTGCTGTGCAGGTGCTGCCTGGTTGCCGGGCGCCTGTTGGGGCGTTGCCTGCCGCTGCGTTACGTTGCTGGACTGCTGGCCCATCGATTTGCCACCGCCCATGCGCTTGGCATCGGCATCCAGGTGCACGAATGCCAGCAGGACCACCAAGACCACTGACCACAGTTTCGTCATATTTGCTCCGTTTCCTTAGGCCGGCACCGCTCGCAGCGCCGGAAAACTCACCATGCCCACCATTTGGCCCGACAGATTTCTTGTGTTGTATTGCGCGGCACGCTGGGCGGCGTGCTGCTTGGCAATCTGTCGTGCTTAGCTTTCAGCGCTTAGTCAGCACTTTCAGCACTTGATACCCACATGCAAGGCGGTGATGCCTCCCGTCATGTTGTGGTAGTCCACATGGCCGAAACCAGCCTGCTGCATCATGGCCTTCAATTCTTTTTGACCCGGGTGCATGCGGATCGATTCCGCCAGGTAGCGGTAGCTTTCGGCATCGCCCGCCACCATCTGCCCGATACGTGGCAGCACTTGGAAGGAATACAAGTCGTAGACCTTCTCCAGCGGCTTGGCCACCTTGGAAAACTCCAGCACCAGCAATTTGCCACGTGGCTTGAGCACGCGGTTCATCTCGCGCAGCGCCACGTCTTTGTGCGTCATATTGCGCAGGCCAAAGGCCACGCTGACCACGTCGAAATGATTGTCCGGGAAAGGCAGCGCCTCGGCATCGCACACCATGGTCGGCAGGTGGATGCCCTTGTCGATCAGGCGGTCGCGCCCCACGCGCAGCATGGCTTCGTTGATGTCGGTGTGCACCACCTGGCCGCTCTTGCCCACTTTTTTGGCAAAAGCCAGCGACAGGTCGCCGGTACCGCCGGCGATATCGAGCGCACGCTGGCCTTCCTTGAGGTTAGCCACCATCACCGTGTACTGCTTCCAGATGCGGTGCAAGCCACCGGACATCAGGTCGTTCATCACATCGTATTTGCTCGCCACCGAGTCAAACACGCCGCGCACACGGCGCGCCTTGTCCTGCTCGTCAACCGTCTCAAAACCAAAATGGGTGGTACTCATAGTTCGAATGCTAGCAAGCTCTGTAGCGGCTGGGAGACAAAACCCGACGTATGGGAGGGTATGACTTCAAGCCATTTAGACCTGTATCGCCCCAACGGCAAATACAGGCTGCTACGAAATTCATAGTTCTATATACAAAATATTGCGTCTTATCCGCGCAGCAAATGACCAACCCTGGCCACCCTGCGCCGTGCCAACGCTCAGTGGTGGTGGCCACAAGCACCGCCACCCTTGGGCGCCATCGGCTGGTCGCGGTCCACGCCGGCACTGGCCAGCTTGTCCAAATAGTCTTGCCACAGCTCGGCCTGGCGGGTACCCAGCTCGTACAAATACTGCCAGCTGTACAGGCCGCTTTCGTGGCCGTCCGAGAAGATGGGCTTGATAGCGTAATTGCCCACTGGCTCTACCGCCACAATGCCCACTTCGCGCTTGCCGGTCTGCAGCACTTCCTGGCCCGGGCCGTGGCCCTGCACTTCGGCCGAGGGCGAGTAGACGCGCAGAAACTCGAAAGGCAAGCGGAACTCGGCGCCATCTGCGTACTGCACTTCCAGCACGCGCGATGCGCCATGCACGGTCAGCGCCGTCGGTGTCGGGGTGTTCTGGTTCAAGCCAGCCATGAGAATCCTTTGCGGCCCTGCGCCCAGCAGACGCAAAGTCAAGCCCAATTGAAGGCTAACGCTTGATTACCAAGCGCCAGCAGCTTCCATAATAATAGCAAAGCGCAAAAACACCTCAGGCCAGCAGGCGATCGAGGGCTGCCGCCATGCGCGCCTCAGCCGCAGGCAGTTGTTCGGCCAAAGTTGCCTCCAACGCCGCATTGCGCTCGCGCTGCGCTGCCGCCCAGACGGGCGAAGGGAAATGGCTGTCGTCGCTGTAACGCGCAATCACGTGCCAGTGCAGGTGCGGCACCATATTGCCCAGCGTAGCAATGTTGATCTTGCGCGGCGCTGGCACCATGCCGCGCAGCGCCACCTCTACAGCCACCACCGCATCCATGCACCACTGGCGCTCAGCGGCCGACAGGTCTGAGAACTCGGCCACATGCGCAGCCCAGACCACGCGGTAGAAAGCCGGGAACCCAGCCTCTTCCGCATGGATGACACGCAGTTGGGCGCCTGCACGCTCACCTTGCCAGACAAGGCGGCCGCCTTCGCCGTGGCACAGCGGGCAACTTGGATTCGGTTCAGCACTCAATTCCATACTCCATCGCAATACGCTTTGATCACATCGCCCCCGCAAGCATGCCCCAGCCAAGTGACACCCAAGAAGGGCCGCCCCGCACCGCAGGTGTCGTCCCCTTCCCGCGCAGCGAGAGAGGGGGAAGGCGCGGAGCGCCACAGGGGGTGCAGCTTTACACCAACACCCGCTCAATGCCACCGTTGTTGGCGCGGGCCACATACTCCGGCATCCAGTTCTCGCCCAAAATCTCGCGGGCCATCTCGACCACGATGTAGTCGGCTTCGAGCAGGCCGTTTTGCAGGTCGTCCTGGTAGCGGTTCAGGCCTTGCAGGCAGCTGGGGCAGCTGGTCAGCACCTTGACGTTGTCTTTGGGGCCCACCTGGCCGGATTCGCGCAGAGCGGCTTCCCCCTTGCGGATTTCTTCCGTCTTGCGGAAGCGGATTTGCGTCGAGATGTCAGGCCGGGTCACGCCCAGCGTGCCCGATTCGCCGCAGCAGCGCTCGCTCTTGAGCACGTTGTCACCCACCAGCGCCTTCACCGTTTTCATCGGGTCTTGCAGCTTCATCGGCGTGTGGCAAGGGTCGTGGTACATGTACGCGCCCTTGCCTTGCAAGGTGATGCCTTTTTCCAGCAGGTATTCGTGGATGTCGATGATGCGGCAGCCGGGGAAGATCTTGTCGAACTGGTAGCCCTGCAGCTGGTCGTAGCAAGTGCCGCAGCTCACCACCACGGTCTTGATGTCGAGGTAGTTGAGCGTCGTCGCAACCCGGTGGAAAAGCACGCGGTTGTCGGTGATCATCTTCTCGGCCTTGTCGAACTGGCCCGAGCCGCGCTGTGGATAACCGCAGCACAGATAGCCTGGCGGCAACACGGTTTGCACGCCTGCATGCCAGAGCATGGCTTGCGTGGCCAGGCCCACCTGGCTGAACAAGCGCTCCGAGCCGCAACCGGGGAAGTAGAACACCGCCTCGGTTTCCGAGGTGGTGGCCTTGGGGTCACGGATGATGGGCACGTAATCCTTGTTCTCGATGTCGAGCAAGGCGCGCGCCGTCTGCTTGGGCAGGCCGCCGGGCAACTTCTTGTTGACGAAGTGGATCACCTGCTCCTTGATAGGCGCAGTGCCCACCGATGCAGGCGGATGCGCCGTCTGGCGCTTGCCAAAGCCCTTGAGCACATCGACCGCCAAACGCTGGGCCTTGAAGCCAACGCCAACCATGGTCTTGCGCAGCAGCTTGATGGTGTCCGGGTTGGTGGCGTTGAGCATGGCCATGGCCACCTTGTTGCCGGGGCGGAAGCTCTTCTTGCCCATCTGGCGCAGCAGGTTGCGCATGTTCATGGTGACATCGCCAAAGTCGATCTTCACCGGGCAAGGCGTGGCGCACTTGTGGCAGACCGTGCAGTGGTCGGACACGTCTTCGAACTCTTGCCAGTGGCGGATCGAGACGCCGCGGCGCGTCTGCTCTTCGTACAGAAACGCTTCGACCAGCAGCGAGGTCGCCAGAATCTTGTTGCGGGGCGAGTACAACAGGTTGGCGCGCGGCACATGGGTGGCGCACACCGGCTTGCACTTGCCGCAACGCAGGCAGTCCTTGACCGAGTCGGCAATAGCGCCAATGTGGCTTTGCTGCATGATGAGCGATTCGTGCCCCATCAGGCCGAACGACGGCGTGTAGGCGTTCGTCAGGTCGGCGTACATCAGCGATTTGCGCGATTTGTCGCCTTCGTGCGTTTGCTCCAGCAGAATTTTGCGTTCTTCGGGGCGCAGCAGCTTGCCTTTGTTGAAGTGGCCGTGCGGATCAATCTTGGCCTTGTACTCGGCAAAGGGGCGCAGCTCTTCGTCGCTCAAAAACTCGAGCTTGGTGATGCCAATGCCGTGCTCCCCCGAGATCACGCCGCCCAGGCTGCGCGCCAAATCCATGATGCGCGCCACCGCTGCGTGCGCGGTGGTGAGCATTTCGTAATCGTCACTGTTGACCGGCAAGTTGGTGTGCACATTGCCGTCGCCCGCGTGCATGTGCAGCGCCACGAAGACGCGGCCCTTGAGCACGCGCTGGTGGATGGCAACGATCTCATCCATGATCGGCTTGTAGGCCGAGCCGGTGAAGATGGCGGCCAGCGGTGTGCGCAGATCGGCTTTCCAGCTGGCGCGCAGCGTATGGTCTTGCAACTGGCGGAACTGGTCAGCCACGTTGTTCAACCATGCCTGCCAGCGGCCACGCACCTCGGTCACCAGCACCAGCGCCTGGGCCACGCGGTCTTCCAGCAACTCGGCCGAAGGGATTTCACTGGCATCGTCTTGCTTGCCTAAAGGCAGATGGCCGTTGGCAAAGAAGGCGTGCAACTCGTCGCAGAGCTTGAGCTTGTTTTGCAGCGACAGCTCGATGTTGATGCGCTCGATGCCGTCGGTGTACTCGGCCATGCGCGGCAGCGGGATCACCACGTCTTCATTGATTTTGAAGGCGTTGGTGTGGCGGCTGATGGCGGCGGTGCGCTTGCGGTCAAGCCAGAATTTCTTGCGCGCCTCGGGGCTGATGGCGATGAAACCTTCGCCGCTGCGCGAGTTGGCAATGCGCACCACTTCGCTGGTGACGCGGGCCACTTCGTCGGGGTTGTCGCCCACGATGTCGCCAAACAACACCATCTTGGGCAAACCGCCGTGCTTCTTGCTCTTGGTGGCGTAGCCCACAGCCTTCAGGTAGCGGTCGTCCAGATGCTCCAGGCCGGCCAGCAGCACGCCGCAGCGCTTTTGCTCGGCGAACATGTAGTCTTTGATCTCGACGATCGAGGGCACGGCATCTTTGGCATTGCCAAAGAATTCCAGGCACACGGTGCGCGTGTGCGTAGGCATGCGGTGCACCACCCAGCGGGCGCTGGTGATCATGCCGTCGGTGCCTTCTTTTTGCACGCCGGGCAGGCCCGAGAGGAACTTGTCCGTCACGTCCTTGCCCAGGCCTTCCTTGCGGAACTTGTAGCCGGGAATGTCGAGGCGCTCGGTGCGCAGCACTTTCTTGCCAGCGGCGTCGAGGTATTTCAGCTCGAAGCTGGCCATCTCGGCGTCGTGAATCTTGCCCAGGTTGTGGTCCAAGCGGGTAACTTCCAGCCACTGGGCATCGGGCGTGACCATGCGCCAGCTGGCCAGGTTGTCCAGCGCCGTGCCCCAGAGCACAGCCTTTTTGCCGCCGGCGTTCATGGCGATATTGCCGCCAATGCAGGATGCCTCGATCGAGGTCGGGTCCACCGCAAACACAAAGCCGCCGCGCTCGGCCGCATCGGCCACGCGCTGCGTCACCACGCCGGCTTGCGACCAGACGGTGGGCACGGGATGGTCCACGCCGGGCAGCGAGACCATCTCCACCTCGGTCATCTTTTCGAGCTTTTCGGTGTTGATGACCGCGCTGCGCCAGGTCAGTGGAATCGCGCCGCCGGTGTAGCCAGTGCCGCCGCCACGGGGCACGATGGTCAGACTCAGCTCGATACAGGCCTTGACCAGGCCGGCAATTTCTTCTTCGGTATCCGGCGTGAGCACCACGAACGGGTATTCGACGCGCCAGTCGGTCGCGTCGGTCACGTGGCTCACGCGCGAGAGGCCGTCAAACTTGATGTTGTCCTTGGCCGTCAAGCGGCCCAGTGCGCGCTGCACCTTGCGGCGCAGCTCGGTGGCCTCTTGCAAGGTGGTGTCGAACTCGGAGACCGCCACCTGGGCGGCCTCGATCAACTGACCAACCAGCGCATCACGCGCCGCGTCTTCGGCTGGCGAGCGGCGCTTTTGCACTTCGGCCAAGCGGTGGTGCAAGGCCTCGACCAGTTGTTTGCGGCGGCCGGGGTTATGCAGCAAGTCGTCTTGCAGATAAGGGTTGCGCTGCACCACCCAGATATCGCCCAGCACCTCATAAAGCATGCGTGCCGAGCGACCCGTCTTGCGCTCCTGGCGCAATTGGTTGAGCAGGTTCCAGGCATCGGAACCCAGCAGGCGAATCACGATTTCACGGTCGGAGAACGAGGTGTAGTTGTAAGGAATCTCGCGGAGACGGGCTGGCCCGTCGACCTGGGCTTGCAAGCTAGCCAGCGCAATCGGTGCATTCATGAAGGGGACCTGTGGGGGAGTCTGGGCTCCCCGGAAGTGAGCAGTGGGGAGGCCGATTTTATGACATGGGGCAATTACGCATGGCCGCGCGCCACAAATGCAGATAGTGCGCTGTAGTTCTCTGCACACAAGCGCGCAGGAAGCGGCGCTGCGCAATTTTCTCTATTTTTCTCATTTGCGCGTATTTGCACTTTTTTCGCCCGCGTATCGCCGCTAGCACAGGATGATGACAATTCCATATGACAAACCGGTGCCGCTATGGCGCTAATTCCCCTGCGGTTACATTTTTTCTTCCACCTGCGGAGATTGCCTGACTTACAATCGTAACGCCTTGTATTTGCTGGCGCTGTATGCCTATACAACCGGGTTTTCCCAGTTGCTTGATGGGCGGCTCTATGCCACAACGTCACAGAACATTCATAAACGCCACCTACGATTCGTTTTTGAGCGTTTTTTATAACCCCAGGAGCATTCATGCACTTCAAGCGTTTGGCCATCGCTGCCGCTATTGCAGCCACCACCAGCCTGTCCGCCCATGCCGTCACTGAGATCCAGTGGTGGCACTCCATGACCGCCGTGAACAACGAGTGGGTCAATGATCTGGCCAAGGAGTTCAACGAGAGCCAAAAAGACTACAAGGTGGTTCCCACCTTCAAGGGCGTGTATGACGAGTCGATGACCGCCGCCATTGCCGCTTTCCGCTCGGGCAATGCGCCCCACATCCTGCAAGTGTTTGAAGTGGGCACCGCCACCATGATGGCTTCCAAGGGCGCGACCGTGCCTGTGGCCAAGGTGATGGGCGACGCTGGCGTGGCCTTCGACCCCAAGGGTTACATCCCTGCCGTGGCCGGTTACTACACCGCCCCCAACGGCCAGATGCTGAGCTTCCCCTTCAACAGCTCGACCACCATCTTCTATTACAACAAGGACGCCTTCAAGAAGGCCGGTCTGAACGCCGACAAGGCTCCCACCACCTGGCCCGAAGTGTTCGAAGCCGCCAAGAAGCTCAAGGCCAGCGGCCACAGCTGCCCCATGACCTTGGCTTGGCAAGGCTGGACCCAGCTCGAGTCGTTCTCGACCTGGCACAACGTGGAGTTCGCTACCGAGCAAAACGGCCTGTCCGCCAACGGCTACAAGGCCCGCATGAAGGTGAACTCGCCTCTGCACGTCAAGCACATCGACAACCTGGCCGCTGCAGCCAAGGCTGGCGAATTCGTCTACAAGGGCCGTGCTTCGACCGCCCAGGCTTCGTTCACCGCTGGTGAGTGCGCCATGATCCAGACCTCGTCGGGCTTCTACGGCGACGTGGCCAAGAACGCCAAGTTCGCCTACGGTCTGGCCGCTCTGCCTTACTACCCCGATGTCAAGGGCGCTCCTCAGAACACCGTGATTGGCGGCGCTTCGCTGTGGGTCATGGCCGGCAAGAAGGCCGAAGAATACAAGGGCGTGGCCAAGTTCTTCGAATTCCTGTCGCAGACCAAGGTGCAGGCCGCTTCGCACCAGCGCACCGGCTACCTGCCTGTGACCATGGCCGCCTATGACCTGACCGAAAAGTCCGGCTTCTACCAGAAGAACCCTGGCACCGACACCGCTGTGACGCAGATGATCCGCAAGGTCACCGACAACTCGCGTGGTATCCGCCTGGGCAACTATGTGCAGATCCGCACCATCGAGGACGAAGAACTCGAACAAGTGTGGGCTGGCAAGAAGACCGGCAAGGAAGCCCTGGACGCTATCGTGAGCCGCGGCAACGAGCTGCTGGCCCGTTTCGAGAAGTCTTACAAGAAGTAATCCCTTCATCGCCGGCACCGGCCCTGCACGCGTGGGGCCGGTGCACCCGATGAGCCATCGCCCGGATGCTGTTCGCAGCACCGGCGGTTTTTGTTTTTGAGCTCCATCATGGAAAAACGCGTACTTTTCCGCTCCAAATGGCTGCCCTGGGTGCTGATTGCGCCGCAGTTGCTGATCATTGGCATCTTCTTTTTCTGGCCCGCCGGCCAGGCCGTGCTGCAGTCATTCCAGATGGAAGACGCTTTTGGCATGAGCACCGAATGGGTTGGCCTGGAGAACTTCCGCAATCTGTTTGCCGACCCCGCCTACCTCAATTCCTTCAAGCGCACCGCTCTGTTCTCGGTGCTCGTCGCCGGCAGCGGCATCTGCATCTCGCTGGTGCTGGCCATTTTTGCCGACCGCATCGTGCGCTTTGCCATGGTCTACAAGACCTTGCTGATCGTGCCCTACGCCGTGGCGCCCGTGATCGCCGGCGTGCTGTGGGTGTTTCTGTTTTCGCCGTCCATCGGCGTGGTGACCTACTACCTGGGCAAGCTGGGCTACAACTGGAACCACATGATGAACGACAACCAGGCCATGGCGCTGATCGTCATGGCGTCGGTGTGGAAGCAGATCTCGTACAACTTCCTGTTCTTCCTGGCGGGCCTGCAATCCATCCCCAAGGCGCTGATCGAAGCCGCGTCGATTGACGGTGCCGGCCCCTGGCGCCGTTTCTGGAACATCCAGCTGCCGCTGCTCTCGCCCACCACCTTCTTCCTGCTGGTGATCAACATCGTCTACGCCTTCTTCGACACCTTCGGCATCATCGATGCGGCCACCCAAGGCGGCCCGGGCCAATCGACCTCGATCCTGGTCTACAAGGTGTACCAGGACGGCTTCAAGGCGCTGGATCTGGGCGGCTCGGCCGCACAGTCGGTGATTCTGATGCTGATCGTTGTCGTGCTGACCGTGGTTCAGTTCCGCTATGTTGAGAAGAAAGTGCAGTACTGATCATGGTTGACCGCAACCCCTGGCTCAATATTCTGTCCCACGCCGTGCTGGTGCTCGGCGTGGCCATCGTGGCCTTTCCGCTGTATCTGGCACTGATCGCCTCGACCCACACGGCCGAAGCGATTGTCCAGTCGCCCATGCCGCTGCTGCCCGGCGCCCACATGTGGGAGAACTACCGCGACGCCCTGCTGGGCTCGGGCAAACTGGGCTCCAACACCAACGTCGTGCACATGATGTGGGTCTCCTTCTGGGTGGCCATCATCATCACTGTCGGCAAGATCGCCATCTCGCTGCTGTCGGCCTTTGCCATCGTCTACTTCCGCTTTCCGTTCAAGATGATCTGCTTTTGGGCCATCTTCCTGACGCTGATGCTGCCGGTGGAAGTGCGCATTCTGCCCACCTACAAGGTCGTGGCCGAACTGGGCATGCTCAACAGCTACGCCGGTCTGACCCTGCCGCTGATCGCCTCGGCCACGGCCACCTTCCTGTTCCGCCAGTTCTTCCTGACGGTGCCCGATGAGCTGGTGGAAGCGGCCCGCATCGACGGCGCCGGCCCCATGCGCTTTTTCAAGGACATTCTGGTGCCCTTGTCCAAGACCTCGATCGCCGCGCTGTTCGTGATCCAGTTCATCTACGGCTGGAACCAGTACCTGTGGCCTCTGCTGATGACCACCTCCGAAGACATGTACCCGGTGGTGATCGGTATCAAGCGCATGCTCGCCGGCGGCGAAGCCGCAGTCGATTGGAACATCGTGATGGCCACCGCCATCCTGGCCATGTTGCCGCCCACGCTGGTGGTGATGCTGATGCAAAAGTGGTTTGTCAAAGGCCTGGTGGATACCGAAAAGTAAGCCCCGCCCTCGCCTACCCACCAACTTTGACCGATACAACGAATCCCTGTTATGGCTTCCATCTCTCTTAAGAACATCGTCAAGCGCTACGGCACCGGCAAATCGGCTGTGCCCGTGATCCATGGCGTCAACGCCGAGATCAAAGACGGCGAATTCATCGTGCTGGTCGGCCCCTCGGGCTGCGGCAAATCCACGCTGCTGCGCATGATTGCCGGCCTCGAAGAAATCACCGGCGGCGAGCTGATGATTGGCGACCAGGTCGTCAACAACCTGGAGCCCGCCAAGCGCAACATCGCCATGGTGTTCCAGAACTACGCGCTCTACCCGCACATGAGCAACTACGAGAACATGGCCTATGGCCTCAAGCTCGCCAAGGTACCGGCCGACGAGATCAAGCGCCGCGTGGACAAGGCTGCCAAGATTTTGGAGCTGAGCCACCTGCTTGACCGCAAGCCGCGCCAGCTCTCGGGCGGCCAGCGCCAGCGCGTGGCCATGGGCCGCGCCATCGTGCGCCAGCCCCAGGTCTTTTTGTTCGACGAACCGCTGTCCAACCTGGACGCCAAGCTGCGCGGCCAGACCCGCATCGAAATCCAGAAGCTGCACGCCGAGCTCGGCATCACCAGCCTGTTCGTGACCCACGATCAGGTCGAAGCCATGACGCTGGCGCAGCGCATGATCGTGATGAACGGCGGCAATGTCGAGCAGTTCGGCACGCCCGAAGAGGTCTACCACACGCCCGCCTCCACCTTTGTGGCCGGCTTTATCGGCTCGCCTCCGATGAACCTGCTGAAAAACGCCCCCGGCGCCAAGGCCGGCCAGATTCTGGGCATCCGCCCCGAACACCTGGATCTGGTCGCCAGCGGCGGCTGGGAGTTCAAGGTTGAGACCGTCGAGCTGCTGGGCGCTGAGCGCCTGGTTTACGGCAAAGTGGGCGGCGAAGACGTCACTGTGCGCGTGGAAGAAGGCCAGCCCTTCCCCAAGCCCGGCGAGACTGCCCGTCTGCAGCCACGCGAAGCGCGCCTGCACTGGTTCAATGCCGAAACCGGCAAACGCGTTTAAGCCCTGACGCCACACCGAGCGCCGCAGCCCCCGCTAGCGGCGCTTTTTTACGCACTGCGACTGCTGCTTTTAGCGCAGCCTATAGTGCGACAACGCACAAGCTGCAAGGCTTGCCCCCTGATTTGACTGTGATCGAGAGAGAAATGACGCTTTCCAGCAATTGGCCCTATCCCCGCTGGGTCGCCCACCGCGGCGCCGGCAAACTGGCTCCTGAAAACACCATGAGTGCCTTCCGCCTGGGCGCTGCGCACGGCTACCGCATGTTCGAATGCGATGCCAAGCTCAGCCAGGACGGCGTGCTCTTTCTGATGCACGACGCCGACCTGAAGCGCACCACCAACGCCCAAGGCATTGGCAGCGAACGCACGATGGGCGAGCTCGCCCAGCTCGACGCAGGCAGCTGGCACTCGCGCGCCTTTGCCGGCGAAAACCTGCCCACGCTCGAAGCCCTGGCCCGCTACTGCCTGGCCAACCACTATTTTTTGAACGTCGAGATCAAGCCCACACCCGGCCAGGAGCTGGAAACCGGCCGCGCTACCTCAGCGCTGATGAACCGCATCTGGCCGCAAAACGTGGTGCCGCCGCTGTTCACCTCGTTCAAACCCGATTCGCTGCGCGGTGCACGCGAAGTGGCTGCGCATATTCCACGCGGCCTGCTGGTGGACAAGTTTGAAGATGGCACGGGCGACGCCAGCCTGGCCCTTGCCGTAGAGCTGGGCTGCCAGGTGCTGGTGCTGAACCACGCGCTGTGGAACGCAGCGCTGGTGGCCAAAGTACACGCAGCCGGCCTGCGCTGCAGCAGCTACACCGTGAACGACGAATGGGCCGTGCAGCGCCTGCTCGATCTGGGTACCGACGCCATCATCACCGACCGCGTCGACCTGTTCAGCCCCGCTGCCTGAACGCGCCTTAGCGCACCTTTGCCGCCAGGCCGCCCGCACCAAAGTCTGCGCGGCCTGTGCGGCTTGACCAAGCTTGGCTCAGCCAAGCCAGCGCCTGCAACACGCACAGCAGCACCAGCATATCCAGCGCCAGCTGCGCCGCCCAGAGGTGCTTGCTCAGATCGCGCACGCCCTCGCCGAGCAAGGCAATCAACACCTGCGAAACCACCAACAAACTCAGCAGCAAGCCGCCCACTGCCAAGCGGCGCAAACCGCTTGAAGCGCTGCGCCTGCTCAGTGCAAACAGCAGCAGCGCCGCGACTAAAAACACAGGCGCCGTTGGCGTGATCGTGCGCTCGCGCAAGTTCGTCATACCCAGCAGCCAGTCGGTGGCCGGCAGCGCTCTGTCGTCCAGCTTTTTCAGGTAGGCATTGTTGGCAAACACATGGAAGTAGTGCACCGTGAAGTGGTGCGGCAACGCATACTGCGCCAGCTGCAGCAAGGCTTGCGGGTAGTGCAGATATGGGCGCAGCACATCGCTTTTCCCCAGCTTGGGCTCCACCGGGAAACAGCTGACATCGCCATCGCGCACATCGGTGCCGCCGGGCCCGCTCAACACCGCGCCCCAGGCATCCACGCCAGTGCAGCGGCGCTGCTCGGCGGACACGCCCAGGCCATCGAACTGCTCAGGCGTCAGCACCATGTAGGAGCCCAGATACAGCCCGTGGTAGGCATTGAGCGCCGCGTTTTTGCCAATCAATACCGGCACCAGACACAGCACCTGAACGGCCAGTAGCAGCTTGATCAACGCCTTCTCGGGCGCCAGCCGCTGCCAATGGCTCGCAGCCCAAATACACACTGCCAGCAGCAGCGGCACATAAAAATACTGCACCTTGGCCAGGCCGCAAACCAAAGCAGCCAGCCCCAAGCACCACAAACGCACTTTCGGGCGCTCTGCCAACACACCGATCAGCAACAAAGGAAAGCCCAGCAAAAACGCATACTCGGCATAGAACGACTGCGCCATGCCAATGGTGTGCGCCATGAAGAAAACGGCCAGCCAAGCCAGTGCAATCGCCGTGCACCAGATCGCGCCGCGTTGCAGCGCACGGGCGCATTGCCAACCAAGAATCCAGGCATAGGCCAGCAGCAAGCATTTGGCGACCAAGGCCGAGCGCGCCAAATCAAAAACATGCCCCGGCAGAAAACGCTGCACCCAGGCCAACAGCGTGAAAATGTGCGAAGCCAGCTCCGGGTTGCCCGGATTGCGCGTGGGCCCTTCAGGCAATGCCCAGCGCAGGCCGTCGCCCAGCGAGCGCAATTGCAAGTGCCCAACCACCCGCTGAAAATCATTGGTATCGACAAACAGCAAGGCCTGCGAGCCCGCTATCAGCCACACACCCACAGCCAGCACCACAGCAAAGCCCAGCCAGTAGTGCCACCAGCGGCTGGGTTGGACGGGAGAAAGCGTCGTGGTCATGGCTACAAACCTTGCATCTTGGGCTTTTCGTGCAAAGGCGCCACGACCTGGCGCAACACCGGGCGCTGACTACCCCAGCCGTCCCACAGCACTTCGCGCACCATGTTGCGTGGCTCAAAACGCAGTTCCAACTGGCGCGCGCCAGCTGGCAAGCACAGGGCGCGGAACATGCCGTTGGCGCGCAAAATCGGCAGGGGCGCGCCATCTGCCTGGGCAGACCAACCGGGAAAATCCAGCTCGCTGAGCACCACCCAGCCTGCGCCTTCGCCTTGCACATCGAGCACCATACGGCTGGGCTCGTTGCGACGCACGCTCACTTGCAAGCGGTTGCTGCACTGCTGTTGGGCACGCTGGGCGAGCACGCGGTCTACGTCGTCACGCGGCGTCAACCAAAGCTGATTGCGGAAATCGGTGGCGGCAAATTGCTCGGGCGTCAGCGCTGCATCGGCCAACTGGGCTTGCACGGGCGTCAACACCCGCGGCAAGGCGGCCGGGTTGCGCCAAATGGCAAAGCGTGCATCTTGGTAAACAGCTTGGAAAGATGCAGGGAAAGGTGCGCTCCGGGCGGCTTCTGCCGTACTCACCCAGTATTCCAGGCCCAGCAAAGCATTCATGGCACTGGCCGGCCCGGGGTTGAAAGGGCGCGGCTCCATCGGCGTCAGCACATGCTGGCGCGAACCGGCCCATTGGTCGTACAGCTGATAGCGAATGGGGCTGTAGCCTTGCGTGGAATGCAGGCCCACCACCATCGGCATATTGTCCCAAGCCATGGTGGTGCCTTGCACATGCATGCGCGCCGGCAACTGACCGGGCGGGGCCTGCAAAGCCTTTTGCAAAAAGGCCACCGCCGGCTCCTTGCGCCAGCGGCTCGCCTGGTCGCTGCCCTGGTTGTAACGGCCATTGAGGTTGAAACAGCGGTAATCCACCACCAGCACCAACAGCAAGCAAAACACTACCGGCCATGCGCGCCCTTGCTTCAATGCTCGCCACTGCCAAACCAACGCCAGCACGGCAGTGAGCGCGGCCAACAAGCTCTCAACACGCCAACGCTCGCCCGGCACCCACATCGAGGCACTGGCCAGTACCAGCCACAACGCAGCCGCCACCAGCAGCCAGCGAGCGACCTGCGGGCGTTGCACATCCACCTGCGAAGCGGCCAAGCCCACTAACAGTGCCAAAGCCAGATTGAAGACATAAGCCGCATCTGACGGGCGCCGGAACTGCTTGATGCCCGGCAGCCAGTCGTACAACCAGGCATAGAAGGGCGTGTGCGTGCCCAGCATGTAGAACAGCGAAACTGCCAGCAGTGCCAGCAAAAAAATCAGCAAGGCACGCTGACCGGAAACGCGCCACAGCGGCACAAAGCCCAGCAGCAGCAAAAGTGCAGGCACAGCGCCTATGTACAAAAACGCCTCCATGCCCGAGGCCGATGCGCCGCTGAAGCTGCCATACAAACCGTGCAGCGCATTGGGCAGCAGCAAAGTCCAGAGCACGTCCGGGCTGAGCGATGCCACATCGGCCGCGCTCAAGGGCAGCTCTGCACGGTTGGACTGCAGCAACAAAGCCAGAGTTGCCAGCAACTGCGGCAGCGCAACCAACAAGGCCACCAACACCGCCAGCACACAGCCAGCCAGCAGCTTCCCCCACTGGCGGGCGCTGTAATGGCGAGCGTTTTGCGCCAGCTGCAAGCAAGCATAAGCTGCGATGACCGGCACGAACAGATACGTGACCTGCACCAAATGCACAGCCAGTACGCCAGCGGCAGCGCCCACCGCCAAGGCCAGCCACCAACGCGGCCGCTGCAAAAACGCGTGCAGCGCCAGCAACACCACAGGCACCCAGCAATAGGCCAGCACCAAGGGCGTGTGCGATATGCGCGTTGCAGCCACGCCGCCCGCCATCCACACCACAGCGCCCAACAAAGCGCCCCAAGGCTTGGCGCCGTGGCGCTGCAGCAAGGCTTGCAAGGCCCAGCCGCCCAGCAACTGGTTCAGCAACACACCCCAGACAAACCAGGTCACACCCGGCTCGCTGCGCAACAGCATCCAGCCCATCAACACAGGCGACCACAGCATGGCCTGCGGATCACTGATCTGCGGGAAACCGGCAAAAACATACGGGTTCCACCACGGTGCCTCGCCCATGCGAATGCTGTGCACATTGAAGTAAACCACCGGGTAGAACTCGTCGAGCGCATCGAACGGCACTACCCGCACGCCCAGCAACAGCGGCAAGTGCAGCGCCAGCCACACCAAGGCCAAAGGCAAGCCAGCGCGCAACCAGGGCGAGCTGGCCCAGCGTGAACGAAACCAGGGGGAGAAAAACGAAAAAGCACCACCGGTTGGAGGTGCAGCAAGAGGAGCGAGCATGCTCAGGCCAGGGCGGCACACTCGGGGCGGCGGTGCCTGCGTCAAAAATCTGCCGGGCAGTGCAAGGCGAGCCATGCACCACAATGCAGCAGATTATTCACCAAGCGTTTACGTAATAGCGAGGTTTGTTTACAAATGGCTACGTTGCCGAAAGCGGCTTCAGCGCCGCCAACTGCCCAACACCAACCACTGGCTGGTGGCCATGGAGAGCACCAGCAAGGCGTAGCCGAGCACGCTGCCGTCGCGGCCTTGCCACAAAAGCGCTACGAAAAGTGCAGCACTCCCGACCAGCAGATGCAAAGCAAACTGGCCGTACCAGGGCAGCAAAGCCGGCGCTTTACGAGCGAACACCCAGCGCGCCAAGACCAATAGCAGCGCCAGCGCCGCAGCGGGCGCACAAAAATTGAGCAGGTGCCACAGGGCATTCATAGGCAGTATGGATATTGAGATAAGTCAAGCTGGTACTGGCACGACAAGCGCTGTCTTTACTCTGATTTTATAATTGCGGCCATGGCAGTTTGGGCCCTGGGCATCAACCACAATACCGCACCGGTCGATATACGCGGCCGGTTCGCATTTGCACTCGATCAGATTGCGCCAACTTTGCAAAGTTTGCGCAGCTCTATCTCGGGTGTGCACAGCCGTGCCAGTGTGGAAAGTGCCATTCTGTCCACCTGCAACCGCACCGAGATCTACTGCGCTGCCAATGAGCCGGCGCTCGATCACACCTTGCGCTGGCTGGCCCAAAGCGGCAACCTGCCGCCCGAGGCACTGCAAAAATACACCTACACCTTGCAAGACGGCTTTGCAGCACGCCACGCTTTCCGCGTGGCCAGCGGGCTCGATTCCATGGTGCTGGGCGAGGCCCAGATCCTCGGCCAGATGAAAAACGCCGTGCGCGCCGCCGAAGAAGCCGGCGCGCTGGGCACCACGCTGAACCAGCTTTTCCAGCGCAGCTTTGCGGTCGCCAAAGAGGTACGCAGCGCCACCGAAATCGGCGCGCACAGCATCAGCATGGCTGCCGCCGCCGTGCGCCTGGCCGGCCAGTTGTTTGAAGACCTGACGCAAATCCGCGTGCTGTTTGTCGGCGCGGGCGAGATGGTTGAGCTGTGCACCACGCACTTTGCCGCCAAGCGCCCGGCCCACATCACCATTGCCAACCGCACGCTCGAGCGCGGCGAAAAGCTGGCTGCGCAGTTTGGTGCCAGCACCATGCGCCTGGCCGAGCTGCCCGAGCACCTGCACGAGTACGACGCCATCATCAGCTGCACCGCATCAAGCCTGCCGATCATCGGCCTGGGCGCGGTGGAAAGCGCGCTGAAAAAGCGCAAGCGCCGCCCAATCTTCATGGTCGACCTGGCGGTGCCACGTGATATCGAGGCCGAGGTAAAAAACCTGGGCGACGTCTACCTGTACACCGTGGATGATCTAGCCCACGTCGTCAAGGCCGGCCAAGAGCAGCGCCAAGCGGCGGTGGTGCAGGCCGAAACCATTATCGACACCGGCGTGCAGCGCTTCATGCACTGGATGGACCAGCGCGCCCCTGAAGGCGGCGCCGTACCGCTGATCCAGCAAATCCACGCCCAAGCCGATGTCTGGCGCGCCGCCGAGATCGAGCGCGCCAAAAAGCGCCTGGCCAAGGGCGAAGATGTGGACGCGGTGCTGGAAGCCCTGTCGCGCGGCCTGGCACAAAAAATGCTGCACGGCACCATGGCTGAGCTGCATGCAGGCGATGCCGAGGCACGCGCCCAGACTGCCGACGTGGTCTCGCGCCTGTTCCTGCGCAGCCAGCGCGGCGGCAACAACGGCGGCCACCAGTCCGGTTTGTAGCGACGCTGTCCCCGTCTGACAGCCCTCGCCCCTCTCTTTTTCCGCTTCTGTTGCTAACCTAACCGCTTGCGCCCTGCGTGGCTTGGCAAGCGCTACAGAGCGTTTGCACCGTTTGATTCCGATGAAAGACTTTCTCCGCCACCAGCTCGAGCGCTACTCTGAACGCTTGAAGGAGCTGGATTTTCTGCTCTCGCGCGAAGACATCATGGCCGACATGCCACAGTTCATGAAGCTCTCGCGCGAGCACACCGATGTGGCCGCCGTGGCCGAGCGCTATGCGCGCTTTCAGCAGGTTGAATCCGACATCGCTGGCGCACAAGACATGCTCGATGACCCGGACATGGCCGAGATGGCGCAAGAAGAAATCGCCAACGGCCAGGCCGAGCTGGAACAGCTTGCAGCGCAGCTGCAGCGCATGCTCTTGCCCAAAGACCCCGACGATGCCCGCCCCGCTTTTGTCGAAGTGCGCGCAGGCACGGGCGGCGACGAATCCGCGCTGTTTGCCGGCGACATCACCCGCATGTACACCCGCTATGCCGAGCGCATGGGTTGGCGCGTAGAGATCATGAGCGCCAACGAGGCCGAGCTCGGCGGCTACAAGGAAGTGGTGCTGCGCATCGACGGTGGCGACAACGTGTACGGCACTTTGCGTTTTGAATCCGGCGGCCACCGCGTGCAGCGTGTGCCAGCGACCGAAACCCAAGGCCGCATTCACACCAGCGCCTGCACCGTGGCCGTGATGCCCGAGCCGGATGAACAGCAAGCCATCACCCTGAACCCGGCCGATCTGCGCATCGACACTTTCCGCGCCAGTGGCGCCGGTGGTCAGCACATCAACAAAACCGACTCGGCCGTGCGCGTGGTGCACATTCCCACCGGCATCGTCGCCGAATGCCAGGACGGCCGCAGCCAGCACAGCAACAAGGCCAAAGCGCTGCAAGTGCTGCAAGCGCGTATCCAAGAGAAAGAACGCAGCGAGCGTGCCGCCAAGGAAGCCGCGCTGCGCAAAGGCCTGATCGGCTCTGGCGACCGCAGCGACCGCATCCGCACCTACAACTACCCGCAAGGGCGCTGCACCGACCACCGCATCAACCTCACGCTGTACAAGCTGAACTTCATCATGGACGGCGATCTGCAAGAGCTGATGGAAGCCCTGCAATCCGAGCGCGAGGCCGAGCTGCTGGCCGAGCTGGAAGTGAACCAGTAAGCCCTCGGGCTGCACCGCGCCGCCGCTGTAGCGCCAGCGCGACGCCCGTCCCGGCACAATGGCAGCCAGCTTTCACTCTGCCACTTGTATGCTCTCTACCCCGACTCGCCTTTGGTTCTGCGCCGCCTTGGCGCTGGCCGCAGCCAGCAGCCAGGCGCAACTGGCGCGCAAGCCGTCGATGTACGAAGACGGGGCCGGCAACGCCCTGAAAAGCCTGGTGCCGCGGCCCGATGGCACGCCGTCGCCATCGCAAACCATGGGCGACCGCAGCAGCCAGGCTGCGCTGCCCGCGCTGGCGAGTCGCGCAGATTTTGACCGCTTTGCCCGCGACTACTACGCCGGCACGCCGCTGGCGCAGCCGCACGTGATCTTTGTAATTGATCGCCAGGCCCAACCCGCCGGCCGTCTGTACTTCATCAACACGCCGCGCTTTCAGCTGCACGACCGTTTTCTGCGCGAGCAAGGCCTGCTCAGCGGCAATAAGGAAGCGCTGAACCGCAACTACCGCGACGCCAAGCGCCGCTTCATCCTCGGCACGCTCAGCTGGCAGCCGCAGATCAGCGGCTTTGTCTACGAGTTCTGGGAAGGCGACCAACTGACCGCACCCATTCTGCGCGAAACCGAAGCCCAGTTGCGCCAGCACTTTTTTGCGGATGTCCGCTTCAAAGCCAATGCCAGTGCGCAAGAGCAAGTGGCCGTCAGCGCCGGTCTGGAGCCGGTCACGCAAGCAGCGCTGATTGGCCAGCAAAGCTTTTTGGCGCTGAACAACGGCCAGGCCGTGGGACGCTTGCGCTTGCTGGACCAGGTGGACGAAGTGCGAGACCTGCAGCCCAGCGACATTGTCGTGCTGCGCCAGGTTCCCATCACCCTGCCACCAGTGGCCGGCGTGGTGACCGAGCAGCCCTCGACCCTGGTTTCGCACGTCAACCTGCTCGCCAAAGGCTGGGGCGTGCCCAATATCTACCTGCGCGATGCCAGCCGCGAACTGGCGGCGCTCAACGGCCAATGGGTGCACTTGGCGGTGGCTGCCAAGGATTACCGCATTCGCCCGGCCAGCGCCGAAGAGCGCAGCGCCGCACAGCAAAAACTGGCAAACAAGCGGGCGCTGAGCCAAGCCAGCATCCGCGCCGATTTGCGCAGCAGCGCCTTGCAACCGCTTTCCGCACTGCGCGCCAGCAACCGCATCCAGTGCGGCGCCAAAGCCGCAAACCTGGGCGAAGTCAACAGCGCAGCGATTGCCGGCGTCAGCGTGCCCGATGGTTTTTGCGTACCATTTGGCGCATACGCCAGCGCCATGCGTAGTTTGGGCCTGGCCGAAAAACTGGCCCGCATGCAGCAATTGCCTGGCTTTGACAGCAATGCCGCCGTGCGCCGCAATGCGCTGGCCGCCATGCGGGCCGAGATAGAAAGCATGCCGCTGGATGCCGCTTTTACCCGCAGCCTGCAGCAGCGCTGGGCCAGCCAGTTGCACAGCGCAGGCGTGTTTGTGCGCAGCTCGTCCAGCTCGGAAGACCTGCCCGGTTTCAGCGGCGCCGGGCTCTACACCACGGTACCCAACGTCAAAGCCAGCAATGGCGAGCAAGCCCTGCCCAATGCGGTGCGCAAAGTCTGGGCTTCGGTCTTCAACTTCGAGGCCTGGGAAGCGCGCCGCGCTGCCGGCATTGCGCAAGACGCGGTGGTCATGGCCGTGCTGGTGCAGCAAGCGGTGGACTCCGAGGCATCGGGCGTGATGGTGACGCGCGATCCCGTGGGCAACACGCCGCACAGCGTCTTTATCGCCGCCAAGCGCGGCATCGGCATTCGCGTGGTGGAAGGGCAGCGCGTGGCCGAGCAAGTGCTGTATTCGCGCTGGAGCAAGGCCGTGCAGGTGCTCAGCCAGTCCGCAGAAGACACCGAGCTGCGCCTCGACCCGAACGGCGGCGTGCGCGAAGTAGCCGTGGCCGAACGTCGCGTGCTCAGCGATGCCCGCGTGCAGCGCCTGGCCGAAGTGGGCGCAGCCATTGAAGCGCGCTTTGGCGCCCGCACGCAAGATATTGAATGGGCCATTACCGGCGAGCGCGTGCTGGTGCTGCAGTCGAGGCCCTTCGTTGCCGCCAGCTCCCCATAAGCTGGGCCAACCACAATTACCATCGAATAAATGACGGATTCACACACTCTGAACGTCGCGCAGGCGCTGGCCCAGGCGGCCACGCAAGGCTTGGCCCGTGTTGATGCACAAATGCTGCTCTTGCACGTTTGCGGCCAGCCTACGCACGCACGCGCCTGGTTGATCACACACGACAGCGATGTGCTGAACAGCGCCCAGTTGCAGCAATGGCAGCAACTGCTGCAACGCCGCGCCGACGGCGAGCCCGTGGCCTATCTCACAGGCCACAAAGGCTTTTACGGGTTGGAGCTGGCCGTGGACGCCCGCGTGCTGGACCCGCGCCCCGACACCGAAACCCTGGTGGATTGGACACTGGAGTTGCTGCCCGGCAACGGCAGCGGCCAGCGCCTGGCCGATCTGGGCACCGGCAGCGGCGCCATTGCGCTGGCTTTGCAGCACCAGCGCCCGGCTGCAGAAGTGTGGGCGGTAGACGCCAGCCACGACGCGCTGGCCGTAGCTCAGGCCAATGCGCAGCGCCTGCAACTGCCGGTGCACTTTGCCCACAGCCACTGGCTGGCCGCGCTGCCAGGGCAGTTTGACGCCATCGTCACCAACCCGCCCTATATCTGCGAAGACGATCCGCACATGCCCGCGCTACGCCACGAGCCGCGCCAGGCGCTGACCAGCGGCACCGACGGGCTGGACGACATCCGCCAGATTGTGGATAACGCACCCCAAGCACTGCGCACCGCTGGCTGGCTGCTCATCGAGCACGGCTGGGACCAGGCCGAGGCCGTGCGCGCCCTGCTCGCGCAACGCGGTTTTGCCCAGGTGCAAAGCCGCAAGGACCTCGCTGGCATCGAGCGGGCCAGCGGCGGCCAATGGCCATCCGTGGAATAATGGCGGCCAAGCTAGGCTTGATAAGGCGCAAGCCGCCTGCATCTTTGCCTTGAGCAAGCACACTGAAACCAACATCTCCCCACAACGGAGCCAATCCATGAGCGATACCCAACAACGCATCGACCAACTGGTCAAGGGCAATGACATCGTGCTGTTCATGAAGGGAACAGCCAGCTTTCCGCAATGCGGCTTTTCCGGCCGTGCGGTGCAGATCCTGAAGGCCAGCGGCGTCGACACCAAGAACATCACCACCGTGAACGTGCTGGAAGACCCCGAAATCCGCCAAGGCATCAAGGACTACAGCCAGTGGCCCACGATCCCCCAGCTGTACGTGAAGGGCGAGTTCATCGGCGGCTCGGACATCATGATGGAGATGTACGAGTCGGGCGAGCTGCAGCAGCTGGTGGCTGCTGCCTGAGCTCCTCTGCCCCACAAAAAGCCGCCTGACGAGGCGGCTTTTTTGCGTCTGCAGGCACCGCGACCCGTCCCACAATGGCCCTGCCAACGCTGGAAATGGGCGCTTGGGGTAAGCTGTTTGCTGCAGTCTGACCAAGGCGGATGCTCCAGGGAGGGGCGCCGCAACCGTCAGCGGCGGCTTTGCCACAAGAAAAAACCACCCGCAAAGCGCCACCACTGCTACACCGAAAGCACTTGCCAGCCGCTTGGCCGGCATGCGACCATTGAAAAATTCTTCACCCCCGGCGGCGCCCCTGCGCACCGCCACCGCTTTCGCCGAATGATGTGAGCAGCCGGTCTGCACTGCTCCAACAGGTTTGCTTATGAATTTGACGCAGAGTCTCCTCACCATTGCCTTGCTGATTGGTTTCAGCGCCTTTTTCTCCATGGCGGAGATCTCGCTGGCCGCTTCGCGCCGCCTGCGATTGCGGCAAATGGTTGATGACGGAGACCCTCGCGCCGAACGGGTGATGAAGGTGCAAGAGCAGCCCGGCGAGTACTTCACCGTGGTGCAAGTGGGCCAGAACGCGGTAGCGATTTTGGGCGGTATTGTGGGCGAAGGTGCGCTCAGCCCGTTTGCTGCCGGCTTGGCAGAGCATTGGCTGGCGCCGTCTACCGCGCAGACCGTGGGCTTTTTGTTCTCGTTCAGCGTCGTTACCTCGCTCTTTATCTTGTTGGCCGATCTGCTGCCCAAGCGCTTGTCGATGGCCGAGCCCGAGGTGCTGGCGCTGCGCGTTTCCAAGCCCATGCAGTGGTGCATGACGCTGTTCAAGCCGGTGGTCTGGTTCTACAGCAAGTGCGCCGATGGACTGTTTCGCCTGCTCGGGCTCTCCACCATTCGCGACGAAAAAATCACCTACGAAGACATTCTGGCCATGACCGAGGCCGGTGCCAAAGCCGGCGTGCTGGCGGTGCAAGAGCAACAGGTGATCGCCAATGTGTTTGAGCTGGATTCGCGCACCGTTGGCTCGGCCATGACGCAGCGCGACCGCATCGCGTTTTTCTACCAGGACGACAGCGACGACATCATCCGCGCCCGCATTGCCGAAGAGCCGTTCTCCACCTACCCGGTCTGCGTGGGCGATATCGACCATGTGGTCGGCTATGTCGACGCCAAAGACCTGTTCCAGCGTGTGCTCAACAACCTGCCGATCAAGCTGACCGATGAAGCACTGGTACACAAGGCGCTGGTCGTGCCCGACAAGCTGACGCTGGCCGAGGTGCTGACGCAGTTCCGCCAGGCGCATGAGGACTTTGCCATCATCGTCAACGAATACAGCCTGGTGGTGGGCGTGGTCACCTTGAACGACGTGATGAGCACGGTGATGGGCGACTTGGTGGGCCCGGTGGACGAAGAGCTGATCGTGCGCCGCGACGAGACTTCGTGGCTGATCGACGGTATTACGCCGATTGAAGATGTGGAGCGCGCTCTTGATATCGACGACCTGCCGCATTCAGACGAGTACGAAACCCTGGGCGGCTTCTTGATGGTGATGCTGCGCCGCATTCCACGCCGCACCGACAAGGTGGTCTGGGGCAAGTACCAGTTCGAGGTGATGGACGTGGACAGCTACCGCATCGACCAGGTGCTGGTAACAGAAGTAGATCCGCACAAAGCCGCCGACACACCGGTACCGCCTAGTATTCAGCGCTGATACGCTGATGCGATAAAACCGTGTGCGCAGCCTTGAAAGCAGACAAAACAAAGCCACCGCTGAGGTGGCTTTTTGCTGGGGAGTGCTTGAGGCGAAATCAGGCTTCGGTCTTGTTCTCGAACTGCCACTGGCGCTGTGCGCCAAACACCAGATTCGGGTACGTATCCTTGCCTCGGCTGCCGTTGTAGCGGCCCAGGGCCATGAACAGGTCGCCGTTTTCGCGGTCGATATAGTGGCGCAGAATCACGCAGCCAAAACGCAGATTGGTCTGCATGTGGAAGAGCTTGCCCGGATCGCCATCGCCGATGACGCGCGTCCAGAACGGCATCACCTGCATATAGCCGCGTGCACCAACAGGCGAAACCGCGTATTTACGGAAGCCGCTTTCCACTTGCACCAGGCCGAGCACGAGCGATTCGTCGAGCCGGGCGCGCTTGGCCTCATACCAGATGGTCTGTAGAAAATCGCGGCGCACTTCCCAATCGGGCTTGCGGCGGCGCAGGCGGTCGCTCATTGAGCCCAGCCAGCGCAGGTAGCGGATCTTGGCCTCGGTCGAGACAAACACCGGTTCGGGCGGCGCGGCGCTGTTGATGGCCGCACTCAAGGCCGAGCGTACCGAGTCGATCAAGGGTTCTTCCAGCTGGCCGCCCGCATGCGCAGCCTGTGGCGCGGCCAGCCAAGCGCCTGGCCCAGCCAGCACGGAAGCCATGGCCGCACGGCGCGACACGCCTGCGGTGTGAACAATGGACGAACCCGACATCTGTATGCTCTTCCCTCTTTGCTATTGCTGCGCTTTGCGCTGTTCTAGGCTTTGCTTATGCTTTGACGCGGCTGGTGATAAACGCCAGCACCTCGGCCACCGGCACCTTGGTGGCAGCGGTATCGCGGCGGTGCTGGTACTCGACCATGCCTTCTTGCAGGCCACGGTCGCCCAACACCAGGCGGTGCGGCACACCAATCAGCTCCCAATCGGCGAACATGGCGCCAGGGCGCTCGCCGCGGTCGTCCAGTATCACATCGACACCGGCAGCCAGCAAGTCTGCGTGTAGCTTTTGGGCTGCAGCCTGCACGGCTTCGCTGCGGTCCCAGCCGATGGGGCAAACCACCACAGAGAAGGGCGCAATTGCGTCGGGCCAGATGATGCCGCGCTCGTCGTGGTTCTGCTCGATGGCCGCAGCTGGCAAGCGCGTGACGCCAATGCCGTAGCAACCCATCTCGAACGGGGCTGCCTTGCCGTTTTCATCAAGGAAATTGGCGTTCATGGCCTTGGAGTACTTGGTGCCCAGGTAGAACACGTGACCAATCTCGATACCGCGCTCAATCGCCAGCTCGCCAGCACCGTCGGGCGACTTGTCGCCCGCCACCACGTTGCGCAGGTCGGCCACCACGGTGGGCTCGGGCAGATCGCGGCCCCAGTTGACGCCGGTGATGTGGAAATCCACCTCGTTGGCGCCGCACACCCAGTCGGCCATCACGGCCACGTCGCGGTCCACCACCAGCTTGACGGGTTTTTTCAGGTTGATCGGGCCCAGGTAGCCAGGCTGGCAACCAAAGTGCTCCTCAATCTCGGCCGTGGTCGCAAAGCGGAAATCGGCCAGGCCAGGCACCTTGCCCACCTTGATCTCGTTCATCTCGTGGTCACCACGCAGCAAGAGCAGCCAAACTTGCGATTGCACGATATCGCCCTTATCGCTGCGCTCATCGGTAGCCAACACCAGCGATTTGACGGTATTTTGCAAAGGCAGGTTCAGCAAGGCTGCCACATCGGCGCAAGTGCTCTTGCCGGGCGTAGCCGTTTTGGCCATGGCTTGGCTGGCGGCAGGGCGCGCTTGCGTGGGCGCCAGGCTTTCGGCCTTTTCGATATTGGCCGCGTAATCGCTGTTGGGGCAGTAGACGATGGCGTCTTCGCCGGTAGCGGCGATCACCTGGAACTCCTCGCTCAGGTCGCCACCAATGGCGCCGCTGTCGGCGCGCACGGCGCGGTATTGCAGGCCAAAGCGGTCAAAAATGCGCTTGTAAGCGGCGCGCATGGTTTGGTAGCTGATTTGCGCTGCATCGCGGTCTTTGTCGAAGGAGTAAGCGTCCTTCATGATGAACTCGCGGCCGCGCATCAGGCCAAAGCGAGGACGGCGCTCGTCGCGGAACTTGGTCTGGATCTGGTAGAGGTTCTTGGGCAGCTGCTTGTAGCTCTTGAACTCTTGGCGGGCAATGTCCGTCACCACTTCTTCCGAGGTGGGCTGGATGACGAAATCGCGTCCATGGCGGTCTTGGATGCGCAGCAGCTCGGGGCCCATTTTCTCGAAACGGCCAGTCTCTTGCCACAGCTCGGCGGGCTGCACCACGGGCATCGTCACTTCGATGGCGCCGGCGCGGTTCATTTCTTCACGAACGATGGCCTCGACCTTGCGGATCACGCGCAGGCCCATGGGCATGTAGTTGTAGATGCCGGCGCCGAGCTTTTTGATCATGCCGGCGCGGGTCATCAGCTGGTGGCTGGCGATCTCGGCGTCTGCAGGCGCTTCTTTGAGGGTCGAAATGAGGAATTGCGAAGCTTTCATAGTCTGTAGCAATAAGCCTAGTAGTTGCCCCCTTGAAGATGGATTCAAGGCGCAGGCATAATGGACGCAGTTTAAAAAATTGGGGTTAGATTATGCTGGACCGAGACGGCTTTAGGCCTAACGTCGGCATCATCCTGCTCAACCAGCGCAATCAGGTGTTTTGGGGCAAGCGCATCCGCACCCACAGCTGGCAGTTTCCGCAGGGCGGTATCGACCGTGGAGAAACCCCCGAGCAGGCGATGTTTCGAGAGCTGCATGAAGAAGTGGGCTTGCGACCAGAGCATGTCCGTATTGTGGCTAGAACGCGCGACTGGCTGCGCTACGAGGTGCCCGAGCGCTTTATCCGACGCGATGCAAGAGGCTATTATCGCGGACAAAAGCAAATATGGTTTTTGCTCCAGTTAACCGGCCACGATTGGGACCTGAACCTGCGCGCCACCAGCCACCCGGAGTTCGACGCCTGGCGTTGGAACGATTACTGGGTGCCGCTGGATGTGGTGGTGGAGTTCAAGCGCGGCGTGTACGAGATGGCGCTGACCGAATTGTCACGCTTTGTACCGCGCCAAGATCCACGCAACCGCTATCTGCGCAGCAACGCGCGCCAGCAACACAATGGCGAGCACGCTGATCAATACAACCACGGGCCGGCAGCGCATGTGGTGACTGAAACGCTGCAGGTGTCCGTCACCGCCTCGGTCAGCTACCACTCGCCTTTGCGCATGATGCAGGAGATGGAGTTGCCGCCTGGCGCCAGCTTTGACCCGGACCCGGCCAATGCCACGCGCCAGCCGCCCGAGGGCCAAGCCTGAGGCAGCAAGCAAAATGCAAAAAGCGCCGAATTCGGCGCTTTTTCTTGCTTTAGGCAGCAGCTTGGCAGCCAAACGCCGCCAATGACAGGAATCAGAACCCGGTCAGCACCATATTGTCGCGGTGCAACATTTCGGGCTCACCGGTATAGCCCAGCAGTTGCTCAAACTCACTCGAAGGCTTGCGGCACAGGCGGCGCGCCTCGGCACTGCTGTAGTTGGCCAGCCCACGGGCCAGTTCGACACCTTCCGGATCGCGCACACCGATGACCTCGCCGCGCGAGAACTCGCCATGCACGCTGACCATGCCAATGGGCAGCAGGCTCTTGCCTTCGCCACGCAGTTTTTGCGCAGCGCCTGCATCCACCGTCACATAGCCGTGCATTTGCAGGTGGTCCATCATCCACTGTTTGCGCGCCTGGTTCTTGTGCGTATCGGCAACCAACAAAGTACCAATGGCTTCGCCCGCCACCAGACGCAAAAGCACGTCTTTCTCTCGGCCCCAGGCGATCACGGTGGATGCACCCGAGCCATTGGCACGCTTGGCAGCCAGAATCTTGGTGAGCATGCCGCCCTTGCCGATACCGCTGCCTGCACCGCCAGCCATGGCCTCCAGCTTCAGGTCACCGGCTTGCGCCTCGTGCACGAACTCGGCATCCGGGTTCTTGCGTGGATCGGCAGTGTACAAACCCTTCTGGTCGGTCAAGATGACCAACGCATCGGCTTCCACCAGGTTGGCTACCAAGGCGCCCAGAGTGTCGTTGTCGCCAAACTTGATTTCATCGTTGACGACGGTGTCGTTTTCGTTGATCACCGGCACCACGCCCAGGTGCAGCAAAGTCAGCAGCGTGACGCGGGCGTTCAAATAACGTTCGCGGTCGGCCAGATCGGCATGGGTCAGCAGCACTTGGGCGCTGCCCAGGTTTTGCTCGCGCAGCTTGGTTTCGTACATCTGCACCAGACCCATCTGACCCACGGCGGCAGCGGCCTGCAGCTCATGAATTTCCTTGGGGCGCTGGTGCCAGCCCAGGCGCTTCATGCCTTCGGCCACGGCACCACTGGAGACCATGATGACTTCGCGCTTGATGCCGTCATCGCCATGCACCAGGGCAGCCAGCTGGCGGCTCCACTCGGTGATCGCCCCCTCGTCCAGGCCCTTGCCCTCGTTTGTCACCAGGCTGGAGCCGACCTTGACCACGATGCGACGAGCGTCGCGCAATACATTCGATGCCATTTTGCTAGTTTTCGTTTTTGCGCCCAGCTGGCAGGCGCTAGCAGCTATCAATAAAAGAGCGTCTTGGCCGCCCGCGAGCGTTGCTTAATCGCGCGGCGCAAAACGGGGATCGTCCGAATAATCGGGCTGCTCACTGTGCTCCGCGCCCTCAACAAAGCGCGGATCCACCTCTTCGGGCTGCTGCTCGGCCTTTTGCATGGTGTGCACAAACTGGAAGATTTCCTTGATCAGCGGCTCACAGCCTTCGCGCGTCAGGGCCGAAATCTCAAACACCGGACCCTTCCACTTGTAGCGCTTGACGAAATCTTTCACCTTGGCAGCGCGCTCGTCCTCGGGAACCATGTCCAGCTTGTTCAGCACCAGCCAACGCGGCTTGTTGTAGAGCTCTTCGTCGTACTTTTTCAGCTCTTGCACGATGGCCTTGGCCTGCGCCACCGGATCCACACCTTCGTCAAAAGGTGCCAAATCCACCACGTGCAGCAACAAACGGGTGCGCTGCAAGTGACGCAAGAACTGGTGGCCGAGGCCGGCACCGTCGGAAGCACCCTCGATCAGGCCAGGAATATCAGCCACAACAAAGCTTTTTTCCGGGCCCACACGCACCACACCCAGGTTGGGGTGCAGTGTGGTGAACGGGTAATCTGCAATCTTGGGGCGCGCATTGGAAACGGCCGAGATAAAGGTGGATTTGCCCGCATTGGGCATGCCCAGCAAGCCCACATCGGCCAGCACCTTGAGTTCCAGCTTCAGATTGCGGCGCTCGCCCTTCCAGCCCGGAGTCTTTTGGCGCGGCGCGCGGTTGATCGCGCTCTTGAAGCGCAAATTGCCAAAACCGCCATCACCGCCCTTGGCAATGGTGATGATCTCGCCCGGATTGAGCAGCTCAAACAGCACCTCGCCCGTCTCGGCGTCGGTAATGATGGTGCCAACAGGCATGTGCAAGGTGATGTCCTTGCCAGCGGCACCAAACATGTCCGAACCCTTGCCGTGCTCGCCGCGCTCGGCCTCATGGCGGCGCGAGTAGCGGTAGTCGATCAGCGTGTTCAGGTTGACGTCTGCCAGCGCGTAGACATGGCCGCCACGGCCACCGTCCCCGCCGTCCGGGCCGCCGAATTCCTTGTATTTCTCGTGGCGGAACGACACACAGCCATTGCCACCATCGCCAGCTGCAATGTCAATAAATGCTTCATCTACGAATTTCATGGTCGCTATCCACCCGCTTCAGCAAGGAATCACGGGATTTGTCATGCCGGGCCCCCATGGACCGCAGGCGATGCCGAAACCGCTATTGTCGCATTCACAGCGACCCGGGCCCAGCCCAAAAACACCAAAGCCCCGACAACGCGGGGCTTTGGCCAGGGCCGAAGCCCTTGGAGAGACTCAGTCTCAAGCAGCCTTGGTGATGTTCACCGTGTGCTTGGACAAAGCGCCCTTGGTGTCGAACGACACGTGGCCGTCCACCAGAGCAAACAAGGTGTGATCCTTGCCCATACCGACGTTGACGCCAGGATGGATGCGGGTACCGCGCTGACGCACGATGATGGAGCCGGCGCTGATCAGTTGACCACCGAAAGCCTTCACACCCAGCATTTTTGGCTTGGAATCACGTCCATTTCGCGTAGAGCCGCCGCCTTTTTTCTGTGCCATGAGATATAGCTCCTGTTAAGCTGCAATCGCACCGATTTGCAGTTCGGTGAACTGCTGGCGATGGCCTTGACGCTTCTGATAGTGCTTACGACGACGCATCTTGAAGATACGCACTTTGTCGTGCTTGCCATGGGCTACCACCGTAGCCTTAACAGTTGCGCCGGACACCAAGGGCGTGCCGATCTTCAGTTCTGCGCCGTCGCCGACTGCCAAAACTTGATCGATCACGATTTCTTGGCCTACGTCCGCAGCAATCTGTTCTACCTTGATTTTTTCGCCGGAAGCAACGCGATACTGCTTGCCACCGGTTTTTATGACCGCGTACATATAAAACCTCTAAAGGGGAATATCTTGCAAAGAAATTTCACAAGAGCCGAAGATTTTAGCACGCAAGCCCCAAACCCGCAAATCATGCTGGGGTTTCACCTGATTTCCCAGCGCCCGGCCACACAAAGGCCCCTTCCCCTGCATCAGCCACAGGGCTTGTCGGCAGCCGGTCCTGCCGCGCTTCCTATAATGCAGGATCGATAAAAAACACCGAGATAGCAGCCTTGTCCGAGTCCACCACCACCGCTTCCACCAACCCTTTGAGCCTGGTCGCCGACGATATGCGCCAGGTAGACGCCGTGATCGCACGACGGCTGGACTCCTCGGTACCGCTGATTGGCGAGATCGCACACTACATCATTTCGGCCGGCGGCAAGCGCCTGCGCCCAGCCTTGCTGCTGATGATGGCTGGCGCTCTGGGATACAAGGGCGACCAGCATTTCAACCTGGCGGCCGTGGTGGAATTCATCCACACGGCCACCTTGCTGCATGACGATGTGGTCGACGAATCCACCATGCGACGCGGCAAGCCCACGGCCAATGAGAGCTTTGGCAATGCCGCCAGCGTGCTGGTGGGCGACTTTCTGCACTCGCGCGCCTTCCAGATGATGGTGGACGCCGACAACATGCGCGTCATGCAAATCTTGTCGGAAGCCACCAACATCATTGCCGAAGGCGAGGTGCAGCAGCTGATCAACACCCACAACGTGGACCTGGACGAAGCCGGCTATCTGACGGTGATCCGCTCCAAGACTGCCAAGCTGTTCGAAGCAAGTTCACGCCTGGCCGCCGTGTTGGCCAATGCCGACGAAGCCACCGAAGCCGCCTGCGCCAACTATGGTCGCGCTCTGGGTACAGCCTTCCAGGTGATTGATGACGCGCTGGATTACGACGGAGACACTGCGGTGATGGGCAAAAACATCGGCGACGATCTGCGTGAAGGCAAAGTCACCCTGCCGCTGATCATTGCCATGCAACGCGCTGCAGCGCCCGAGCGCGAGATGATCGTGCGCGCCATCGAAAACGGCTCCACCCCAGACATGGCACAGATTGTGGAGGTGGTGAAAGCCACGGGTGCCCTGGACGCCACCCGAAGCGCTGCAGCTGAGCAAGCGCAAGAAGCCATTGATTGCCTGGGCAACTTGCCGCAAAACGCCCACACCCATGCTATGGTGCAGTTGGCCTCTCAGCTGCTGAGCCGACGCGTCTAGTCGCTTACCGCGCCAGGCAGCCCCCGGCTGCACGCCGCATCGTCAAGCAAAGCAAACTGTCGTACTTCCACTGCAAAGCGCAGTGGCGGGCTGTGCTTTTTTTGTGGAAATCCTGAACAACTGCTACAGTTTCCGTCATACGCAGAGAGGCTATCGACGATAGGCGTACCCGATTAATGGCTGACAACAATACTTCATCCCCATCCCAAGCTATTGCGCTACCGGGCATCGCACGTGCCCTGGTCGCCAGCGGCAAGCTGCCGCTTCCCAAGGCCGAGGCCTTGTATGCCAGCAGCCTGAAAAACAAAAACAGCTTTATCGGCGAACTGGCCACCAGTGGCGCCGTCTCCGGCAGCGATGTCGCCAGCATCATCTCTTCAGTCTATGCCGCGCCTCTGATAGATCTGGACGCCATTGATCTGGCGCGCCTGCCCGACAACCTGCTTGATGCCAAGCTGGCAGCCGCCAACAAAATCGTGCCGCTGGCCAAGCGCGGCAACCGCTTGGTGGTGGCCACGGCCGACCCGACCGACCATTCGGTGGCCGAGCAGATCAAGTTCACCACGCAACTGAGTGTGGACTGGGTGTTGGCCGAGCACGCCAAGGTGGTCAGAGCCCTGGAGGCGATTGGCAAGCAGGGCGGCGATAACGTCAGCGCCATGGTCGGCGACGTCAATTTGAATGAGTTCGAAGAGGACCAAGACGCCGCCGCCAGCGATTCCGGCAATGCAGACGAAAACGATGTCGAAGATGCGCCCATCGTCCGCTTTCTGCAAAAGATGCTGATCGATGCCTTCAATATGCGAGCCTCCGACTTGCATTTCGAACCATACGAGCACCAGTACCGCATCCGTTTTCGCGTCGACGGCGAGTTGCGCGAAATTGCCTCACCGCCCACCGGTATCAAAGACAAGCTGGCCTCGCGTATCAAGGTGATCTCACGCTTGGACATTTCAGAAAAGCGCGTGCCGCAAGACGGTCGCATGAAGATGAAGATTGGGCCGGACCGGGTGATCGACTTCCGTGTCAGCACCTTGCCCACCTTGTTTGGCGAAAAGATCGTGATCCGTATTCTGGACCCGAGCAGCGCCAAGCTGGGCATTGATGCTCTGGGTTACGAGCCCGAAGAGAAAGAGCGCCTGCTCACCGCCATCGGCCGTCCCTACGGCATGATTTTGGTGACCGGCCCCACCGGTTCGGGCAAAACGGTGTCGCTCTACACCTGCCTGAACATCCTCAACACCCCCGGCGTCAATATTTCCACGGCAGAAGATCCGTCAGAAATCAACCTGCCGGGCGTCAACCAGGTCAACGTCAACGACAAGGCCGGGCTCACGTTTGCCGTAGCGCTCAAGGCATTTCTGCGCCAGGACCCGGACATCATCATGGTCGGTGAAATCCGCGACCTGGAAACCGCCGACATCTCGATCAAGGCCGCACAAACCGGCCACTTGGTGCTGTCGACCTTGCACACCAACGACGCGCCCACCACTTTGACGCGTATGCGCAACATGGGCATTGCGCCGTTCAATATTGCCTCCAGCGTCATTTTGATCACGGCCCAGCGCTTGGCACGGCGTCTGTGCCCCAATTGCAAGCGCCCCACCGAGATTCCCCACGAGAATCTGTTGGAAGCCGGTTTCCAGGAGGAAGACCTGGATGGCACCTGGATGCCGTACGAGCCCGTCGGCTGTGAAGCCTGCAACAATGGCTATAAAGGACGGGTAGGCATCTACCAGGTGATGCCGATTTCCGAAGAAATGCAGCGCATCATCTTGCGCGATGGCAGTGCACTGGAGATTGCCGAGCAGGCGCAGGCCGAGGGCGTGCGATCGCTGCGAACTTCGGGCTTGCACAAAGTGAAAAAAGGATTGACCTCGCTCGAAGAGGTTCTGGCCGTCACCAACGAATAAAGCAATGAGGGCAGGGAGAAATGGCAACCAAAACAACCAGCACCAAAAAGGCCTCGAACGAAACCGTTTACGAATGGGAAGGCAAGGACCGCAACGGCAAGATTGTCCGAGGTGAAACACGCGCTGGCGGCGAAAACCAGGTCATTGCGAGCCTGCGCCGCCAGGGCATTCTGCCGTCGAAAATCAAAAAGCGCCGCATGCGCTCGGGCAAGAAGATCAAGCCCAAAGATATCGCGCTGTTCACGCGCCAGTTGGCCACCATGATGAAGGCCGGCGTGCCTTTGCTGCAAGCCTTCGATCTTGTGGGCCGAGGCAGCACCAACGCCAGCGTGACCAAGCTGCTCAACGAGGTGCGCAGCGATGTGGAATCGGGCTCATCGCTGAGCACCGCCTTCCGTCGCCACCCCATGTATTTCAATGCGCTGTACTGCAACCTGGTGGAAGCCGGTGAAGCGGCCGGTATTTTGGAAGGCCTGTTGGACCGCTTGGCCACCTACATGGAAAAGACCGAGTCCATCAAGAGCAAGATCCGCTCGGCGCTGATGTACCCGACAGCCGTCGTGATCGTCGCTTTTATCGTGGTGACGGTGATCATGATCTTTGTGATCCCGGCATTCAAAGAGGTATTTTCTGCATTTGGTGCCGACTTGCCCGCCCCCACTCTGTTCGTCATGGGCATGAGCGATTTCTTTGTCAAATACTGGTACCTGATCTTTTTTGGCATTGGCGGTGCCATCTATTTCTTCCTGCAAGCCTGGAAGCGCAGCGAAAAAATGCAGAAAACCATGGACCGTCTGCTGCTGCGCATCCCTATTTTTGGCCCGTTGATTGAGAAGTCCTGCGTGGCGCGCTGGACTCGAACGCTCTCCACCATGTTCGCTGCCGGCGTCCCCCTGGTCGAAGCATTGGACTCCGTGGGTGGCGCGTCTGGTAACGCACTGTTTTCCGAAGCCACCGAAAAAATCCAGCAAGAGGTCTCTACCGGCACCAGCCTGACGGTGGCCATGTCAGACGCCAACGTGTTCCCCACCATGGTGATCCAGATGTGCGCCATCGGCGAAGAATCCGGTGCGATTGACCACATGCTGGGTAAGGCGGCCGACTTCTATGAAGCCGAGGTGGATGAAGCAGTGGCCGGCCTGTCCAGCCTGATGGAGCCCATCATCATCGTGTTTCTCGGCACCATCATTGGCGGGATTGTGGTAGCCATGTATCTGCCAATTTTCAAGATGGGCCAGGTGGTTTAAACGTGTCAGAAGGTGCGGTTTATGTAGCACTAGCTACGCTGCTGGGCTTGCTCGTCGGCAGTTTTTTGAACGTAGTGGTCTATCGCCTGCCGGTGATGCTGGAGCGTGGCTGGAAGCGCGAAGCCAAGGAACTGCTGGCTGACGATGCAACACCAGCAGCCCCCAGTACCGCAGAAGCGCAAAAAGAAGAACGTTTCAACATCTGCACGCCAGCCTCGCGCTGCCCGCATTGCGGCCACCAGATTCGCTGGTACGAGAACATTCCGGTGCTCAGCTGGTTGTTTCTGGGCGGCAAGTGCAGCCAGTGCAAAGCGCGCATCTCGGTGCGCTACCCGCTGGTAGAAATTGCCAACGGCATGCTGTGGGCCTATTGCATTCACCGCTGGGGCCTGGGCGCCACCGGTGCGGCTTGGTGCTTTTTCTCGTCGGTCTTGCTCACCGCAGCCTTGATCGACTGGGACACCACCTACCTGCCAGACGACCTGACCCTGCCCTTGCTCTGGGCTGGCCTGCTGTGCAGTGCCCTGGGCTGGATTGCGGTGCCGCTCAAAGATTCGTTGTACGGTGCAGCCATTGGCTATATGGCGCTATGGAGCATTTACTGGGCTTTCAAGCTGCTCACCGGCAAAGAAGGCATGGGTTACGGCGACTTCAAATTGCTGGCCGCCCTGGGCGCCTGGTTTGGCTGGCAAGCCTTGATTCCGATTGCCCTGTTCTCCTCGTTGGTTGGCGTCGTGATCGGCATCGCCATCAAAGTTTTCGCCAGCCTGCGCGAAGGCGGCTACATCCCGTTTGGCCCGTTTCTGGCCGGCGCCGGTTTTCTGGTGATGTGGTTTGGCACTGGCATCATCGACCGCTTGCTGCAGCCCTGAGATGAAACCGCGCATTGGTGTCACCGGCGGGATCGGCAGCGGCAAGAGCACGGTTTCGCAGCACTTCGCCCAGCTCGGCTGCGCGCTGATTGATGCCGACCACATCGCCCGCAGCCTGACTTTGCCCGGCGGCGCCGCCATTACCCCGATCCGCAAAGCGTTCGGCGATCGCTTCATCAATGCCGAGCAAGCCTTGGACCGGGCTGCCATGCGCGAAGCGGTCTTCCAAGACCCTGCGTACAAACAGCGCCTCGAAGGCATCTTGCACCCGCTCATCAAGTGCAGCATTGCTGAGCAGTACGAGCAAGCCTGCGTGCACACCGATTCACCCTTGGTGATTTTCGACATTCCGTTGCTGGCCGAATCCAGCACCTGGAGCCCCCAACTTGACCAGGTGGTGGTGGTCGACTGTCTCGAAAGCACACAAATCGCCCGCGTGCAGCAACGCAACCAGCTGGCACCCGAAGCCATACAGGCCATCATGGCCCAGCAGGCCAGCCGCCGGCAGCGCCTGCAAAAAGCCGATTGGGTGCTCTGGAATGAAACACTGTCGTTACAGGCGCTAGGCGAGCAAGTGCGTCACCTATACAATGATTTGATAGCAGCCATTCCCGATTCTCTTTAGCCAAGCCACCTATTCCGTGATTGTTTACGAGTACCCCTTCAACGAACGCGTGCGCTCCTACCTGCGGTTGGAGTATTTGCTGCGCCGTCTGGATGTGCTCTTGCAACGCAACAGTGATGTTGATCACCATTTTGCGATCACCACGCTGTTCGAAATCATGGATGTAGCGTCGCGCACCGACCTCAAGGCCGATCTGCTGAAAGACCTGGAGCGCCAGCGCCAGCAGTTCAACGCCTACCGTGCCAGCCCGATGATCGCCGTCGACATGCTCGACAAAGTCATTGCCCAGATCGACACCGCCCACACCCAGTTGCGCGAGCAAAATGGCAAACCCAGCCAGTTGCTGATCGAGAACGAATGGCTGATGGCCATACGCAACCGCTCGGGCATTCCTGGCGGCACCTGTACCTTCGATCTGCCCAGCTACCACACCTGGCTGCATGCCGACAGCGAATTGCGCCGCGCCGATCTGCAGCGCTGGACAGAGCCGTTCGCACCGCTGGCCAGCGCCTTGTTCCTGCTGCTGCGCCTGTTCCGCGATTCAGGCACGCCGCAGCGCATTGCCACCGTACGCGGCCAGTTCCAGCAAAACCTGCCGCAAGGCCGCACCTACCAGCTCCTGCGTTTGCAGCTTGACCCAAGCAGCGGCCTGGTGCCCGAGATCAGTGGCAATCGCCTGATGATCTCGATCCGCATGCTGCACAAGGCCGACAACGGCCAGTTGGTACTAGCCCAGGATGACGGCCAGTACGAAATGGTCTTGTGCGCCTGACAGGCGCTGGCTTGCTGCCCTGCGCCCTACAATCGCTGCATGAGCAACACCCCGGAATACGACCTGCCCGCCATCACCTGCCCCCAGTGCGGCGGCCCGTCCACCTTTGCCAAAAGCAACCGCTTTCGCCCGTTCTGCGGTGAACGCTGCAAGCTGATCGACCTGGGCGCCTGGGGCAATGAAGAGTTTCGCGTGCCAGCCCAGACTCCGCCCGAAGACAAGCCTTACGGCGACCCGCGGCTGGAAGATTGAATAAGCCAATCTGCCTGCAGCTCACGCGGCAGGCAAATCCTTGGCGTACAAATCCACATCAAACGGCAAACCGCGCTCTTCGCTGAGCCATTCCAGCACAGGGAAAGACCCCTCCAGCACCGGCCGCACCGTCAGCGGCAACTGTTGCCAGGCCATTTGCTGGCCTTCGCGCATTTCAAACGCTCCGCTCCACTGCGTCACCTTGCACCAGTGCAAACGCACCAAGGCGTGCGGATAGTCGTGCTCGGTCACCTTCCAGGCGATGCAGTTGCCAATGGTGATGCCCAGCTCCTCCTGCAGCTCGCGGCGCAGCGCCTGCTCCACGGTTTCGCCTGCTTCCAGCTTGCCACCAGGAAACTCCCACCAGCCCGCGCGCGGCTTGCCCGCAGGGCGGCTGGTGATCAAGAGCGCGTTGTCGCTTTCGCGGATCAGCACGCCCACCGCCACTTCGGTGTGTTGGCGAACAGGGCTCGGGGTTGTGGATAACTCAGTCACTATATCTTTCCATTTCGGGCGACCAACAAAGCCGCCCGTGTCTTGGCGCCAGCTTCAGTCTTCCTCGGCTTCTTCGCTCAAATCGTGCACATCGGCAATACGCACACGGCCTTCGGCCTGGCGGTTGCTACGGCCCGCCCAGTCGCGGGCAAATTGGTGCGCCACACGGCCGCTACGCGAGCCGCGCTCCAGCGCCCATACCAAGGCTTCGGGGCGCGACGCTTCAATCTCCGCCTCTGCCACGCCTAGCGCGGACAGCCATTGCGCCACCACGCGCAGGTATTCGTCTTGGCTGAACGGGTAAAAGCTCACCCACAGGCCAAAACGCTCAGAGAGCGAAATCTTCTCTTCCACCACCTCGCCGGGGTGAATTTCACCGTCTTCGCCCTTTTGCTGGGCCAGGTTGTCGGTCATGTACTCGGGCAGCAGATGGCGGCGGTTGCTGGTGGCGTAGACCAGCACGTTCGGCGTGGCTGCCGAGACCGAGCCGTCCAGAATCGACTTCATGGCCTTATAGCCGGGCTCGCCTTCTTCAAAGCTCAGGTCATCGCAGTAGATAATGAATTTCTCGGGCCGGCCCGCCACCACGTCGACAATATCGGGCAAGTCCGTCAGATCGGCCTTGTCGACTTCGATCAAGCGCAAGCCCTGCGGCGCATAAGCGTGCAGGCAAGCGCGGATCAGCGACGACTTGCCGGTGCCGCGCGCGCCCGTCAAGAGCACGTTGTTCGCCGTCCGCCCTTGGACAAACTGCTCCGTATTGCGCGCAATTTTGTCCTTTTGGACGTCAATATTCTGCAAATCACTCAACTGCATGGCACCCACGTGGCGCACCGGCTCCAATGCGCCGCAGCCGTTAGCACGCTTGCGGTAGCGCCAAGCGATGGCCTCATTCCAGTCTGTCGGCGCCTGCAAAGGCTGTGGCAGCACCGCTTCGATGCGCTGCATCAGTTGCTCGGCGCGTTGCACCAGCTGGTTCAAGGGAGCCGCAATGGCAGAGAAGGCGTCGGAAGGCGTGGTCATGCAAGCGCTCGTTGTCTCGGAGGTGTTGTTGGTATGTCTGGCGTAGCTGGCAGCGCTTGACTCCGCTGGGTGTTGAACCGATACCCGGTCGAAACCCCAGCCCGGCAAGCGCCAACAACTACTCCGCCATGGATTGCAGCGCAAACGGCAGCCGGCCCAAGCCAAGCTGCCGCAGCACCTGTCAGGAGCGGTAATCCGCGTTGATGCTGACGTAGTCGTGGCTCAGGTCGCAGGTCCACAGCGTGGTCTTGGCATTGCCACGGCCCAGCTGCACGCGCACCACAATCTCTTGCTGCTTCATCACGCGCTGGCCATCAGCTTCCTGGTACTCCGCCTTGCGGCCGCCCTTGGTGGCCACATGCACATCGTCCAGGAACAGCTCGATCTGCGTCTGGTCCAGGTCTTCAATGCCGGCGTAACCCACGGCAGCCAGGATGCGGCCCAGGTTAGGGTCGCTGGCAAAGAAAGCAGTTTTCACCAGCGGCGAGTGCGCAATCGCATAGGCCACCAGGCGGCATTCCTCTTCGGTCTTGCCTTGCTCGACGTCGATCTGGATGAACTTGGTGGCACCCTCGCCGTCGCGCACAATCGCTTGCGCCAGCTTTTGCGCTACTTCGCGCAGCGCAGCCATCAAAGCCTTGCCGTCAGCGCTGTTCCAGTCGCTCACCGCGGCGTTGCCGGCCTGGTTGGTAGCCACCACCACGAACGAGTCATTGGTTGAGGTATCGCCATCGATCGTGATGCGGTTGAAGGATTGGTCGGCCAGTTCCTTGGCCAGCGCAGGCAGCAGGGCCGCATCAATGGCGGCATCGGTAGCCAAAAAGCTCAGCATGGTGGCCATGTTGGGGCGAATCATGCCCGCACCCTTGCTGATGCCGGTCACGTGCACGGTCTTGCCGCCCACCACCGCCTGGGCGGAAAACGCCTTGGGAATGGTGTCAGTAGTCATGATGCCTTCGGCGGCCTTGGCCCAGTGGTCGGCCTTGGCGTCGGCAATGGCGGCTGGCAGGCCGGCCGTGATGCGGTCCACCGGCAGCGGCTCCATGATCACACCGGTCGAGAAAGGCAGCACCTGCTTGGCATCGATCTTCAGCAAACCAGCCAGCGCATCGCAAGTGGCGTTGGCGCGGGCCAAGCCATCAGCGCCCGTGCCAGCGTTGGCATTGCCGGTGTTGATGACGATGGCACGGATGGCATTACCGCCCTGGCCTGCCAGATGCTCGCGGCAGATCTGCACCGGTGCAGCGCAGAAGCGGTTCTTGGTGAACACGCCAGCCACATGGCTGCCTTCGTCCAGCAGGAAAACAGTCAGGTCTTTGCGGTTGGCCTTGCGCACGCCGGCCTCCGTCACACCAATGCGTACACCGGCGATGGGGGCCAGATCTTGCGCCACGGGGGCTTTCAAATTGACGGGCATATCAGTCTTTCCAGGGTAGAGACAGAAAAGGGGGAAACCATGAAAAAAACGGGCTCTGCGGCAGTGCAAAGCCCGTTGTCGTCAGCCATGCGGTATCAGGACAGTTTACCGTGGCAGAGCTTGAATTTCTTGCCGCTGCCGCAGGGGCAAGGGTCGTTGCGCGCTACGCGCATGCCTTCGGGCAGATCCAGCGGCTCTTGGGCTTCGGCTTCTTGCGCCGAAGGCTCTTGCGCGCCGCTGTAGCTCACATTGTTCATGCGGGCATTGCTTTGCTCGAGCTGCTCGGTGGCTTCGTCGAGCTGCTCAGGCGAGCGGATCTGCACCGACATCATCACGCGCGTGACCTGGTTCTTGACCTGGTCAATCAGCTGGCGGAACAGCTCGAAAGCTTCGCGCTTGTATTCCTGCTTGGGCTGCTTTTGCGCATAGCCACGCAGGTGGATGCCTTGGCGCAGGTAATCGAGTGCGGCCAGGTGATCGCGCCAGGTCGAATCCAGCGTCTGCAGCAGCACCGCACGCATGAACTGCATGAAGTTCTCTTTGCCAGCCTGCTCCAACTTGCCGTTGAACAGGCGGGCGCCTTCGACCACCACTTTTTCTTCAATCTCTTCGTCGGTCAGCGATTCCGAGCTGTCGAGCAGCTGCGTCAGCGGCAGATCGATCTGCCAGTCTTCGCGCAGCGTCTTCTCCAGGCCAGCCAGATCCCACTGCTCTTCCATCGACTGCTCGGGCACGTACTGGCGCACCACATCGGCCAAGGTGCTGTCACGCATGCCGTCGATCATCGGCGACAGGTCTTCCGCGTCCAGAATCTCGTTGCGCTGCTGGTAGATCACCTTGCGCTGGTCGTTGGCCACGTCGTCGTACTCCAACAGCTGCTTGCGCATGTCGAAGTTGCGCGCTTCCACCTTGCGCTGGGCGCTTTCGATGGAGCGGGTCACGATACCGGCTTCAATGGCTTCGCCGTCGGGCATCTTCAGGCGTTCCATGATGGCCTTGACGCGGTCACCGGCAAAAATGCGCATCAGCTGGTCGTCGAGCGACAGGTAGAAGCGCGACGAACCCTTGTCGCCCTGGCGGCCGGCACGGCCACGCAGCTGGTTGTCGATACGGCGCGATTCATGGCGCTCGGTGGCGATGATGCGCAGGCCGCCCAGCTCGGTCACCTTGTCGTGCTCCAGCTTCCACTCGGCACGCAGGGCTTCCACCTTGCTCTTGCGCTCGGCCTCGGACAGCGCTTCGTCAGACTCGATCGCTGCCACCTGTTTTTCAATATTGCCGCCCAGCACAATGTCGGTGCCACGACCGGCCATGTTGGTGGCAATGGTGATCATGCCGGGGCGGCCGGCCTGGGCGATGATGTCCGCCTCGCGCTCGTGCTGCTTGGCGTTCAGCACCTGGTGCGGCAGGTTTTCCTTGTTCAGCAGCTGGTCGATGATCTCGGAGTTTTCGATCGAGGTCGTACCCACCAGCACGGGCTGGCCGCGCTCGTAGCATTCGCGGATGTCGGCAATGGCCGCCACGTACTTTTCCGGCGTGGTTTTGTAGACGCGATCCAGCTGGTCGTCGCGCTTGCTGGGGCGGTTGGGCGGGATCACCACGGTTTCCAGACCGTAGATTTCCTGGAACTCGTAGGCTTCGGTATCGGCCGTACCCGTCATGCCGCCCAGCTTGGTGTAGAGACGGAAGTAGTTCTGGAAAGTGATCGAGGCCATGGTCTGGTTCTCGGCCTGGATTTCCACGCCTTCCTTGGCTTCCACGGCCTGGTGCAGGCCTTCGCTCCAGCGGCGGCCCGACATCAGACGGCCGGTGAACTCATCCACAATCACCACTTCACCGCCCTGCACCACATAGTGCTGGTCACGGTGGTACAGGTGCTCGGCGCGCAAAGCGGCAAACAGCTGGTGCACCAGGGTGATATGGCTGGGGTCGTACAGCGATGCGCCTTCGGGGATCAAACCCTTTTCGGCCAGAATGCGTTCAGCCGCTTCGTAGCCTTGCTCGGTCAGGTTGACCTGGTGGCCTTTTTCGTCGACCGTGAAATCGCCCGGCTTGGTCACGCCTTCGCCAGTACGCGGATCGGCCTCGCCCTCTTGGCGGGTGAGCAGCGGCACCACGGTGCGCATGGCCAGATAGGCGGCGGTGTGGTCTTCGGCTTGGCCGGAGATGATCAGCGGCGTACGCGCTTCATCGATCAGGATCGAGTCCACTTCGTCGACGATGGCGAAATTGAGCTTACGCTGCACGCGCTCGCCCTTGTCCTGCACCATGTTGTCGCGCAGGTAGTCAAAACCGTATTCGTTGTTGGTGCCGTAGGTAATGTCGGAACCGTAAGCCGCCTGCTTTTCGTGTTTGGGCAGTTGCGACAGGTTGATACCTACCGACAGGCCCAGAAAATTGTACAAACGCCCCATCCAGGTCGCATCGCGCGTGGCCAGGTAATCGTTCACCGTCACCACGTGCACGCCCTTGCCGGACAGCGCGTTCAGGTACACGGGCAAGGTGCCGGTCAGGGTTTTGCCTTCACCGGTGCGCATTTCGGCAATCTTGCCGTAGTGCAAAGCCATGCCGCCGAGCATCTGCACGTCGAAATGGCGCATCTTCATCACGCGCTTGGAGCCTTCGCGCACCACGGCAAAGGCCTCGGGCAACAGGTTGTCCAGCGATTCGCCGCCTGCCACCCGGTCTTTGAACTCCTGCGTTTTGGCACGCAATTGCTCGTCGCTGAGCTTCTCGTACTCCGGCTCCATCGCATTGATGCGCGCTACGACTTTGCGGTATTGCTTGAGCAGGCGATCATTGCGACTGCCAAAAATTTTGGTGAAGAAGTTGGTTGCCATGCGAACAGAACCACAAGACGCGGGCCAGCTCTGTGGCCAACCCCGCCATGCGACCGGAATTCCTAGTGTTTAGAGTTGTGTCAGATGGAGACAATGCACCCGGATTCAATACCGGCTGCAGCACCTGCCAAATAAAACATTCTACAACCCTGACTAGAATGCGTTGTGGCAGGTACATTGCATAGTATGGCTTTCACGCCACCCGCCTGCCCGAGCCGCCATGATTCAGTCCAACCGCCGCCATTACGCCATTACCGTTGAACAAGCTGCCAGCGAAGCGCCCTCGCTTGCCAGCCTGGTGGCGCTCACGCGCGAGTCGTCGGCGCGTTACAAACTGGTGGAATTTCTCATTCCGCCCATGCTGCGCCCTGCCATCAAGCCCGGCCCGATCGAGGGTGATCAGTGGTGCCTGCTGGTCGCCAACAATGCCTGCGCCGCCAAGCTCAAACAACTGGTGCCCGCCATGGCCGCGCACCTGCGCGTCAAAGGCTACCCTACGGCCGATATTCGCCTGAAAGTACTGCGCGCGCCCAGCAGCTATTGAACGCTGCCCAGACCGCAAACCGGCCGCTGCGCAAGAGACTGCAAGGCATGCGCCCCAGCTATTGACGGCATTTGCCGCAAAAACAAAGGCCGTTCGCTGAATATCAACGAACGGCCTGGGATGTCTGTGGTGCCGGTTATCGGAATCGAACTGATGACCTACCGCTTACAAGGCGGTTGCTCTACCAACTGAGCTAAACCGGCAACATGCGGCATTCTATACGGGATTGTTCGCAAAAATGCCGATGTGCGACTATTTCACGAGCTTGAGCGAAGGCTTGCCAGGCTTGGGCGGTTTGCCCGGGCCGTCGCCTTCGGGCAGCTCGTCGCTGGACGAGACAATCTGCATCACCGGCGCGCCGCTGGCAGCGGGTTCGCCGTCGCCGGCTTCCGCGTCCTCGGCCTGTTCCAGCGCTTGCATGGCGTGTTCGGCGTCGTCCGCCAGCAGGTCTTCGGGTGGCGGAAAGCCCATGCCCTGGCCGGTTTCACGCGCAAAAATAGCGATCACGCGGCTGACCGGGATCATGATTTCGCGTGGCACACCGCCAAAGCGGGCGGTGAACTCGATGAAGTCGTTGCCCAGCTTGAGTGCGTTGGTCGCGTCGTAGCTGATGTTGAGCACGATCTCGCCATCCTTGACGAACTCGCGCGGCACCTGCACGGTCTTGTCCACGCGCACGCTCAGGTACGGCGTCAGGCCATTGTCATTGCACCATTCCACCCAGGCACGGATCAGGTACGGCTGGGTCGACGTTGTCTGGATTTCACTCATGAGGCACTTTCTTGCGGCGGCGGATTCGCACCCGCGCACCGGCCCGGCAACGGCCGGGCCTGCGGTTCTTACTTGCGCATGACCTTTTCAGAGGGCGTCAGCGCTTCGATGTAGGCGGGGCGCGAGAAGATGCGCTCGGCGTACTTGAGCAGCGGCGCTGCGTTCTTCGACAGCTCAATACCGTAGTAATCCAGGCGCCACAGCAGCGGAGCAATCGCCACGTCCAGCATCGAGAAATTCTCGCCCAGAATGAACTTGTTCTTCAGGAACACCGGGGCCATCTGCGTCAGGCGGTCGCGGATTTGCGAACGGGCCTTTTCCAGGGCTTTTTCGTTACCCTTGGTGCCGCGCTCTTCCAGCGTGTGCACATGGGTGAACAGTTCCTTTTCGAAGTTCAGCAGGAACAGGCGCACGCGGGCGCGCTCCACCGGGTCGCCTGGCATCAGCTGCGGATGGGGGAAGCGCTCGTCGATGTACTCGTTGATGATGTTCGATTCGTACAGGATCAGATCGCGTTCCACCAGAATCGGCACTTGGCCGTAGGGGTTCATCACGCTGATGTCTTCGGGCTTGTTGAACAGGTCCACGTCGCGGATCTCGAAGTCCATGCCTTTTTCAAACAGCACAAAGCGGCAGCGGTGAGAGAAAGGGCAGGTCGTTCCCGAATAAAGCACCATCATGGTGGAAGGCTCCTCAAAAATCAAAAAGAGTGGGTAGCAGTCAATGCCGCCCACTCTACACAAATCGGCAACCAAAATTCAAGCCCTGCAAACGGGCCGCGCCTGGCTGCGCGCTATCAACAGTGATTACTTCACATCTTTCCAGAACGCCGCGTTCAGGCGCCAGGTCAGGAAGATGAGGCCCAGCAGGAAAATCAGCACCCAGACGCCAACGCGAATACGGGTGTTGTGGGCGGGCTCACCCATCCATTGTAGATAGTTCACCAAATCACCCACAGTATTATCGAATTCAGCCGGGGTCAGCTTGCCCGGCGTGACCTGGTTCCAACCCGTAAAGCGCTGCACCTTGTGGCCGTGCTCCTCCACCTCCTCATACACTGGCGTGCGCACGCCCTGCAGCTCCCACAGCACGTGGGGCATGCCGACCGACGGGAAGGCCAGGTTGTTCCAACCGGTGGCCTTGGTGTCGTCTTTGTAGAAGTTGCGCATGAACGTATACAGATAGTCCGCGCCCGAGCCCTGGTGACCGGCCCGCGAGCGCGCCACCAAGGTCAGATCCGGCGGGTTGGCGCCAAACCAGTCTTTGGCCTGCTTGGGATCGATGGCCGCCTTCATGGTTTCGCCCACCTTGTCGGTGGTGAACAGCAGGTTGTCCTTGATCTGCTGATCGCTCAGGCCAATGTCCTTGAGCCGGTTGTAGCGCATGAATGCCGCCGAGTGGCAGCTCAGGCAGTAGTTGACGAAGATTTTGGCGCCGTTTTGCAACGATGCTGTATTGGTGGAATCGATCTTGGCCTTGTCCCAGGCAATGCCGCCTTCAGCCGCCTGTACCGGCGCTGCACCCAGCCACACACCTACAGCCATCAGCGCGGAAAGAACTATTTTTTTCATTGTGTTGCTCTCCCTGGTTCAATGCGCATGGAAGGTGACGCGGTCCGGCACCGGCTTGGGCGTGCCCTTGCTGCTCCACCACGGCATCAGCAGGAAGAAGCCAAAGTAGAACAAGGTGCCCACTTGCGATACCTTCTCGCCAATCGGCGATGGCGGCTGCACACCCAGGTAGGCCAGCACCACAAAGTTGACCACAAACACCGCGTACACATACTTGTGCCAATCGGGGCGGTAGCGGATCGATTTGACCGGGCTGTGGTCCAGCCAAGGCAGGAAGAACAGAATGATCACCGCCAGGCCCATCACCACCACACCCCAGAACTTGGCGTCAATACCCGACAGCGCCTTGATGCCAGTGAAGGCAAATGCACCAAACAGTGCCAGCACGACCAGTGCCACCACAGCCAGGCCAACCTTGAGAATGCCGGCCAGGCGTGTTTTCAGCCAGACAAAGCCCACGGCGATCACCAGAATGGCCGACAGCGCATACATCATCTCGCTGGTGATGGCGCGCAGCATCGAGTAGAACGGCGTGAAGTACCAGACCGGTGCAATATGGTTGGGCGTCTTCAGCGGGTCAGCGGGGATGAAGTTGTTGTACTCCAGAAAGTAGCCACCCATTTCCGGGCCAAAGAACACGATGGCCGAGAAGATGAACAAGAACACTGCCACGCCAAAAATGTCGTGCACGGTGTAGTAGGGGTGGAAAGGCACGCCGTCGAGCGGATTGCCCTTGGCATCCTTGGGCGCGTTCGGGCCTTTGATTTCAATGCCGTCGGGGTTGTTCGAGCCCACATCGTGCAGTGCCAGCAAGTGCGCCGCCACCAGGCCCAGCAGCACCAGCGGCACAGCAATCACGTGGAAGCTGAAGAAGCGGTTCAGCGTGGCATCGCCCACCACATAGTCGCCACGGATCAGCAGCGCCAGATCAGGGCCGATAAAGGGAATCGCCGAGAACAGGTTCACGATCACCTGTGCGCCCCAGTAAGACATCTGGCCCCAGGGCAGCAGGTAGCCCATGAAGGCCTCGGCCATCAGGCACAGGAAGATGGCGCAGCCAAAGATCCAGACCAGCTCGCGTGGCTTGCGGTAGCTGCCGTAGAGCAGGCCGCGGAACATGTGCAGATACACCACCACAAAGAAGGCCGAGGCGCCGGTGGAATGCATGTAGCGAATCAGCCAGCCCCAGGGCACATCGCGCATGATGTATTCGACCGAGGCGAAGGCTTTTTCCGCATCGGGCTTGTAGTGCATCACCAGGAAGATGCCGGTGACGATCTGGATCACCAGCACCAGCAGTGCCAGCGAGCCAAAGATGTACCAGAAGTTGAAATTCTTCGGAGCGTAGTACTCCGACATGTGCACGCGGTAGGCCTCGAACGCCGTGGGAAAGCGGTTCTCCAGCCAGTTGCCAGCTTTGGCGCCGATGCTGGCATTGGGCGAAATTTCTTTGAATTCGTGTGCCATGGCGCCTCCTTATGCTTTTTTGTCTTCGCCGATGAGCAGCTTGGTATCCGAGAGATACATGTGCGCTGGCACTTCGAGGTTGTCGGGCGCGGGCTTGTTCTTGAAGACGCGGCCAGCTAGGTCAAAGGTCGAGCCGTGGCAGGGGCAGAGAAAACCGCCTTGCCAATCGTCAGGCAGCGAGGGCTGCGGGCCGGCGCTGAGCTTGTCGATCGGCGAGCAGCCCAGGTGGGTGCAGATGCCGATCACCACCAGCACATCTGGCTTGATGGAGCGGGTTTCGTTCTTCGCGTAATCGGGCGTCGGGTAGGCCGTGCGCTCGGATTTGGGGTCCGCCAGCTGACCATCGAGCTTGGGCAGCTCGGCCAGTTGCTCGGGCGTGCGCCGCATGATCCAGATCGGCTTGCCGCGCCATTCGGCGGTAAGCTTTTCGCCCGGCTTGAGGTCCGAAATGTCGACCTCGACCGCTGCACCGGCGGCCTTGGCCTTTTCAGAAGGCTGGAACGAGCTGACAAAGGGGACTGCGGTGGCGACTCCTCCCACTGCGCCAGCACAACCCGACGCTATCAGCCACGTCCGTTTACTCGAGTCGACGGAAGAATCACTCATGGGGCTCCTTGATGAACTTCGCTTTGCTTATATCTCGGTTTTCGGCGGATTGTACGGACGGTCTCGCCAGTCGTGCAATGCGCCGAAACCCTTGAAGCTGAGCGATACTATCGTTCATGTTTATTTGGTAGGAGCTAGGCATGAGCTTCATGAAGGAATTCCGCGAGTTCGCGGTCAAGGGCAACGTGATGGATCTGGCAGTCGGTGTGATCATCGGCGGTGCCTTCGGCAAGATTGTCGATTCGGTCGTCAACGACCTGATCATGCCGCTGGTCGGCCTGATCTTCGGCAAGCTCGATTTTTCCAATCTTTTCGTGGTGTTGGGCACCATCCCCGACGGTGTGCCACGCACGCTCGACGCCCTGAAAAAAGCCGGTATTCCCGTGTTCGCCTACGGCAACTTCATCACCGTGGCCGTGAACTTCCTGATCCTGGCTTTCATCATCTTCATGATGGTCAAGCAGATCAACCGCCTCAAGCGCGAAGCCCCCGCCAAAGCCCCTGCCGCACCGGCCGAAGACATCGTCTTGCTGCGTGAAATCCGCGACAGCCTGCAGCAAAAGCGTTGATTTTTTGCAACAGGCCGCCGACCAACAACAATTCTTTGCAAACAAAAAAGCAGCTGACCTCAGCTGCTTTTTTTATAGCTATCAATGGCCTCTCAGCACCACTTCAAGGCTTGTCTGATGGTGGATTCAGTCCTTGTGGCGAGCAATCGCCACCGAAACATCAATAGCTTGGTTTGAGCCAGCGCAAAGCCAGATTTTCAGCAAGCGTTTAGCGCCCCACCCTGTGCCAAGCGCCGCGCCACCTGCACAGCTTCGACCAGGCTCGCCGCATCGGCCACGCCCTGGCCAGCAATGTTGAAGGCAGTGCCGTGGTCCGGGCTGGTGCGCACCAGCGGCAAGCCCAGCGTGACGTTCACGCCCTGGTCCAGGCCCAGGTACTTCACAGGGATCAAACCCTGGTCGTGGTACATCGCCACCACCACATCGAACTCGCCCTGCTTTCCCGGCACACTGCGGGCGCGCATGAACACCGTATCCGGCGCCTCCGGGCCAACCACGCTCATGCCTTGGGCCTGCGCGGCAGCAACCGCAGGCGCTATCTGCTCGATCTCTTCGCGCCCCATGTGTCCCGCCTCGCCTGCGTGCGGGTTCAAACCAGCGACCGCAATACGGGGCGCTCGGCCCAGCGATGCAGACAGGGCTGCATGGGTGATGAGAATCGTCTCCAGCACGTTCTCGGTAGTCACTGCCGCAATCGCATCGCGCAGCGAGACATGGATGCTGACCAGCACCGTGCGCAGCGACTCGTTGGCCAGCATCATGCGCACGGGCATTTGCTCTACGGACACGCCCGCATGCTGCGCCGCCTCGGCCTGCAACAACTCAGTGTGGCCGGGAAAATCAACGCCCGCCAGATGCAGCGCCTCCTTGTGCAGCGGCGCGGTCACCAAGCCATCAATCTCACCGTGCAAGGCGGCGCGGGCCGCCCACTGCACGCAGGTGGCGGCGGCGCGGCCAGCCTCGGCCTGCACTTGGCCCCAAGGCAGCGGTCCTGGCAAGCCGGGCAATGGCAACACCGGCAAGCAGCGAGGCGGTACCTGCCAAGCATCTTTCGGCTGCGCAATTTCAGCCACTGGCAAGCTGCATTGGCCAGGTACGGTCAGCACTTGCGCGGCGCGGCGCAAGGTAGCCGCATCGCCCAGGGCAAAGCAGCCTTCCATGCGCTCGGGCGCATCACGAAAAGCCTTGGCGATGATTTCCGGGCCAATCCCGGCCGGATCGCCTTGGGTAATAGCCAACAACGGGGTGCGCTCCACGGCACGGTCCTTCACAAAAACAAAGACTGGCGCCGAAGCAGGCAGCGCCAGCAAACAGGTTTTCAGCAGCTCAAGCCGGGTTGTCGATCTCGATGAACTCGTGCGCCACACCCAGCTGCTGTGCAATGTGAGCTGCCGCCGCGGGCGCGCCGTAGCGCTCGGTTGCATGGTGGCCGGCGGCAAAAAAGCTGACGCCGGTTTCGCGCGCCAGATGGGCCTGCGGCTCGGAGATTTCACCCGTCAAAAAGCCGTCAGCACCTGCAGCGATGGCCGCCTCAAAAAAGCCTTGGGCACCACCGGTACACCAGGCCATGCGGCGGATTGGGCGCGCTGCTTCACTTGTCACGAGCGTGACGGAACGCCCCAAGGCCTGTTGTATCTGCGCCGCAATCTGGCCAGGCTGGGCTTCGGCGATGCTGCCGATAAAGCCCAGATCCTGCTCGCCAAAACGCGCATCGGCTTGCCAGCCCAGGCGCGCGCCGAGCTGGGCGTTGTTGCCCAGCTCGGGGTGGGCATCGAGCGGCAGGTGGTAGGCAAACAGGTTGATGTCGTGCTTGATGAGCAGCTCAATGCGCTGCTTCATCCAGCCGGTAATGCGGCCGTCGTAGCCACGCCAGAACAGGCCGTGGTGCACAAAAATGGCGTCGGCCTGCGCGGCAATGGCCGCTTCGATCAGCGCGCGCGACGCGGTCACGCCGCTGACGAGCTTGCGGATCTCGGCCTTGCCTTCTACCTGCAAGCCGTTGGGGCCGTAGTCCTTGAATCGTTCGGGCTGCAGCAGCTCGTTGAAAGCCTGCAGCATGTCTTGGCGGGTCGTGCTCATGCCCGGATTGTCGCAAACCGGCTGCCCGCTCTGCGCCCGGCAAAACAAAACCCGCTGAACGGGTCACATTCAGCGGGTTGTTGGTTGGCAATTGCTACTTATTTCTTCGGCATCCAGCCTTTGACTACCAAGGGCCAGAATGCCATCAGCACGCCGAGCACGCCCATGGCTGCCACGTAGTGCGCCGGAGCCATCACATCGACCTGCTGCCACATCGAGATGAGGATTGGCGTGAGGCCACCGAACACCGCATAAGCCATGTTGTAGGCGAACGAAAGGCCGGTAAAGCGCACTTCAGGCGGGAAGGCGCGCACGCCCACCACTGGCAACAGCGAGATGGCGCCGACAAAGAAGCCGACAGTTGCGTAGGTGCAGACCAGCGATGCGTCGTTGCCTGGGAGGTTCAGGTAGAACAGGTACGAGGTGACGGTCATACCGCCCCAACCCAGAATCATGGCGGCGCGCGAGCCCCATTTGTCCGACAACCAGCCCCAGAACACGCAGCCGATGGTGAGCGTGACGGTGGCCACCGCATTGGCCTTGAGAGCCATGGCCGGCGCAATGTGGAAAACCTTTTGCAGATAAGAAGGCGTGAACAGAATCACCACGACCACGGCGGTCGAGAGAATCCAGGTCTGCAGCGCCACGATAACGCTGGCCTCGCGGTGGTCGCGCAAGATCGTCTTCAGCGGCAGCTCGCGGTCGGCCTGCTTGCGGGCCTGCATCTCTTGGAAGATCGGGGTTTCGTGCAAGAAGCGGCGCAGATACACCGACACCAGACCAAACACGCCGCCCAGAATGAAGGGAATGCGCCAGGCCCAGTCGTGGATTTCGCTGGTGCTGTAGCTGCTGTTGAGCCAGACGCCAATGATCGAGCCCAGGAAAATACCGCCGGTAATGCCCGAGGTGAGCGCACCAATGGCAAAGCCGTAGCGCTTGGCCGGAGCGTGCTCGGCCACAAACACCCAGGCGCCCGGCATTTCACCGCCAATGGCAGCGCCTTGCATCACGCGCATCAGCAGCAACAAGATGGGCGCGGCAATGCCAATGCTTTCGTAAGTGGGCAGCAGGCCGATCACCAGCGTGGGCACCGCCATCAGAAACACCGACAGCGTGAACATCTTCTTGCGGCCCAGGATGTCGCCAAAGTGGGCGATCAAAATGCCGCCGATCGGGCGTGCCAGGTAACCGGCAGCAAAAATGCCCAGAGTCTGCAGTTGGCGCATCCAGTCTGGCATCGAGGCCGGAAAGAACAGTGCGCCAATCACATTGGCAAAAAACACGAACACCACAAAGTCGTAGAACTCCAGGGTGCCGCCCAGGGCTGACAGGCCCAGGGTCTTGTAATCCTCGCGGTTGAGCGGGCGGTTGGTTGGCATGGCGGCGCTGGCGGCCTTGCCGGTGTTGGCGGTTATCGAAGTCATGTCCTCTTCCATTCAGCAGGACAGCGCTTGCGCGGCGCGTTATGGGCGCGGATCACCGGGTTCAGAGACACCCAGGGTGGCGGGAATCAGGGGCAAGCGAGAGAGGGATTTGGCCAGTTCGCCAGGAACCACGACGAGCTGGAGAGCGCAGTCAACAGGTTGAAAACCATTCTAGGTAGTAACCCTGGGCACACTGCACGAGCCGCAGAAAGCATCACAGCCCACTAGGAAATTGAATGCGCCCGCAATCAATAGCCGCGACGGCAATTGGCAACAAAAATACATTCAGTATCTTATTTTTTCTCTATAACAGATTAATAAACACCAATTTCACAACAATATCGCGCACGAGACATCGTGGTACGCGATGCCTTGCATCACGCATCGCCACCGCAACGCTTCCACATCGCCACCAGCAACTGCACTTGCCGGCCAGCAGCGCAAACCACGCTCGCCGCAAACATCCGCCATTTGTCTGCACTCCCGCCCCGCAGCGCTGCACGCCCGCGTGCACGCCAGTGCCATAATCAGCCACAAGCCTTTGCGCTGCACCAGGGCTGTCGCAGCGCACAGCGCCCGCGCACCACCACTCTCACAACAAAACCATCCCGGTTCTATGAAACGCCTTTGGCTCCTATTCGCACAAGTGGTCACCGTCTTGCTGGCCCTGTATTTTGTGGTCGCCACCTTGCAGCCGAGCTGGCTGCAGCGCAACAACGCCGTGCGCAGCAATGCTGGCGTGGCCCTGATCGAAGCCCCGCAAAGCGAAGCCAACCGCGCCGCCGTGGCCACCAGCAGCTTCAGCCCGGCGGCCAAAAAAGCCTCGCCCGCCGTGGTCAGCATCAACACCAGCACCGAGGTGCGCCACCCGCGCGCCAATGATCCCTGGTTCCAGTTCTTCTTTGGTGAGCAAGGCGTACAAAACCAGGCCGGCCTGGGCAGCGGCGTGATTGTCAGCCCCGACGGCTATGTGCTGACCAACAACCACGTGGTTGAAGAAGCCGACGATATCGAGGTGACGCTGACCGACGGCCGCAAGGCCAAAGGCACGGTGATCGGCACCGACCCGGAAACCGATCTGGCGATTTTGAAGATCACGCTCGACAAGCTGCCCGTCATCGTGCTGGGCGACTCCGAAGTGGCCGAAGTGGGCGACCAGGTGCTGGCCATTGGCAACCCCTTTGGCGTAGGCCAGACGGTGACCAGCGGCATCATCAGCGCCCTGGGCCGCAGCGAGCTGGGCATCAACACCTTCGAGAACTTCATCCAGACCGATGCCGCCATCAACCCCGGCAACTCCGGCGGCGCGCTGGTCGACGTGAACGGCAACCTGGTGGGCATCAACACCGCCATCTACTCGCGCTCGGGCGGCAGCATGGGCATTGGCTTTGCCATCCCGGTGGCCACCGCCAAGAATGTGCTCGACAGCATCGTGCGCGACGGCAAGGTCACGCGCGGCTGGATTGGCGTGGAGCCCAACGACCTGACGCCCGAGCTGGCCGAAACCTTTGGCGTGAAGGCCGACACCGGTGTCATCATCACCGGCGTTCTGCAAAACGGCCCCGCCGCCGATGCCGGCATTCGCCCCGGCGACGTGATCACCCAAGTGGGCGACAAACCCGTGCGCCATGTGCAAGAGCTGCTCACCGCCGTGGCTGGCCTGGTACCCGGCACCGCATCGCAACTACAGCTGCGCCGCGGCGAAAACACGCTGACCTTACCCATCACCCCCGGCGTGCGCCCCGCCAACAGCCCTGCCCGCCAGCAGCGGCGCTAAGCGCAAGACTCGCCACCCCTAAAAACAAAAGCCCCGCGCTGCAATTCGCAGCCGGGGCTTTTGTTTAGATGGCTTTCAGCGCCTGAGTGATCAGCTCTTGGCTTCGTCTGCCTCGGCTTCTTCTTCCTTCTTGGGCTGATTGCGCGAGAACCAGGTGGCGCCCCAAATACCCACTTCGTACAAGATGCACATGGGCACCGCCAGCGAGATTTGCGACAGCACATCAGGCGGCGTCACCACCGCAGCGATGATGAAGGCCACCACAATGAAGTAACCGCGAAAAGCCTTGAGCTTGGCGATTTCCACCAGACCCAGGCGCACCAGCAGGATCACCACGATAGGCACCTGAAAAGCCAGGCCAAAAGCCAAATAGAGCGACAGAATGGCTTCCACGTAGGAGGCGATATCGGGCGTCGCCGCCACGCTCGACGGCGTGAAATGCTGGATGAAGCCGAACATGCGGTCCAGCACAAACAGCTGCACAAAGGCGATGCCGATATAAGCCAGCATGCTGCCAAAGAAGATCAGCGGCAGCGCAAAACGCTTTTCGTGGCTGTACAGGCCGGGGGCCACAAAAGCCCAGAGCTGGTACATGATCCAGGGCAGCGCCAGCAGCACCGCCGCCATGGCCAGCACCTTGAGCGGCACGATAAAGGGCGAGAACACGCCCACCGCGATCAGCTTGGCATCGGGCGGCATGTGCATCTTGATCGGATGCGCGATGAAGTTCATCAGCCCATCGGGCCCGGGCCAGATCGCCAGCGCAATCACGGCAAGGATGATGCCGTAGATGCTGTAGAGCAGCCGGTCGCGCAGCTCCATCAGGTGCTGCACAAAAGGCTGCTCGGTACCGGCCAGCTCGTCTTCTTTGGAAGGGGTTTCGGACATGAATGTAGTTCAGTGATCGGCTCGGCCTGCGGCCAGGCCTGCTGCAGGGCGGGCCTGCACGCCAGACGGGTCACACAGGCGCTCGGGCATCAGAGACCGGCGGACGGTTTTTTGGGCCGAAAGCGCGCCACCCGCGCAGCGCCCGACTGCACATGCGTGCGTACACCCGAGCGGTGCTTGTACCAAAGCGGCGTGGCGCCGCGCTTGACGCGCCAGTTCTTGTTGGGCCGCTGGTAGCTTGGTGCCACCGTGGAAGCGGCTGTGCCCGAGTAGCTTTCGGCGTAGGGATCGGCGGTGTAGAAACCGTCGTCGCTGTAATTGCTGTCGTTGCCGCTGAGCGCGGTTTTCACGCCATCGGCTTCGCTGTTCAGGTTTTTCTCGAAATCGGCCGCATTGGTGCGGATCGAGCCTTCCACATCGCGCGCCGCCGACTCGACGTTCTCTTTCATCTTGCGCAACTCGTCGAGCTCCATCGAGCGATTGACCTCGGCCTTGACGTCGTTGACATAGCGCTGCGCCTTGCCCAGCAAGGTGCCTACCGTGCGTGCCACGCGCGGTAACTTTTCCGGCCCGATGACGACCAGCGCCACCGCGCCGATCAAGGCCATTTTGGAAATCCCGAGATCAAACATGCAAGCCCTATCGAATGCGCAACGCCACCGGCGGCACGCTCAGCAAGCGGCCTGCGGCGGCGCTAGAAGGCGCTCAGCCTTTGTTCTTGGCTTCCACGTCAATCGTGGCCTTGTCAGACGCAGCGGTCTGGCCCACTTGCTGCTGGGCAGCGGTCGAATTGGTCGTGGTGGTGCTGGCAGCGCTGTCGTTACCGTCCTTGATGCCGTCCTTGAAGCCCTTGACGGCGCCGCCCAGGTCGTTGCCGATATTTTTGAGCTTCTTGGTGCCGAATACCAAGACCACGATCAGCAGAACAATCAGCCAATGCCAAATAGAAAAGGAACCCATGAATTTCTCCTAGCGTATGGACGCATTTTAGACGCCAGACATACCCGCAAGTTTCGTAATACTGTCACGCTGCGGGTATTCCTGCCTCAGTTCGCTTCAGCCCTTGCGCCAGGGGCGCGGGCCGCCGAGCAGATGGATGTGCAGGTGGTGCACTTCCTGGCCGCCCTCCTCGCCGGTGTTGACCATCAGGCGAAAGCCGCCTTGCGGATAGGGGTTGCAGCCATTGGCCAGCGCCAGCTCGGGTGCCTTGGCCAGCATGCGGCCCAGCAGGGGCGCATCGTCAGCGCCCACCTGGGCCATCGAGGCGATATGGCGCTTGGGCACCATCAGCAAATGCACGGGCGCGGCCGGGTGAATGTCCTTGAAGACAAACATGTCCTCGTCTTCATAGACCTTGCTGGACGGAATGGCGCCAGCAATGATTTTGCAAAACAGGCAGTTGGGATCGTGATCGTGCATAGGGGAAATCTCTATAAAAAACCAAGGCCGGCGCCCGTCCAGGCAGCACCAGCAGCTATACCAAGCATAGCGCAATTGCCGCCAAGCTGGCACTGCGGTCCACCGTCAGCGCCACCGGCGCGACAGAGCCGCGATCAGACCTTGAAGTGCGAGCGCACGCCGACGTCGGCGCGGTGCCGCGCCAACCACTGCTCGCCGGAATGGCGACCTTTGTCGAACAGCTCGCGCAGGAACAGCGTGTCCGAGCGGTTCTTGCTCGATGCGCCATAGGGCTTGAGCACCGAGCCTCCATCGACATGGTGCACCAGCATGTATTTGTAGCGCTCGGTGTCGAGCTTGCCCTCTTCCAGCAAGCGTCGCACAAAGCCCATGGCGCGCAGCTCGGCCAGCAGGCTGGCGTTGAAGGTGATCTCGTTGACGCGGTCCAGGATTTCCTGCGAGCTCGACGGCAACTCGTTGTACTCGATCGGGTTGAGCTGCACCAGCAGCACGTCGCTATTGCCGGTCTGGTAGATCAGCGGGTAGATCAAGGGGTTGCCGGAGTAACCGCCGTCCCAGTAGAACTCGTCGCCCATCTGCACCGCCTGGTAGAGCATGGGCAGGCAGGCCGAGGCCATCACCGCATCGGCCGTCAGGCGCTTGCCGCTGAACACCTCGCCCTTGCCGGTGCGCACATTGGTGGCGCAGACAAACACGCGCGGCGCGCTCTTGCCTTGCTCGTGCTGCAGAAACTCGAAATCGACCACTTTCTCCAGCAGGCGGCGCAGCGGGTTGATGTCGAGCGGGTTGGTCTGGTAGGGCGAGAACCACTGGCTCATCATGTCCATGATGGCTTTGCCCGCCAGCGGCACGCCGGCCATCAGGCTGCCCATGGTGCCCACGCCTTCCCAGAACTGGCGCAGTACCGTGCGGGCCGATTCGCAGCCTAATGCATGGGATTCCACACGGTCTTTCACGCCGACAGCGCCCTGGGCATAGCCTTGGGCCAGCACCACGGCGTTCATGGCACCGGCGCTGGTGCCGCTCACGCCTTCGAACCACAGGCTGCGGTTTTCCAGCAAGGCGTCGAGCACGCCCCAGGTGAAGGCGCCGTGCGAGCCGCCACCTTGCAAGGCCAGGCTGATGGGCGGCGTGTTGGCATCAATGCCCTTGGAGCGCGGCAGGCGCTGGCTCGGGCGGTGCGCCGCGCCATCGGTGTTGTGGGAGGCGGCACCATCGGCCGGCAGCATGGAATCAGGCATGGATGGCCTGGTCCTTGTTCATGGCGATCATGCCGCGCACGATGCGGTAGAGGAACCACACCGACACCACCACCCACAGCGGGTTGAACAGCAACAGCCCCAGGAAGAAGCCCCAAATGGTGAGCACGTACCAGATGGCGGCCCAGATCACGCTGCGGATGCGCCAGGAGAAATGGCTTTGCTGCCAGGTGCCCTGCGCATCGCCGCGCTTGACCAGGTCGATCACCAGCGCCGCCAGCAGCAGCATCACGCTGGGCTGCGCGCCCGGCACCACCGCGCCCACGGCCACCACCAGGTGCAGCAGGTAGCTGATCCAGCCCCAGGTCTTGAGGCTTTCCATGGCGGCGGTGTCTTTCACTTTGACATCGATCACATCACTCATGAGGCAGCTCCTTCTTCGGCTTCACGGTTTTTGACCTTGCGCATGGCCTTCTCTTCGAGACCACTCAAACCTTCGCGGCGCACCAGCTCGTCCACCACATCTTGCGGGCTCAGGCCGTAATGGGCCAGCGCCACCATGGTGTGGAACCACAGGTCCGCCACCTCGTAGACCAGCTTGGAAGCGGGCGCGCCATGGTCGACATCCTTGGCCGCCATCACCACCTCGGTTGCTTCCTCGCCCACTTTCTTCAAAAAAGCATCCGGCCCTTTGTGCAACAAACGGGCCACATAGCTCTTGTCCGGATCGCCGCCGTTGGCGGGTTTGCGGGATTCCAGCACCTCGGCCAGGCGCAGCAGGGCATCGGTCGTCGACATTGCAGGGGCAGCTTTCGTATCAGTCATGGCAACAATGTAGCCTGCGCCAGCGCGTTGGCTGTCAGCCAGCACCCCGAAGCGGCTACCACCTTCGTAGATTATTTGTAGATGGATTCAGGGTCTTTCAAGACCGGTTCGACGCTTTGCCAGGCGCCGTCGCGCAACACACTGTAAAAGCAGCTGTGGCGGCCGGTGTGGCAGGCAATGCCGGGTTCGTGGCCAGTCTGGGTGACAGTGAGCAAGATGACGTCGTTGTCGCAATCGATGCGGATCTCGTGCACCAGCTGCACATGGCCCGATTCCTCGCCCTTGAACCAGAGCTTGCCGCGCGAGCGCGAAAAATACACCGCCCGGCCCAGCTCGGCCGTTTTGGCGAGCGCGGCATGGTCCATCCAGGCAAACATCAGCACATCGCCGCTGCCTTTTTCTTGCGCGATGACCGGCACCAGGCCTTTGTCATCCCATTTCACTTGTTCAAGCCAGTTCATGCCTGCCATTGTCTCTGATCCAGAGAATCCACGTTCAGAGTTTTGGCCGGTGGCGTCGGTCCTGGCGCGCAACAGAGTGTCTCGCTGGCGCAAGACAGGCTGCCGAAGACGCTGCCTGATTCCATGCAAGGATTCATCAGGAATTGCGGAAGTGTGATTCGGGCTCTTGTTGTTTAGCATCTCTGGCGAGCTGTTTTCTAACTGGGGTTGTGCGGCTTTGCTGGCGGCAGCTGGCCGGGCCCCGGCGAAAAATCCGCCCCACATCCAGCGGCTGGCTGAAAGGGGTTATGGAACATCCAGAACAGCCAACAGCCTGCGAGAGTTGCCCCACCTCGGGCTGCGCCAAAAGAAAAAGGCTGGCGATCACTCGCCAGCCTTTCTCTATGCCACTTTTAGGCTCTCAACACTCAGCGTTTGCCACGCTGCTTTAACACGCCTGCCAGCATCAGCACCGCCAGAGCCAGCAACACCAGCATGCTGCGCGAATCCACAGGCACTGGTGTCGGCTCGGCACCACCGCTCGTCACGCTGGTGATCGGGTCGCTGTCAGTGTCGGTGCAAGGCGCTTGTGCTGTGCACGAGCCGCCGGTCAGCGTGGCGGTGTTCACCGCCTGCTCGCCAGCTTTGCCGCTGACGGTGGCACTCACCTGGTAGACCACACTGCCGCCAGCAGCCACGGTGATGCCGCTGCAGCTCAGGCCCGCACAGCTACCGGCGTTAGAGCCGCTGCTGGCGGTGCTGCCAACAATCGCCACCTGGTCGAGGCCGCTCACCACCTGGTCCGTCCAGCTCAGGCCCGTGGCAGCAGTGCTGCCGGGGTTGCTGATGGTGACGGTATAGGTCGTCGTGCTACCCGCCTTCAGCGAGCTCTGGTAGTTGGTCTTGCTCAACGTCAGCTCGGCCAAGGCGGTCACCGTGGTGCTCGCGGTGGCGCAATGGCTGTCGCCGCTCGTGCAGCTGCCCGGCACGGGTGGCTTGCCGCCATTGCTGGGGTCGCCACCGCCGCCCACGGCAGCCTGGTTGGTGACATTGCCCACAGCCGCAGCGCTCACCTGCACCGCCAGATCCAAGCTGGACGCAGCACCTGCAGCCAGCACTTGCGCGCTGGTGCAAGTAACGGTTTGGCCCGCTGCTGCACAAGACCAATTGGCTGCAGTGCTACGCGTAAACGTCAGGCCTGCAGGCATTTGGTCTACCACGGTGATGGTGCCGCTGGTGGGTACCGTACCGAGGTTGCGCACTGTCAGCGTATAGCTCGCATCGGGCTGGTCTACCGACCAGCTCTTGGCATTGCTCTGCTTGCTCAGCGCCAGGCTTGGCACGCCCGGCAGAGCCGTACAAGCCGACGAAGCGCCAGCACTCGTGCCCACCATGCTGGCCGTGTTGAATGCGCCGTTGCCAGCAGCACCCGTACAAGCCGCATTGGCCATGCCTGCGCTCACGCTGAAGGTCAGCGCCACCTCGTAGCTGTGCTTGGTGCCGGCTGGCAAGATCACGTCGCTGGCGCTGATCTGCGTTGCCGTGCCGTTGACGGGCGCTGCTATCGGCGCGGCCAAGGTGCCGTCCGTGGTCTGTACCGTCCAGCCCATCAGCGTTGCGCCGCTGGCGAACTCCGGCATATCGCTCAAGGTGTAGGCACCGTCCGAGCCGCCGAGGTTGTTCACCTCGATGGTGTAGAGCGCCTGGTACTCGCCGGGCACGCCCGTCGGGTTCAGCGCCTTGGCCGTCTTTTGCACCACCATATCGGCCAGCGCAAACACCGTAGTCATGCGCGAGGCGCAGTGGCCGGGGTCGTTCGGGTCCAGCTCCAGACAGCTCTGTCCGGGCTCGGGCGTGTTGCCGTCGCTGAACGGATCGCCACCGCCGCTGACCGACGCATGGTTGGCCACCTGGGCGCTGGTTTCCGGCGCAATCGAGGCAGCAGTCACCAGCACGGGCAACTCAATGCTCGATTGGTCGTTCGCCGGGATCACAAAGCCCGGCTCGCTCACGCAGCTCACGTTCTGGCCCTTGGCTTCGCAGATCCAGTGGCCATCGCGCATCGGGTTCTGCCAGTCGGGCAGGATGCCGGTGGGCATGATGTCCAGCACGTTGATGTCGATCTCGCCCACGGTCGCCGCCATGGGGCTGCTGTTGTTCACGGTCAGGATGTACTTGGCGCCCTTCTGGTCTACCGTCCAGGGGCCGTTGTCGGTCTTGATCAGGTGCAGATCGGGCGCGTTCACCACCGTGGTAACGCTCGATTGGCACGAAGCATCCATGGGGCAGATTGGATCACCGCCGCCAAACACCTGCGCGCTGTTGCTCACGCTGGGTGCCGCAGCCACGGTAGGCGTTACCGGAATGCTGATGCTGAGCGAGTCGCCAGGCTTGAGCACCTGGCTAAACTCGCAAGTCAGCTGCTGAACCGGCGCGCCGGACAGCTTGCACGCTGGCACGGCAGCCAGATCACCCACCGTCATGCTCGGCGGCATCACGTCCACCAAGGTGATCGTGCCGCTGGTATCGGCCGTGCCCACGTTAGTCAGCTTGAACTCATAGCTCGAAGCCTTGCCTACGGAGAACTCGGCCATGCCTGCCGTCTTTTCCAGCTTCAGGTGCGGCGCGTTCACCGGCGTGTTGATGCTGGGAGCGCAACGCGCTGGTAAGCTGGCCGTGGCCGAGCCCGCCGCACACAGCGGATCGCCGCCGCCCGTGGCAGTGGCCTGGTTCACCATGGTCAAACCATCGGCAGCCGCCAGCGGCGTAACTGTGATGGTGATGCTGGCACTGGCGCCAATCGCCAAGCCAGGCACCGTGCAGCTCACGGTTTGCTCGCCAGCCACCGGTGCCTGGCACGTACCCGCCGTGGACGCTACTGCATCCACACGCAGGCCTGCCGGCACCACATCCGTCACCACCGTGTTCGCGGTAGTGGCGGCCGTGCCATTGTTGGCAACGGTCAGCGTGTAGCTGGCAGCTTGGCCTACGGTGAACGCGGCGGCACTCGCCGTCTTGCTCAGCACCAGTTGCGGAGCCGTCACCGGATCGTCCGTCGTGCCCGTGCAGTGCGCTGCGCTCGGGCAGGTGGAATCACCAGTATCGCCATCGGCCACAGCCTGGTTCAGCTGCGATGTGCCATCAGCACTGGCCAGCGGTGTGACCGGAATCTTGAACGTCTTGCTGCTGCCCGGCTTCAAGCCGGCACCCACGGCGCAGCTCACCACATTGCCATTGGCGCTGCAGGCGCTGCCGCTCAGATCGCCCACCGTCAGGCCCGCAGGCACGTTGTCGGTGATGGCGCCGCCCACGGTATCGGCCCGGCCATTGTTGGTGACCGTGATCGTGTAGCTCGTGGGCTGGCCGACGACAAAACTGCCGTCGAGCTTTTTGCTGATGTCCAGGTGCGGGCGATCCACATTGGTCTCCACTGTCACCGTACATGGCGCTTGCGCTGTGCAGGCCGTGCTGCCACCTGTCACGCTCGCCGTGTTGACGGCAGGCGTAGCAACCGTGTTCGCCACCGCCACTTGCGCAAGGATCACCGGAGCCGCAGCGCCCGGCAGCAATACATCGCTCGTCGTACACCTCAGATCTGTTCCACTCGCCACCGAGCAAGCCCACATGCTGTTCGGCTCGATAGAAGTGATGGTGATGCCTGCAGGCATGCGGTCCGTCACCGTGATCACACCGCTGGTGCTGGTCGTGCCACTGTTGCGCACCACGATGGCATAGCTGCCGCTCTGGCCCACCGCGAAGGTGGTGGGCAAGGCTTGCTTCTTGATCTCCAACGCTGGCGTGCCAGCATTCTTGTTGGTGACGCTGGCGGTTTTGTCACATGGCGATTGCGTGCAAGCCACAGCCGCGGGCGGCGTCACCTTCGCTTCGTTGGTGATGTCGCCCGTGGCATTCAGCTCTGCCTTGCCTTCGATGGCGATGGTCAGCTTCTCGCCCTTGGCCAGCTTTACCCCCGTCAGTGAGACGGTGTTGGTCGAACCGGTCACATTCAGGCCGCAGCTTGCAGCACCGGTTGCAATACAGCTCCAGCGGCTCACCTTGACCTTGGCTGGCACGTTGTCCACCACAGTTGCACCATCTACCGTGCTCGGGCCATCGTTGAACACTTCAATCGTGTAGTTCAGCGGCTGGTCGGGCACATACTGCGTACCCTGCTCCGAGACCTTGGTAATGCGCAGATCGGCCTTCAAGCCCACCGGCGTTGTCACGCTGGCGCAGTGCAGATCGCCTGCTGCGCAAGCGCCAGGGGCTGGAGGCTCTCCACCGTTGTGTGGATCGCCGCCACCGCCCACAGAGGCGACGTTTTTCACGCCAGCCGCGTCCACCAGCGTGGCGCTCAGTGTTACCGGCAAGGTAATTGCGGAAGGCACGTTGATGGCCAGCGCAGCAGCCGTGGTGCAGGTCACCGTCTGACCGGTCACAGTGCAAGACCAGCCATTGCTCATGGTGTCCACCGCGCTGATACCTGCGGGCAGGGAGTCCACCACCTTGATGGCTCCAGACGTAGCTGCATTGCCGACGTTGTTAACGGTCAGCACATATTCGGCACCGCTTTGTCCTGCACTCCAGGGGCCATTGCTGTTTTTAGTCAGGGTCAGGTTCGGCACGCCTGGCAGATCGCCACAGCCGTTGGCTGCTGGTGCTGCTGAACCAATGCTGGCCGCGTTGTATGTGCCACGCCCTGGTGTACCGGTGCATACCAACTCCGAAGCAGGAGTGACGGAGCTGGCCGTGAACGTGATCACCACAACATAGCTGTGCGTATCGCCAGCAGCAATCGCGGTTGCAGTGGTGCTGATCTGATGCGTAGCGCCGTTGATGAGCACAGGCATCGGCGCATTCACGCTGCCCTTCGCGCTGTTCACCGTCCAGCCGTTCAACACAACACCTGCTGCAAAGCCGGGTGTGTCTGTCAAGGTGTAGCTGCCTGCCACACCGCCGCTGTTGCTGACCGTCACCGTATAAGTGGCCTGGTATTGGCCCAGTCCAATCTGCGTGATGCTGTTGAAGGTTTTGCTGATAGCCAAGGCTGCCTCGGTGTAGACCGTGGTGCTCGTCGTGGCGCAATGACCAGGAACGGTTGCATCCAAAGCGGTACACGCAGCGCCTGGCTCAGGCGGAGTGCCGCCATTGAAGGGATCACCGCCACCGCCTACGGAGGCGTTGTTGACCAACGACGCGCTCGTGCTGCCGCTGGGCACAGCCGCAGCGGTTACCGTCACTGGCAAGGTGATCGTGTCGCTGGCTCCGTGCGCAATGCTTGCCGAGCTGGTGCAGCTCAGCGCTTGGCCATTCACCGTGCAGACCCAGTTGCCGTAGGTGCCGGCAACAGCGGTCACGCCAGCAGGCAAGGTGTCGCGCACCGTGATGGCGCCCACGGTGTCTACGCTGGTGCTCGTATTGCGCACGGTCAGCGTGTATGCAGCACCTGCGCCATTGACAACCGAGAAGCCGTTGTCCGCCTTGGTCAGCGTCAGCGTGGGCGTTGCCACATTGGTCGTCACCTTGGCCGAGCAATCCGGGTTGCTGGCGCTCGGGCACAGCGGATCGCCACCGCCCAACACCGATGCGTTGTTGACCAAGCTGGCCGGGCTGCCCGCCTGGGGCGTGACCTGGATGGTAAAGCTCTGCGAGCTGCCTGCTGCGGGAGCGACTTCCAGCTCTGCCGTGCTTTCGCAAGTGAGCTGCACGCCCTGCAACGAACAGCCTTGCGGCAGCGTGCTCTGGTCCACCGTGAGTGCAGAGGGAATCAGGTCGTACACGGTGATCTTGCCGCTGCTCACGGCCGAGCCCACGTTCGTCACCGTCAGCACGTAGCTGGATTTCACGCCCACGGCAAAATCGCCGCCGTCTCCAGTCGCCTTCGACAGTTGCAGCTTGGGCGCGTTCACCGGCGTGCTCACGCTGCTCTGGCAGCGCTGGGGCAAAGTGGCCGCCGCCATGGACGAAGTACAAACCGGGTCACCGCCGCCCACTGCCGTGGCTGTGTTGACTACCGACTTGCCGATGAGGTTGACGTCGGTCGCGACGACCCAGATCTCCAACGGCAGGCTGGCTTTGGATGCCAGCGATGCAATCGAGCAGGAAACCGTCTGCCCCGACGATGTACAGCCCGCCGGCAGCGAATGCGCCGCGTCCAGCACCAAGCCGCCAGGCAGCGTGTCGCTGACGATGACTGGCGCGCCGGCGCTGGTGTTGGCATCGCCGTTGTTCGTTACCGTCAGCACATACTTGGCAGGAACATTCAGCGTGAAGCTCGAAGACTCGGCCCGCTTGCTGATGCCCAGCTCCGGCGCCAGCACCGTGTTGTTGGTCGTGCTGTTGCAGCGCTGCGCTGTCGGGCACGAAGCATCACCCGTGTCCGAGCCGGCCTTGGCCGTATTCGCCACCGCGGAGCCCGCGCTGCCCGCATTGGGCGTTACGCCAATGGTGTAGCTGACTTGCGCGCCAATACCCAGAGCCGCTGGCACATCGCAGGTCAGCACCTGGGCTGCGGCCCGGCAGCTGGAGGGATAGGCGTTGATCGTCAGCGAAGCAGGCACCTCATCGGTCACCGTGCCGCCTACCGTGGCAGCCTGGCCGTTGTTGGTCACCGTGATCAGATAGGACGCGGCTACACCCTCCTTGAGCGTGCCCTGCAGCACTTTTTCCACTGTCAGCGCAGGTGCGTTCACCGGCGTTGTCACCGAGGTTCTGCAAGCACCTGCTGCCGAGCAATCCGCCCCGCCACCAGAGACAGTGGCCTGATTGACAGCCGACGAACCAGTAAAGGGCGCTGCCACCTGCACATTCGCATGAATGATTTCGGCATTGACCTTGGGGTTGAGCACAGCGCTGGTCGTGCATACCAGCTGGTTGGCCGTGCTGGCCGAGCAATTCCAACCGCTGCCGCTCACATTGCTGGCTACCGGCTGACGGATGGTAATGCCCGTGGGCATGTTGTCAGTCACGGTAATCAAGCCGCTCGTGCTGCTGGTGCCCGTGTTGGTGACGCTGATGCCGTACGTGCCGTTCTGCCCCACGGCAAAAGCCGCGGGCGCCGCCGTTTTCACAATACCCAGCGCCGGCTTGCCGGAGTTGGTATTGGTGGTCGTGCTGCTCGACTCGCAAGTGCTCGCGCAGGTCGCGCCTGCAGGCGGCGTGACGGTTGCCTGGTTCTTGATGTCTCCGGTCACGCCGTTGGCAGCCTTGCCGGTGATGGTAATGGTCAGCGACTGCCCTTTGGCCAGGTTCACATTGCTCAGCTGCACATTGTTGCCGGTGCCCGCTGCAGCCGAGCCGCAGTTGGCCGCCGGTGCGCAGGTCCAGCTGGAGACAATGACCTCGGGCGGAACCACATCAGTCACCGTCACGCCCGTTGCATCGCTCGGGCCGTTATTGCTCACCACAATGCTGTAGCTCAGGCTCTGATCGGGCACATAAGTGCCGTCAGGCGTAGCGGTTTTTTTGATGCGCAGATCGACCTGCTGCTCCACCTTCACGGTGCCGGTCGAGGGGTTGCACTTCGCGTTGGAAGATGTGCACTGGGGATCGCCGCCACCGCTCAGATGGGCCGTGTTGCTGGCACCAGCAGCCACCGCGCTGGCGCTCACGTTGACAGGAATCTTGACGATGTAAGTACCGTTGGCCAAACCCGCGTTGATCTGGCATGCGCCCACGGAGCTGCTACCCGCGTCAGCGCAACCAGACAGCAAGTTGGGACTGGGCGCCATCGTAGGCATGGCAGACAGCGTGATGCCCGTGGGCAAGTTGTCGGCAATCGTGATCGGCGCCGTCGTCGGGCCTTGGGTGACGGTGAGCTGCAGTTGGTAGTACTGGCCAGCAACATCCGCCACCAGCGGGCTGGCAGAGACGGTTTTGGTCGCCGTCAGCTGGGGCGGGTTCAGAGGAATCGGCGTGTTGGTGATCGTGCAGTCAAGCACATCGCCAGGGGCCGGCTTGAACTCGTTCCACTGCAGCTGGGTGGCTTGCTCCTGGCCAGGCTCATTCACAGGCAAGACGGTGAGCGAGCCTGCCGTAGCATTGCTACAACTGAGCAAGGCCGTGTAACCCGTCGGTTTAGTGTCTGCGCCCGTTCCATTGGTTTTGAGCGACTCGGCAAACTGCACGGTTGCCCCAGAAGACACTGCGACCTGCCCTGTGCTTACGCTGTTGGTAGTGTTACTGGTCTGCGCGCTGCTGGCGGGAATCCCGCCCGAAGCCATGCGCACCTGAAACTGGTCGTTGTTGTTAACCCGGGCTGTCAGTTTTTTATTCAGCGTCACCCAGGCCGGCGTGGGGGTGTTCCTGCAATCGCTGGCGGCCATCTCTTTACCGTCAGAGATTTTGGCGAGCACGCGGTTGTACAAGCCCGCGCCCGCGCTGGCATTGCAAGCGTCTGCCCCTTTCGCCCCCGGGCTGATCGTGAAGCGCACCTTGAGCGTATAGGTCTCGGTTCCGCCAGCCGCAAGCGCATGGCTGGTGCGCAGTGTCCAAGAGGGATTGGGCGCACTACCGATGGTCGCGGGACTGGTTCCACCACAGCTGCCCACGCTGGCGGTACAGGCCAGTGCCTGCAGGCTGATACCGTTCACATCGGCATCAAAGCCCGGAGTGTCAACCAGCTCATAGGTTTTGCTCTCTTTCGAGGTGTTGCGCACTGCGATGCTGTACTCGATGTCGTACTGGGTCAGCGAGCCGTTCACCGGCACCGGATCGGACGCGGTTTTGGTCACCGTCAGTTGGCCATCGTCGTCGATGATGGTGTAGCGAGACGTGCTCTGCACCGCACCACCACAGCTCGCATTGGACTCCAGCGCAAAGGCGGAACTGGCGTGCGGCTGAATAGCGAGATCAATGGTCTTTTCCACATTCAAGCCCGTGTTGCCCACCACATAAATGGGTAGAGGGAAAAGACCGCTGTTGATGCCATCGTATGTGCCGGCGTCCACTCTGATCGTCAGGGTGTCGCCAGTACCGGTGGCGCTATTGGTGAAATAGTCCGTGCCCCGCACTGCCGAGCCACCGGTCACTTTGACACTGATATCGAAAGCCGCTGCCACATAGCCGTTGACGCGGATGACTGGGCGGTTGGCGAGCAGATTGCTGCCACTGTTACCTTCCAGATCAGCACTGCTGCCCGAGACAAAATCGACAAAAGGCGTCAGCTGAATCTGCACATTGTCCAAAAAATTGCCCGAAGTGTCGTTACCGCTGCCAGCCGACACCGCTTCAAAACCGATATTGGTGCCGCCCGTGGCACCCTGGTAGGTGAATTCACCTTTGTACAAGGCCCAAGAGGTGTTGCCTGCCACGGCAGCATCACTGGCTGTGCCTTGCAGTACCTGGACAGGCTGGCGCACACCGTTATTAGAGGTACCTACTTGAACGATCTGCGAGCTGCTGCCCACCAGCATCTTGGCCACATCAAATTTGGTGGAGTCTGCGGCGTTGTTGACTCGCCCACGGTGGTTGAAGCTCCAGCCCACCTTTTCACCATTGCGCAAGCAAATGCTCTGGTACAGACGCGACGCTCTTTCTGCGTTCAATTCGGCGATCTGGGTGCCTTCAGGCGCCTTCACTTCGCCGCCTGAAGCATTGTTTCGAGGCGTGCGCCAGATTTCGATGATCGGGCCCAGAAGACCCACGTTGCCTGCACAGTCTAGGTTGACCGGTTGAAAGTCAGGATGGGTCGTGCTCCAGCCAGGTACCAAGCTGGCGTTGATATAGACGCGACAGCCGGGTTTGACCAGGTTCGGCTCCTCAAAACCTGGATTGATAAACGAGCGCTGCACCTGCGCCACTGCAGTATTGGGCAGCTGCGCCAACACCAGCAGCGCGAGCACCTGCCAGAGCGTCCCGCCTTGCGCAAAGCGCTCGGTATGGGACGAGCCATGCGAGCGCCCAAAGTTATTACCTTTAAAACATCTAGTAACCCAGCGCGTAAAACTGCGCCCCCACGGTTTCAGTCCCATTGCCTCTGCCTCGATTGCTATGGTCAGGGGGACGAAACAGAGCGCTTTTGCATCTGCGGCTTGCCCACCCATCCACAGTTCTGCAGCACGAGGTGAGGCGCACGGATGTACACGCCCACCAACATACATGCATGTCTGTTGAGTAAGTCATGCCTTCCCTGTATAAGCAGCACGACTGCCAGGCCGAGCGATGGGGAAATGAACTGCGCTCACAGCCGCTGGCTGTGCTGCCTTCGCTTGCGTTACACAGGCAAAACGAGGGCACGGCAAATCCGTCAGACATGATTCAAGTGATCACATCTTATATAAAACTTTTACAGTGTGTATCAAAAAAAACCCGTCATTACATATGGCGATACAGCAATGACAGTCTGGGCATGCACTACTTTGGTGCTGGTTCGACCAGGTTTTGATATGGATTGAATACACCGCCAAGCGCGGCCGCGTTACATGCGGCTCGGTGAACGCCAGCGCTTCACCGAGCAGGCGCCCTTCTGCACAGGGGCTTACAAACGCACCGGAATCCCGCGCTCGCGCATGCGCTGTTTGGCTTGCTGCACGGTGTATTCGCCGTAGTGGAAGATGCTGGCGGCCAGCACCGCGTCGGCGCCGCCTTGTTGCACGCCGTCGGCCAGGTGGTCGAGGTTGCCTACGCCGCCCGAGGCGATGACGGGCACGCTCACCGCGTCGGCCACGGCGCGGGTCAGCGCCAGGTCAAAACCGGATTTGGTGCCGTCGCGGTCCATGCTGGTCAAAAGAATTTCGCCCGCGCCGCGCTGCGCCATTTCGGCCGCCCATTGCACGGCGTCCAGGCCCGTGTTTTTGCGGCCGCCGTGGCTGTACACATCCCAGCCATCGCCTACCGGCTTGCCGTCTGCACCCAGGCGCGCTGCGTCTTCGGCCGAGCGGCGCTTGGCGTCGATGGCCACCACGATGCATTGCGCGCCGTATTTGTCGCTGGCAGCGTTGATCACCTCAGGGTTGGCAATGGCTGCCGAGTTGAAGCTGGTTTTGTCTGCGCCGGCATTGAGCAGGCGGCGCACATCTTCCACCGTGCGCACACCGCCGCCCACCGTCAGCGGGATAAAGACCTGGCTCGCCACCGCTTCGATGATGGGCAAGATCAGATCGCGGCCATCGCTGGTGGCGGTGATGTCCAGAAAAGTGAGCTCGTCTGCGCCTTGCGCGTTGTAGCGGGCTGCAATTTCCACCGGGTCGCCGGCATCCCGCAGTTCAACGAAATTGACGCCTTTGACGACGCGGCCACCGGTGACGTCAAGGCAGGGAATGATGCGTTTGGCAAGCATGGAAACTCTCTTGGCAGATGGAAAACGGCGTGGATTGGGCGCCAGGGCAAAACCATACCACGCCGGCCCGCCGCTACGGCGCTGGCGGCAAGAAAAAACCGCTGATACGCGGGCAGCGCTCAGCGGTTGTGACGGTGAAGCCTGGGCAGTTTGGACGGGTGCTCAATGCACGCTGCGACCCATACCGATTTGCCAGCGCCAGACGTCTTCCATCATGCGCTCCATGCCCAGCTGCGGCTCCCAGCCCAGCAGGGTTTGCGCCTGACCAATGTCGGCCCAGCAGTGCGCGGCATCGCCCCGGCGGCGCGGCCCTACGCGGAAAGGCACGGCACGGCCGTTGGCGTGCTCAAAAGCGCGCACCAGGCCCAGCACCGAGGTGGGTTCGCCCGAGCCGATATTGAGCTTGAGCAGGCCCGCATGGCCGCGCAAAAAGCGCAAGGTGGCCACATAGGCGCGCGCCAGGTCCATCACGTGCAGGTAATCACGCACGGCGGTGCCGTCAGGCGTGGGGTAGTCGTTGCCAAAAATACGCAGGCAATCGCGCTTGCCCGCTGCCACTTGTGCCAGATAGGGCGCCACGTGGGTAGACATGCGCGGCGGGTCTTCGGCGATCAGGCCGCTCTCGTGGCAGCCTACGGCGTTGAAGCTGCGCAGCAAGGCCATGCGCCAGCGCTTGGGCGAGGCCTCGTCCAGGCTGCTGAGCACCTGCTCCACCATCAGCGCGGTCTGACCGTAAGGCGTGCTGGCCGACAGCGGCGCGTCTTCGCGCACCGGGCCGGGAGGCGGGTCGCCATAGACGATGGAGGAGGACGAGACGATCAGGTTGCGAATGCCCGCTGCCTGCATCACCCGCAACAGGCCCACAGTGCCGGAGACGTTGTTGTCGTAGTAACGCAGCGGCTCGCGCGCGGCATCGGCCGACGAGGTGAGAAAAGCACTGTGGATCACCGCATCAAAATGCTGCTCGTCAAACAGCTGCTCGAGCATGGCGGTGTCGCGCACATCCGCGTCAATACAGGGCGGCGTGAAGCCCAGAATCTTCTCCAGCCGTTGCAGCACCGAGCGGCGCGAGTTGCTGAAGTTATCCAGGATCAAAAATGGCAGCCCTGCCTCGGCAAGGGCCACACAAAGATGGGAGCCAACATAGCCGGCTCCGCCAGTCACGAGTATCACGGGGTGCTTTCTTACGATCTAGGGGAATGCCAGCCTTGCTTGCTATCAATTCTGACATTCGCTGCAAGCACTATTGTCCAATACAGCGGCAAAGTGCGCAGGGGTCTGCCAGACATCATATGTGCCATGCAGTAACAAATGGCATTTGTTGACATTTATCAAATAAAACTGTCTGGTGCTGCCTGTATGCGGTTTTCGGGCAACAGTGTATGGTGCCCCAGCCGCCCCGGCCCGCTTGCGCTGACACATTTTGTGCGCAAAAAAGCCGCACCAGTTGCAGCCGGTGCGGCTTTGGGCAGACAGTGCAGGTGCTGTACGGGCCTGTCCAGGCTTATGGCTTATGGTTTATTCGCCGCTCAGCTCGTCGGCGCGGTCTTGCGCGGCTTCAAAATCCAGGTCGCCGGTGTAGATGGCGCGGCCGCAGATCACGCCTTCCACGCCTTCGTCTTGCACGGCGCACAGCGCTTCAATATCGGCCATGCCCGAGAGACCGCCCGAGGCGATCACCGGGATCTTGATGGCTTGCGCCAGCTTCACCGTGGCCTCGATGTTGATGCCGGTGAGCATGCCGTCGCGGCCGATGTCGGTGTAGATGATCGATTCCACGCCCCAGTCTTCGAAGCGCTTGGCCGTGTCGATGACCGAGTGGTTGGTGATCTTGCTCCAGCCATCGGTGGCCACCATGCCGTCCTTGGCATCCAGACCGACGATGATGTGGCCGGCAAAGGCGCTGCAAGCGTCTTGCAAAAAGCCGGGGTTCTTGACCGCAGCCGTGCCGATGATGACGTACTGCATGCCGGCGTCGATGTATTTCTCGATCGTGTCCAGATCGCGGATGCCGCCGCCCAGCTGCACCGGCAGCTCGTCGCCAAACTCTTTGAGGATGGCCTTGATCACCGGCAGGTTCTTGGGCTGGCCCGCGAACGCGCCGTTCAGATCGACCAGATGCAGGCGGCGCGCGCCCGCGTCATACCAGCGGCGCGCAACTTCGACCGGGTCTTCGCCGAACGTGGTGGATTGGTCCATATCGCCCTGTTTCAGGCGAACGCAGTGACCGTCCTTCAAATCAATGGCAGGGATGAGCAGCATGGTGTTTCGCTGGCAGTGAGAAGTTCAACAAAAAAGGGTTAAGGGTTCCAGTGCAGAAAATTGCGGTACAGGGCCAGGCCCTGGTCGGCGCTCTTTTCTGGGTGGAATTGTGTCGCAAAAATATTATCGCGGCCAATGGCGCAAGCAAAGCGCTCGCCGTACTCGGCCGTGCCCAGGCAATGCGCTTGCTCAGACGGCTCGGCATAAAAACTGTGCACAAAGTAGAAATACGATTCGTCGGGCACGCCCTGCCACACCGGGTGCAGCTGGCCGCCTGCGCCTTGCTGGCGCACCTGGTTCCAGCCCATTTGCGGCACTTTGTAGCGGCTGCCATCGGCCTGCTTGCGGCCTTGGAGCTGGAATTTCTTCACCTGCCCGGCGATCAGGCCCAGGCCTTGCGTGTTGCCCTCTTCGCTGTGGTCAAGCAGCATTTGCATGCCCACGCACACGCCAAACAGCGGCTTGTTGCGCGCAGCTTCCAGCACGCTTTCCTGCAGGCCCGAGGCTTGCAGCTCTGCCATGCAATCGCGGATGGCGCCTTGCCCGGGCAGCACGATGCGCGTGGCCTGGCGCACCACTTCGGGCTCCGAGGTGACCACCACTTGCACGGCCGTACCCGCTGCGGCCGCTTGCACCGCCTGCGATACCGAGCGCAGATTGCCCATGCCGTAATCGACCACCGCCACGGTGTTCTTGCTTGAATTCATTGCAGCTTAGCCTGTTGATAGGAGCAGATTTTATAAACCATCGGCGGCCGACGCCAGCCGCCAGCGACCCACGTTTACAGTGCGCCCTTGGTCGACGGAATCACGCCAGCCATGCGCTCGTCGTGCTCCAGCGCAAAACGCAGGGCGCGCGCAAAAGCCTTGAAAATGGTTTCGCACTGGTGGTGGGCATTGAAGCCCTTGAGGTTGTCGATGTGCAGCGTAACGCCGGCATGGTTGACGAAGCCTTGGAAGAACTCGTAGACCAGTTGGGTGTCGAGCTGGCCGATGCTGCCGGCGGTGAACTTGACGTCCATGTGCAGGCCGGGGCGGCCGGAGAAATCGATCACCACGCGGCTGAGCGCCTCGTCCAGCGGCACATAGGCGTGGCCGTAGCGGCGGATGCCTTTTTTGTCGCCCACGGCTTTGGCAAAGGCCTGGCCGAGGGTGATGCCGATGTCTTCGACCGTGTGGTGGCCGTCGATGTGCAGATCGCCAGCGCATTCAATATCCAGATCGATCAAGCCGTGGCGGGCAATCTGGTCGAGCATGTGGTCGAGAAAGCCGATGCCCGAGTTCAGGCTGGCCTTGCCCGTGCCGTCGAGGTTCACGCGCACGGCAATGCGCGTTTCCGCCGTGTTGCGCTTGACTTCGGCCGTGCGCGGCAGCGGCGCGGCCGCCTTGGTTACCAGATTGTTCATACAGACTCCTTCAAGGCCGCCAGCATTTGGGCGTTTTCTTCGCGGGTGCCCACGGTCAGGCGCAGGCAGTTGTTGAGCAGCGGGTGCATGGCCGAGACGTTTTTCACCAGCACGCCACGGGCTTTCATGTCGGCTTGCGCCTTGGCCGCATCGGCCACGCGCAGCAACACCATATTGGCCTCGGAAGGCCAGACTTTTTCGACCCCGGCAATGGCTTGCAGCGCATCGACCAGCGGCTGGCGCTCGGCACGGATAGCAGCAGCCTGCTCGGCATACAGCGCCTCGTGCTCCAGCGCAAAAATGGCGGTTTCGCAGTTGAGCACGCTGATGTTGTACGGCGGACGCACCTTGTCCAGCTCGTTGACGATGACGGCCGGGCCGATCAGATAACCGAGACGCGCACCCGCCAGACCAAACTTGCTCAGCGTGCGCATCAGCAGCACATGGGCGTTGCGCTCAGGCTCGGCCTGCATGCGCTGGATCCAGCTGCGGCTGGCAAAAGGCTGGTAAGCCTCGTCCATCACCACCAGGCCGCCCACTTGGGCCACTGCGTCAATCACGGCCTGCACCTTGTCTTCGGCCCAGAGCGTGGCCGTGGGGTTGTTCGGGTAGGCGATGTAAGTGATGGCCGGTTTTTGCTCGGCAATCGCCGCTTGCATGGCGGGCACATCCAGATCGAAATCTGCCGACAGGTTGACGCCAACAAAATCCAGCCCTTGCAGCTTGGCCGACAGCGGGTACATCACAAAGCCGGGCATGGGCGCGAGCATCTTGGCGCGGCCGGCTTCGTTGGGCTGCGCGGTGGCCAGCGCCAGCAAGGTGATGATCTCGTCCGAGCCATTGCCCAGCAACACGGCCGAGCCAGCGGGCGCGCCGGCGTAATCGGCCAGCATCTTTTTGAGCACTTCGAGGCGCTCGCCCGGGTAGCGGTTGATCTCCAGCGCGCCCAAACGCTCGCCCAGCTTGCGCTGCAGCTCGGCGGACAGGCGGTAGGGGTTCTCCATCGTGTCCATCTTCAGCAGGCCTTGCGAGGCCTGCACGTGGTAGCCCTGCATGGCGCGTACATCGGCGCGAATGCGTTGCAAAGCCTTGGAGGAAATGTCTGTAACAGTCATGGTTTTCACTCTTCTTTCACGCGGGGCGGGCTGGGGCCAATGGCAGCGGCTGCGGCGGCCTCAAGCCTCGAGATTTTGTGGGGCCGCCTGTTGCAACGGGTGGATCACCGTTACCCCACCGTACTCGGCGCCGTGCGGCAAGTGCAGGCTCAGCATCTGGATGCAGCCGCTGTGCTGGGCACAGGCGACGGCCAGGCAATCGCCAAAATCCAGCGCATGGCGCGCTTGCACGGCCCAGGCGGTTTCCAGTGTGGCGGCATCGGTTTTCCACGGCGTCCAGGTTTGGTAGCGGCGGATGGCAGCCCGCGCATCGCCTTGCGGCATAGGGTTGGCGGCGGTAGTGACCTGGTCGTAAAACTCGACCAGCGCCTGGTTGCCGGTGCGCCCGCTGCGGGTGCGCCACAGCACATCGAGCCAGGCCAGCGTGGCCTGGTACAGCTCGCCAGCGGCCACATCTTCGGATGCGATCAGCACCGAGGTATCAACAAATACCGTGCTCATGGCGTCTCCTTGCCGGCAGCACTGGCCACGCGTTTGGCGCGCGCCGAGCGCACGGCTTTTGGCGGCGCTGCCAACGCGGCACTGCCTTGCCAGCTGCGCTCGTCGGTGCGCCAAGCCAGGTAGGCGCGCTCGTAGGTGTCTTCGCGCTGCTTCATCTCGGCCATGAAATCGCCCACCATGCGCGAGACGCTGGTGCCGCGGCGCGCAGCCTCGACCCGCGCCCATTCCAGCACGCTGTCTTCGACGGTAATGGTGAGATTCTTCATGCGATGGATTTTACACGAATTTCGTGGAACACGAAATTCGTGTCAATAACCCCGGGTGTTGCGCGGCGTCAGCCCTGCTGATTGAATTTAACAATCTTGCGAATCTGCTCTATATACTGGCTCGTCAGCCATTTTCGCGCCCGGTCGCCACCAACTGCGGTGGGCTGCGCGAATAGCCACCCGGATCGATGGGTAGAAAGACAATACGCATGCAATGGCTTTTCATGGTGATCGGAGGGATTCTCGGCCTCGCGCTGGGCGACAGCCCGGTGCTTGGAGCCGTGGCGGGCCTGGCGCTGGGCCAGGCTTTGGCGCTGCAGCAGCTGCAAAACGAGAACCACAGCCTGCGCGAAGAACTGGCCCAACTCAGCCGACAGCTGGACACCCAGATCAAAGATGTGCTGCGCCGCATGGGCCGCGCCAGCGTTGAATCTTCTGCTGACACGGCCAGAGCGGATACTGCAGCCGTCCCACCGGCAGCGTTTCCAGCTGCAGCGCCCCAAACCCCTGCTCCGGAAGCGCCCGCAGAGCCAGCCAATATCTTTGCGCCCAGCGGCTTGGATGGCCTGCAGCCACCACCGCAGCACCCACCTCTCGCGCCGCCAGCCCCGGTTGCCGCGCCAAGCCCGGTCCTGCCTGCCATTCCCGCCGTTCCGGCCATGGCCGCAGCACAGCCCATCGATCTGTGGAGCACCACGGCGCCTGCCACTGAACCCGCAACAGAGCCTGTCACAGCGCCCGCCAGCGCCGATTCGGCCATGCAGTGGGACCCTGGGCTGGAAGCGGAGCTGAACGCCGCCTCCCAAGCACAAACACAAGCCCAAGAGGCTGAATATGCCCCGCGCCAGACGCACTACGAAGCGCCGCCGCAAGAACCGTCGCTTCTGGAGCGTGGCTTCAACGCTGCCAAGAACTGGCTTTTCGGTGGCAACACGGTGCTGCGCATGGGCGCGGTGCTGCTGTTCATCGGCCTGGCTTTCTTGCTGCGCTACGCCTCTGAGCGTGTAGCTGTGCCGGTGGAGTTCCGCTACATGGGCGTGGCGCTGGCCGCGCTGGTGCTGCTGGTGATTGGCTGGCGCTTGCGCGAAAAGCGCAGCGCCTACGGGCTGATACTGCAAGGCACAGGCATAGCCGTGCTGTACCTCACCATCTTTGCCGCGCTGCGCCTGCACCCGCTGATCTCGCCACTGGCCGCTTTCGGCATGCTGGTGGTGGTGACGGTGTGCCTCGCCATCCTCGCGGTTTTGCAAAACGCAGTCAGCTTGGCGGTGGCGGCTGTGCTTGGTGGTTTTGCGGCGCCCATCCTCACCTCCAGCGGCAGTGGCAACCATGTGGCCTTGTTCAGCTATTTCGCGCTGCTGAACGCTGGCATTTTTGCCATCGCCTGGTACCGCGCCTGGCGTCTGCTGAACCTGGTGGGCTTTATCGGCACCTTCGGCATTGGTTGCGCTTGGGGGCTGCGCTCGTACAAGCCTGGCCTGTTCGCCAGCACCGAGCCGTTTCTCGTGCTGTTCTTCCTGATGTATGTCGGCATTGGCCTGCTGTTTGCGCGGCGCAAATTGCTCGATGCCCAGCGTGCGCCTCAAGAGCGCAAAGCGTTGCTGCGCTGGTCGGCCAAGCAAGCCGATTACATCGATGCGACCTTGCTGTTCGGCCCGCCCATCATCGGCTTTGGCCTGCAGTGCGCCGTGGTGCAACACATCGAATACGGCATGGCTTTCAGCGCCTTGGCGCTGGGCCTGTTCTACATGGTGCTGGCCCGCGTGGTGCACGGCAGCGCCAATGCGCGCAATACCAGTTTGTTGATGGAAGTGTTTCTGGCGCTGGGCGTGATCTTTGGCACGCTGGCCATTCCGCTGGCTTTCGATGCACAGTGGACCTCGGCCGCCTGGGCCGTGGAAGGCGCCGGCCTGTACTGGCTGGGCCTGCGCCAGCGGCGCCGCGTGGCGCGTTTGTTCGCCCTGTTCTTGCAAGCGGCTGCGGCCGTGGCTTTCCTCAGCCAAATCAAACTGGGCACGCAGACGGTGCTCGACGGCTCGCCGCTGGGCGCGCTGATGTTGGGCGCCGCCTTCTTGTTCAGCTTTATGCAATTGCGCGCCTCAGACGACGAGCAACTGGCCGATCTGGAGCTGCTGTGGCTGCCGCCGCTGGCTTGCATTGGCCTGGCGTTTTTGTATTTGATTGCGCCGCTCACTTTGGGCGTCAACAACACCGCCATGGCCTGGGCCATCGCCGGCGTGGCCACGCTGTTTGCCGGCCTGCGTTTGTACTCGCGCAGCTTTGTGTTGTGCGCGTTTGCCATCCAGTTGCTGGGCGCTGCCTTGTTCCTGCTGAATCTGCGCCTGGGCGATAGCAATGCCGCCGTTTTCAGCGCTGGCTGGCAAGGTTTGGCAACCGCCATGCTCATTGGCGTGGCACTGATAGCCGGCATGCTGATCGCCGTGCGCGAGCCGCTGGTGCAAGACAACCCGCAGCTGCTGCACGGGCTGAACCTCGCGCTGCTGATCGGCCTGGTGTTCATCAACCTTGCCGTGCTGTTTGTTCTGCCTTGGCGCACAGCCAGTGCGGTCTGGGCTGCCAGCGGCTTGCTCATACTTTGGCTCGGCCTGCAACTGCGGCAAAGCCTGGCTTTCTACTTTGGCCTGGCATTGCAAGTGGTGGGTGGCGTGGCTTTCATTGGCGCCTTCGGGCCAGCGCTGCTGGGCTCGCTGAGCGGCGAAGGCTTGCGCCCGCTGGCGCACAGCGGCTTCTGGACGCCAGCGCTGCTGGCCTTGGCGGCTTTGGTTGGCGCCTGGCGCTTGCAACGCGCCAGCCAGCACGAGAGCGACATGGGCTCCGCCATTGCGCCACTGTCCACCTTGCTGCTGGTGTGGGGCGCGGCGTGGTGGGCATTTGCAGCGGCCAGCGAGACCATCCGCTTTGTTCCGGCAGCGCTGCGCACCTCGGTGGCGCTGGGCGTTATCGCCCTCAGCATCGGCTTGTGGAGCTGGCTGGCCCAGCGTGAACGTTGGCAAGCCCTGGCAACGCTTTGCCTGCTGCTCACGCCTTGCGCGGCGCTGGCTTTGGTCAGCACCTGGCACTGGGATTACCAGCCGCTCGCCAATTTCGGCTGGGTAGCTTGGCCGCTGCTGTTTGCCGTGCATCTGGCATCGCTGCGCACGCTGGCGCCGCTGCTGCCGGGCAAGCTGCTCAGTGCGGCGCACATTCTGGGTTGCTGGCTGCTGCTCGCCGTGCTGGCGCTGGAGCTGCGTTACCTGTTTGCACTGCTGGCCGAGCACTACAACGCCTGGCGCTGGCTGGGTTGGGCCCTGGTGCCCAGCGCTTACCTGCTGCTGGTCAGCAGCCGCTGGCCATTGCCGTGGCCGGTGCGCGATTTTGGCCACGAATACCGCCGCGACGCAGCCGTCCCGGTGGCCCTGCTCATGCTGGCCTGGTTCTGGCTGGCCAATGCCTTCAGCAATGGCGCAGCCGAGCCGCTGCCTTACATCCCCTTGGTCAACCCGCTGGAGATCGGCCTGTTCATCGTGCTGTTTGCGCTCTACCGCTGGGGCCAGTACTGCCTGGTGCCCGAAGCCTTCAACCCGCAGACCACGAAAACCGGCCTGCAAGGGCTGCTAGGTTTGTCGCTCTTCGCCTTGCTGACCATGGCTGTCTGCCGCGCTGCCCACCATTTGTTTGGCGTGCCGTTCCGCTTCAATGCACTGGGCAGCTCCATGCTGGTGCAAGCCGGCCTGTCGCTGTTGTGGACGCTGCTCGCCTTGGCTTTGATGGTGGCAGGCACGCGCCTGAAGCAGCGCAATCTGTGGTTCAGCGGCGGCATTCTGGTGGGCATTGTGGTGGTGAAAATGTTCTTCATCGAGCTGGGCAACAGCGGCAGCCTGGAGCGCATCATTTCTTTCATCGGCGTGGGCGTGCTACTGCTTGTGGTGGGCTATTTCTCGCCCCTGCCGCCGCGCCGCAGCGAGGCCGAAACGGAGACTTTGGCATGAGCCATTTTTTCTCAGCGCAGTGGGCGCTAGCGCTGCTGCTGGGCGCACTGGCCGCCAGCAGCCAAGCGCAGGATGCAGCGGCTGACTTTTCCCAAAAACTGCCGCTGAACCTGGCCGGCAATGGGCCTTGGTACCAGCTCAATATCGGCATGCCGGTACAGCTGGGCGCCGCCCATGCCGACCTGCGCGATCTGCGCGTGTTCGACGCCCAAGGCAAAGCCCAGCCCTACGCTTTGCTGCGCACACCGGCGCAACAAAACACCAGCACCGAGCACGCTGCCGAAGTGCGCCTGTTCCCGCTGCGCCGCCCGGTGCAGGCGGGCGCGCCGCAGGCTGACATCCGCATCCAGCAAAACGGCACTGTGGTCGAGGTGCATACGCCGGGCAACAACACCACAAGCGATGCGCCCCAGCTCCATGGCTGGTTGCTCGATGCCAGCAAGCTCGACTTTCCGCTGGAGCGCCTGCAGCTCGACTGGACGAGCGGCGAGGAAGGCTTCCAAAGCTTCAGCATCGAGGCCAGCGACGATCTGCAGCAGTGGCAAAGTTGGGGCCGCGGCCAGATGGCGCGCCTGGCGTTTGAGGGCCAGCAGCTCGACGTGAGCGAGGTGAAACTGCCTGCACGCCGCGCCAAATACCTGCGCCTGCTCTGGCCGGCCAACAGCCCGGCAGCGGCACTGAAAAGCGCACGCTTGCTGGGCAGCACCCGCAGCAACGCGGCGGCGCCGCTGATCTGGTCCGAGCCGCTGCCTGGCCGGCAAGAGAAGAGCGGCGAGTTCCAGTGGCAGTTGCCGCAAGCACTGCCGCTGCAAAAGATTCGCTTTGAGCTGGCGCCCGAGCTGAAACACATCGTCGTGCCGGTCGAGCTGTCGGGCCGCAACACTGCAATTGCCCGCTCGCAACGCGAGGCACAAATCTGGCGCCCGTTGGCCCGCGGGGTGCTGTACCGTTTGCCGCAAGACGGGCGCGAAGTGCAAGTGGACGAGCTGGAGATTCCCTACCCGCAAGCCGTGCAAGAGCTGCGGCTGCGCGTAGACAGCCGAGGCAGCGGCCTGGGCAACAACGCGCCCAGCATCCGCGTGGGCATGAACGGCAGCCAGATCGTTTTTTTGGCGCAAGGCAATGCACCCTACCAACTGGCTTTTGGCAACGCCAAGGCGCAGGCAGCGCAGTTGCCGTTAACCGTGTTGATCCCCGGCTACGTGGAAGGCCAGCAAACCTTTGGCCAAGCCACGCTGGCCGCAGTGCCGGCAAACGCAGCACCCGCCAGCTCCGCACGCCCAGCAGCCAGCCCACAGCCCACCACGGATTGGAAAAAAATCGGCCTCTGGCTGGTGCTCTTGCTCGGCGTTGGCGCCATCGTCGGCATGGCGATGAGCCTGCTGCGCAAAAAGGCTTAGCGCACCATCAGCTGTCTGCGGTGTACTGCGTGGTGGGCTTGCCCGCTGCCGCAGCGCGGGCCCGCAGTTCTTCGGTGGTATTGCCCGGCCCTTCGGGCACCCAGCCCGGCGGGCGCAGCAAATAGCCAAAGAAAGCACGTACCGAGCGGCAGCCGCGCAGATCGCGGAACAGCTCGATCCAGCGGCCAAATTCGATGTCGATGAAATTGTGCTGCTTGACCGGGTTGACCAGGCCGTAGTTGGGCTGGATGTCGTCGCGCTCGGGGATGTAGGTGCCAAACAGGCGGTCAAAAATGATCACCACGCCGCCATAGTTGCCATCGAGGTATTCCAGGTTGGCGCCATGGTGCACGCGGTGCGCCGAGGGCGTGTTGAAAACCCATTCCAGCGGGCCCAGACGCGGTATCCAGGTGTTGTGCAGAAAGAACTGGTAGAACAGGCTGGCGCTGGTCAGCGCCACCACCAGCGTTGGCGGCACGCCCAGCAGCGGCGCGGGCGCATAGAACAGCGGTATGCCGGTGATGTTCATCGTAAAACCAAAGCGCCCGGCGGCCGACAGATTGAGCTGTCCCGGCGAATGGTGGACCGAGTGCGAACACCAGAACCAGCGCACGCGGTGCACCGTGCGGTGGTAGCAGTAAAACAAAAACTCCACCACCAAAAACGCCAGCAGCCAGTGCCACCACTGGTCGAAAGCCAGCGTGAAAAAGCGGTATTGGTAGAGCCAGTAGAACAGTACGCCGTAAATCGCCATCGGCAGCAGCAGGCGCATGGGGATCTCGCGCACCACAAAATCGAACAGCGAGATGCCAGCGGCTATCCAGTCATAGCGCTCGCCCCGCCGCCTGGCGAGCAAACTCAGGCCAATGCCTTCCAAAATGGACAGCAGCACCACCAGGAACACGCCCCACTTCATAATCCAAATCAACAGCTCTGCCATAGCCTCTACCGCCCCCTGTGTTTGTCGGCGGCTCGATTTTGCATGAACCAGACCGTGCCACCACGGCATAAACACGCATGGCCGATCAGGGCTCCTGCTGCTTGGCCCGCCTGTGCCATCATGGTGCTTCTTCGTCACCAGATTCCATCGCATGCTTGCCACCCACCCTGAAACAGCTTTGAGCGCCCTGCTGCAGCAACGCCGCCCCTGGACGGTGCTGACAGGCGCAGGCATCAGCACCGGCAGCGGCATCCCCGATTACCGCGACGCCAGCGGCGCCTGGAAGCGCCCGGCACCCGTCAATTTTCAGGATTTCATGGCGCACGAGCACACGCGCCAGCGCTACTGGGCGCGCAGCCTGGTAGGTTGGCCAGTGTTCTCGCAAGCACAACCCAATGCGGCACATGCTGCACTGGCGCAGTTGGAGCAAGCGGGCTGGGTCAAAGCGGTGATCACGCAAAACGTCGATGGCCTGCACCAGCAGGCGGGCAGCCGCAACGTGGTGGATTTGCATGGCCGCTTGGACGAGGTGGTCTGCATGGCTTGCCAGCACATCAGCCCGCGCTCGGCTTTCCAAACCCGCCTGCTGGCCGGCAACCCGGATTGGGGGCAGCACAGCGCCAGCGTGGCACCCGATGGCGATGCCGATCTGACGGGGGTCGATTTTTCGCGCTTTCAGGTACCGCCCTGCCCTTTGTGCGGCGGCATTCTCAAACCCCATGTGGTGTTCTATGGCGAAAACGTGCCGGCGCAGCGCAAGCAATACGCCATGGAGCAATTGGCCGCCAGCCAGGCTTTGCTGGTAGTGGGCAGCTCGCTGATGGTGTTTTCCGGCCTGCGCTTTGTACATGCCGCCCAGCAGCAAGGCTTGCTGGTAGCGGCCATCAACCTGGGCGTAACGCGGGCCGACGCCTTACTTGACTACAAGTTGGAGAAGCCTTGCGCCGAAGCGCTGCAGGACTTGGTGGGCGCGCTGCCAGCAGTTTGAGCGGCCTGCCGCCATGGAAACAAACAGGCCCGGCTAACACCGGGCCTTTGCACACATTTCTCTCAGCAAGCTTAACGCCGGTACTGCGGCGGCTGCGCGTAGGAGCCGCGGTCCGCCGGGAAAGGGTCGGGCGCACCACCGCGTTGCGGCGCCTGGTAACGCCGCGCAGGCTCAGACTCGTCGAGCCGGGTTTCAAACAGCGCCACGCCAATCACGCCGATATTCCGGCTGTCCCCGGCCGGGGTGTTGGCAGCATAGGCATTGCCTTTGCCTGAGAAGCGGAAGGCCGCCACCTCCTGGTTGCTGCGCCGAAAACCGTCGATCGTGATCTTGCTGCCGGGCCGCAAGATATAGCCCATATTGCGCAAGCTGCCCGGCTCGCCATTCATCACATCAAGCCCGTCCACCGTGGCAACCACCTCGTACACCCGGTTGCTGTGGTTGCTCAGCTGCAGTTCGTAGCGCATGCCGCTGTAACCCGCGAGCTGGTAGTTGCCCGCGCCGTCGCGGTAAATGCGCAGAGTTTGGCCGTTGTCGCCAGTGATGCGCCACTCCACATCGCCACGCGCCAGCAAGACGCTCAATTGGCTTTCGGCACGTGCGCCCAAGGCATTGCGAATACTGTTTTCGTCCGAATAGCGCAGCTGCTGCACGTCTTGCGCCTGGTCAGGCGTTACGCGGGTGGCATTGATGGTGTGCACCCGCGATTCGCGCCCTTCGCCCCATTGCGTGCCCAAGGTGGAGCGCACGACGGAGGTTGGCGCAGCGGCTGCCACGCTGGCCGATGTTTCTGCGCTTGGCGACGAATACGGCTGCGGCATCGAGCTACAAGCGCCCAGCACTGCAGCCAAGACCGTGCATGTTGCCAGTTGCCAGATACGGAGGCTTGCCAGCCGGGTTTGCTTTGCCATGTATTACCTCTTTGCAAGATGTTCTGCAGGCAGTGTGCAGCGCCGCCCGCGCCAGGGCGAGCACTAAAACATCTTGAGATACATTCGCTGCGCGCAGCCAACACAGCGCCCAACAGGCACAAAATACCGCGCTCGATGGCGCGGTGGTTGGGGGTGTTTGCGCAAGCTGGGCCAGCGCCTTATTTCAAACGCATCTCCGCAGCACGCGCGTGGCCTTGCAGGCCTTCGCCGTAGGCCAGCACGGCGGCGGTCTTGCCCAAGGTTTGTGCGCCGGCCTCGCTGACTTCGATCAGGCTGCTGCGCTTTTGGAAATCGTAGACACCCAGGGGCGAGCTGAAGCGCGCCGTGCCGCTGGTGGGCAGCACGTGGTTGGGACCGGCGCAGTAGTCGCCCAGCGATTCGCTGGTGTAGGCACCCAGGAAGATGGCGCCAGCGTGCTTGAGCAGCGGCTCCCACTTATGCGGGTCGCGGCTCGATACCTCGAGGTGCTCGGGCGCGATACGGTTGCTGATGGCGCAGGCTTCTTCCATGTCGCGCGTCAGGATCAGCGCGCCGCGGTCCGACAGGCTTTTGGCGATGATGGCTTTGCGCGGCATCTCGGGCAGCAGGCGGTCGATCTCGCGCTGCACGGCTTCGATATACGCGGCATCCGGGCAGAGCAAGATGGCTTGCGCCAGCTCGTCGTGCTCGGCCTGGCTGAACAGGTCCATGGCCACCCATTCGGGCGGCGTGCTGCCATCGGCCAGCACCAGAATCTCGGACGGGCCGGCAATCATGTCGATGCCCACCATGCCGAAAACGCGCTTTTTGGCACTCGCCACATAGGCGTTGCCAGGGCCGGTGATTTTGTCCACCTTGGGGATGGTGGCCGTGCCGTAAGCCAGTGCGGCCACGGCTTGCGCGCCGCCAATGGTGAAAGCGCGGTGCACACCCGCCACAAAGGCAGCGGCCAGCACCAGCTGGTTTTTGGCGCCTTGCGGCGTGGGCACCACCATGATGATGTCGCCCACACCAGCCACCTGCGCGGGGATGGCGTTCATCAACACGCTCGACGGGTAGGCCGCCTTGCCGCCGGGCACGTAGATGCCTACGCGGTCGAGCGGCGTGACTTTCTGGCCCAGCAAGGTGCCGTCTTCGTCGCGGTAGCTCCAGCTTTCGCCGTTGGCCTTTTTCTGTGCCTCGTGGTAGCTGCGCACGCGGCGCGCTGCGGATTCAAGCGCGTTGCGCTGCTCGGCGGGCAAGCCTTCGAATGCGGCTTTGAGTTCTTGCTGGCTCAGCTCCAGCGCACCCAGGCTGTCGGCCTGCAGGCCGTCAAAACGGGCGGTGTACTCGAGCACGGCGGCATCGCCGCGTTTTTGCACATCGGCCAGGATGTCGGCCACGCGCTGCTCGATGGCGGCATCCGTGTCTGCCGACCAATGCAGACGCGCCGCGAAATCATGCTCAAACGAGGCATCGGCGGTTGACAGACGGGCGGGGGCAGCGACGAATTCCATAGGTTTCACCAGGGGTGCAAAGAAAAAGGGTCAGTTGTTTTTGGCGACGCCGGCGGCAAACGCATCGATGATGTGGCGCAGGCGCTGTTGCTTGAGCTTGAGTGCGGCCTGGTTCACCACCAGGTGCGAGCTGATGTCGATGATGTGCTCCACCTCTTTGAGGTGGTTGGCGCGCAAGGTGTTGCCGGTGCTGACCAGGTCGACAATCGCATCGGCCAGGCCGGTGAGCGGCGCCAGCTCCATGCTGCCGTAGAGCTTGATCAGATCGACGTGCACACCCTTCTTGGCGAAAAATTCGCGGGCGATGTGCGGGTACTTGGTGGCAACGCGCAGACGGGCGCCGGGTTTGACGGCCTGCTCGTAATCGAACTCGTTGCGCACGGCCACGCTCACGCGGCACTTGGCAATCTGCAGATCCAGCGGCTGGAACAAGCCACCGCCGCCGTGCTCCAGCAAGGTGTCCTTGCCGGTCACGCCGGCATCGGCACCGCCGTATTGCACATAGGTGGGCACGTCGGAGGCGCGCACCAGCACCACCTGCACATCGGGTTGCGAAGTGGGGAAGATCAGCTTGCGCGATTTTTCCGGGTCTTCGAGCACCTCGATGCCGGCAGCAGCCAGCAGCGGCAGGGTTTCGTCAAAAATGCGGCCTTTGGAGAGGGCCAGCGTGATCATGGGAGACTTGTCCATGGGGCACTTTCGCTGCAAGCGGGGGAAAACGGCGTTTGGCCATTTTTCCACAGGCACCGGCAGCTATAAAAACAATAGTAAATCTTCAGGCCTGCTGCGCGGCCCATTCGGCGGGCGTCAGCGTTTTCATCGACAGGGCGTGCACCTCGTCAGTATGCATTTTCTGGCCCAGCGTGCCGTAGACCAGCTGGTGGCGCTGGATCAGGCGCTTGCCTTCGAAAGCGGGCGAAACGATGGTGGCAAACCAGTGGCGGCCATCGCCTTCAAGCGCGAGGTGGTCGCAGGCCAGGCCGGCTGCGATGATGTTTTTCAGTTCGTCTGCAGTCATATCAGTTTCTGATTTTGTAGCCGCTGCGCAGCAGATGTACGGCCAGCGCGCTGACCAGCAGCCAGGCCACACCCACGATGCCCAGGCTGAGCCAAGGCGAGGTGTCGCTCTGACCAAAGAAGCCGTAGCGGAAGCCGTCGATCATGTAGAAGAACGGGTTCAGGTGGCTGACTTTTTGCCAGAACGGTGGCAGCGATTGGATGGAATAGAACACGCCGGAGAGAAAGGTCATCGGCACGATGACAAAGTTCTGGAAGGCGGCCATCTGGTCGAACTTGTCGGCCCAGAGCCCGGCGATCAGGCCCAGTGTGCCCATCAGCGCCGCGCCCAGCACGGCAAACAAGAGGGCCCAGGGCAGCGAGGCAAAATGCGGCGGCGCAAAAAACAGCGTGATGATGTAGACGCCCAGGCCGACTGCCAGGCCGCGCACCACGGCAGCGCCGACAAAGGCAAAGAACCAGCCCCAGTGCGAAAGCGGCGTGAGCAGAATGAACACCAGGCTGCCCATGATCTTGCTTTGCACCAGGCTGGAGGAGCTGTTGGCAAATGCGTTTTGCAGCAGGCTCATCATCACGAGGCCCGGCACCAGAAAGGCGGTGTAGCTGACGTCGTTGAACACCGTCACCCGCCCTTGCAGCACATGGCCGAAGATCAGCAGGTAGAGCACGGCGGTGAGCACGGGCGCAGCAATGGTCTGGAAGCTGACCTTCCAAAAACGCAGCACCTCTTTGTAGAACAGGGTTTGCCAGCCGTTCATCGTGCCACTCCTTCGCCCAGCTGGGCCGTGGCATGGGGCGGCGTGGCATCGCGGGCCATCACTTGCAAGAACACATCCTCCAGGTCTGCGCGGCGGATTTCCAGGTCTTCCACCGCTACGCCCGCCGTGCGCAACTGCGCCAGAATGCGCTCCACATCGGCAGCGCTGTTGGCCGGCAATTGCACGATGCGGCCAGTTATGCGGGCCTGCGCTGCCAGATCGGCAGGCAGTTGCGCATCAGTCTTGAACTGCAATACGTTGGACGAGCCGCCCTGCAGCAGCTCGGCCATGGTGGACAACGCCACGATGTGGCCCTTGCGCAGCATGGCAATGCGGTTGCACAGCGCCTCGGCTTCTTCCAGGTAGTGCGTGGTGAGCAGCACCGTGTGGCCCTGCTTGTTGAGCTTGCTGACAAACTGCCACAGCGTCTGGCGCAGCTCAACGTCGACACCTGCGGTGGGCTCGTCCAGCACGATGATTGGCGGCTTGTGCACCAGGGCTTGCGCCACCAGCACACGCCGCTTCATACCGCCCGAGAGCTGGCGCATATTGGCATTGGCCTTGTCGGCCAAGCCCAGGCTTTCGAGCAGTTCGTCAATCCAGGCATCGTTGTTTTTGACGCCGAAGTAGCCCGACTGGATGCGCAGCGATTCGCGCACATTGAAAAACGGGTCGAACACCAGCTCCTGCGGCACGATGCCGAGCTTGCGCCGGGCGTTGGCGTAATCTTCGCGCACATCGCTGCCCAGTACCTTGACCGAGCCGCCGGTGGCCCGGGCCAGGCCGGCCAGAATGCTGATCATGGTGGTCTTGCCCGCGCCATTGGGGCCGAGCAGGCCAAAGAACTCGCCTTCCTCGATGTCGAGGCTGACCTGGTTCAGTGCCTGGAAGGGACCCTTGGCGGTCTGGTAGACCTTGGAGACGGATTGGAAAGCGATGGCGGACATGAGCCAAACATTGTAGGCGCAGAGCGCCTGAGCTGCTGTCCTGGGGGATAGAACGGACTGGCGCGCTGCTGCGCCGCCGCAATGCTCAAGCTGCGGCGGGTTGCAGCAGCTGGTCTACGCCATACAAGCGCGCCAGCGAGGCGGCGGCTGCCGGCAAACCTTGCACTTGCAGCGTTTTGCCAGCCGCCAGCGCCGCGCGGCGGCATTCCAGCAGCACGGCCAGTGCGGCCGAATCAAACACCGCCAGCTCGCTGGCATCGACCACGGCCACGGCCCCATTGGGCAGCTGGGCCACGCCGGCCTGCAATTGCTGCAAGCAGGCCTGGGCCTGGTCGTTGGTGAGGGTCGAAGGCAGACGCAGCGTGCTCATGGCTTACTTGGCGGCGTTGGCCTTGTTGCGCGCAGCGATGGATTCGATCAGGGTTTGCGGGCTGCCACCGGGGCGGTTCAGCTCTTCCTGGAACTGGTTGCGGTAGGTCTCCACCATCCAGATGCCCATCACGTTGAGGTTGTAGATTTTCCAGCCCATGCCTTGGCCCGGGGTTTTCTGCAGGCGGTAGTCGAGCTGGATCGGGTCGCCGCGGCCAATAATCTCCGAGCGCACCACCACCTCTTTGTCGGCCGGTTGCATGCGCACCGGCAGCACGTTGATGGTCTGGTCGCTCACCTGGTGCAGAGCGCCGGCGTAGGTGTTGACCATGAGCTTCTTGAACTCGTCCTGCAGTTGCTGCTGCTGGCTGGCCGTGGCCGTGCGCCACTTGGGGCCGACGGCCGAGGCCATCATGCGGCGGAAATCCACATTGGGCATGACCACACGGTCAACGTAAGCGGTGATCTTGCTGACATCGCCAGCGCGGATGGCCTGGTCGGTCTTGAGCGTGTTGAGCACCTCGTCCGAGAGTTGCTTGATCATGGCGTCAGGCGCCATATCGGCCGCGCTCGCCAGCAGCGGCGTCGATGCGATGCACGCCACCGCAGCCCATGCGGCGCCAGTGCGTACCCATGCTCGACGATTCATCATGTTCAATCCTTTCACAGCCCAAGTCTGCCATTCAGACCTGCGCATTTTTGACTCTGCCGCAGGCTGACAAGTTCAGCCAAGACGACTTTTCCCTGTAAGAAGGGGTTTACTTCTTGAAGGCCTTGCCCAGCGGAGCGCCCGCTTCCGGCGCCGACTCGTACATCCACTGGGTTTCGTCGTTGTCCGCGTCCGGGTTGGCGGCGCGCTGGCGCAGCTGCAGATAGGCATCGCGGGTGAAGCTGTATTTGTCGAGCGCGGCCGATTCCACCAGCGAACTGGTATTGAGCAAGTTGGCACGGGTGTTAACCACGCGCAGCGCGTACAGCGAGTTGCGAGCGCCCACGTCGTTGAGGTAACCGACGGGATCGCCTTGCCAATCGACCACCATGCCCACCGAATCACGCACGGTAGACGGGCCCATCAGCGGCCAGACGATATAGGCACCGGAAGGCATGCCGTAGTGCGCCATGGTCAGGCCGAAGTCTTGCTTGTGGCGCTCGATATCGGCAGCACTGGCAATGTCGATCAAGCCGCCCAGACCGAACACCGTGTTGGTGGTAAAGCGCACGATGGAGTTGTACGTGCCCTCGCCCTTGAGCTGCAGAGCATTGTTCAGCGCCGACCACAGATCTCCCAGGTTGTTGAAGAAGTTGGTGACGCCCGTGCGCACCGGACGCGGCGTGATGTTGCTATAGCCGGTAGCCACAGGCTGCAGCACCGCGCTGTCTACCGCATCGTTGAAGCTGAACATCGCACGGTTGTACGGCTCCAGCGGATCGCGCGGATTGGCGTTGGGGCCCGTGGCGCAGCCGGTCAGCAGCGCGCTCAGGCCCAGAGTCGATGCCAGCACCCAGGTGCGGGCGTTTGCCAGGGGTTGGGATGGGTTGCTCATCGTCATTCTCGTGTTATCGGTGGTTTTATTCAGCCGGCTTGGGGGCTGCGCCTTCGTTGGCCTTGCCGTACAGGAACTGGCCGATCAGGTTTTCCAGCACCACAGCCGACTGGGTATTGAGGATGGTATCGCCGGCGGCCAGATGCTTTTCTTCAAAGCCCGCGTCCACACCCACGTATTGGTCGCCCAACAGGCCGCTGGTCAAAATTTTGAACGAGCTGTCCGACGGGAACTGGTAGCTGTTGCTCAGCTCCAGCAACACATCGGCCTGGAAGGTTTTGTCGTTGAAGGTGATGTTCTTGACACGGCCGACCTTGACACCGGCGCTGCGCACCGCAGCCTGGGGCTTGAGGCCGCCGATGTTGTCGAAACGGGCAGTGACCTCGTAACCACGGCTGAAATCCAGCGTCAGCAGGTTGCCGGCGCGCAGGGCCAAAAACACCAGCGCTGCCGCTCCCAGCATGACGAACAGGCCTACCCAGATATCGGTTTTAGACGGTTGCATATGCGTTTCCGTTTCTCATCACAGTTTTTTCCTCAGCATCAGATGCTGAACATCATGGCGGTCAGCAGGAAGTCCAGCGCCAGCACCGCCAGCGAGGCCATCACCACCGTGCGGGTGGTGGCGCGCGATACGCCTTCGGGTGTGGGCTTGGCCACAAAGCCTTGCAGCAGGGCGACAAAGGTGACGGTGATGCCGAACACCAGACTCTTGAGCACGCCATTGCCCAGATCGCTGAACACATCGACGCCGCTTTGCATCTGGCCCCAGAACGCGCCGCCATCAATATTGAGCATGAGCACGCCCACGATCCAGCCGCCGATCACGCCGACGGCGCTGAAAACGGCCGCCAGCAGCGGCATGGCTATCAGGCCCGCCCAAAAACGCGGCGCCAGAATGCGCTCGACCGGGTCGACCGCCATCATCTCCATGGCCGAGAGCTGCTCGCCCGCTTTCATCAGGCCGATCTCGGCCGTCAGCGCCGTGCCGGCGCGGCCGGCAAACAGCAGCGCCGTCACCACGGGGCCGAGCTCGCGCAGCAAGGTGAGCGCCACCATCATGCCCACCGCTTCGGTGGAACCATAGCGCTGCAAAATATAGTAGCCCTGCAATCCCAGCACGAAGCCGACGAACAGGCCCGAAACGCCGATGATAGCCAGCGAGTAGTTGCCCAGAAAATGGATCTGGTCGCGCAGCAGCGCCGGGCGCTTTAGCACATAGCCCAACGCGGCCAGCAGGCGCAGCAGCAAGCGCGTGGCCTGGCCTACGGCCACCATTTTGCTACGCAGCGCAAAGCCGATATCGGCCGGGTGCCACCAACGCATCAGCGGCCTCCTTTCTGCGCACGGCCAGCACCAAAATCTTCGTCAATGCTGGGACCCTGGTAATGGAAAGGCACCGGCCCTTGCGGCAGGGCATGAACAAACTGGTGCACCAGCGGATCGGTGCTGTTGCGCACTTCTTCGGGCGTGCCTTGCGCGGCCACGACGCCGGGGCCGAGGATGATGACCTGGTCGGCCAGCTTGAAGGTTTCTTCCAGGTCGTGCGAAACAATGATGCTGGTCAAGCCCATGGCGTCGTTCAGCTCGCGGATCAGCTGGGCCGAGGTTCCGAGCGAGATCGGGTCGAGGCCGGCAAAGGGCTCGTCGTACATGATGAATTCCGGATCCAGCGCGATCGCCCGGGCCAGCGCCACGCGCCGCGCCATGCCGCCCGAGATTTGGGAAGGCATCAGGTCACGCGCGCCGCGCAAGCCTACGGCTTGGAGCTTCATCAGCACGATGTCGCGCACCAGCGGCTCGGACAAATTGGTGTGCTCGCGCAGCGGGAAAGCCACGTTCTCGAACACGCTCATATCTGTGAACAAGGCGCCGAACTGGAACAGCATGCCCATGCGGCGCCGAGCCTTGTACAGCTGCTGCTGGCTCATCGCGCCCACATCCTGGCCGCCCAGCAGCACCTCGCCAGCCTGGGCGCGCACCTGGCCGCCAATCAGGCGCAATATGGTGGTTTTGCCACCGCCCGAGGCACCCATCAGCGCCGTGACCTTGCCGCGCGGGATGGTCAGCGACACATCACGCAAGATTGCGCGCTCACCGTAGCCAAAGGTCACATTGCGCAGCTCGACAAGAGAAGGGGGGGCGGTAGATTGCATAGGAAAACCGGACAGTTCCGGCTCCGTCATCATACGTGATCGCCGCTGTCCACTTGATAGGCTGTTGCCAAACGCTGCGTTCCTGCCGCAGTATCAATTGCAACAAACATTCACGAATGTATTTATAAAAAGCAATTGTCTCTCACAGGCCGGACCATGGCAAGCCCATTGGTCGATTTTTGTCCGGGCAGCCGCACGGCGAAAAAACCACAAGTCTGCGGCCTCGGCCCGCGCACCCCGCCTGGGGCGGCCATGATCGGCGGGCGGCCCGGGCTTTACAGCATGTTTTCCAAAAATGCGCGAATGCGGGCGTGGCTGCATTCCTCAAAGAATGCACGCGCCGGCTTGGCCTCGATCAGCTCGCCCTGGTCCATGAAGACCACGGTGTTGGCCACTTCGCGGGCAAAGCCCATTTCGTGCGTCACCACCAGCATGGTCATGTGCTCTTCGGCCAGCTCGCGCATGGTGCGCAGCACTTCACCGGTCAGCTCGGGGTCGAGCGCCGAAGTGGGTTCGTCGAACAGCATGATGTCCGGCTCCATGGCCAGCGCACGGGCAATGGCCACGCGCTGCTTCTGGCCACCCGACAGGCGCGCCGGGTAGGCGTCGGCTTTTTCCAGCAGGCCCACCTTGCGCAGCAGCTCTTGCGCCTTGGGCATGATCTGGTCGCGGCTCAGGCCTTTGACGATCATCGGCGCTTCGATGATGTTCTCCAGCACCGTCAGATGCGGGAACAGGTTGAACGACTGGAACACCATGCCCATGCGGCGCAAAATGGCGCGCAGCTCTGCCTCGGGCGCATACTGTGCCACGCCTTGGGCGTTGTTTTTGACCAAGGTGGCGCCGTCGACAACCACCGAGCCGGCGTCAATCACCTCCAAGTGGTTCAGGCAGCGCAAGAAGGTGCTTTTGCCCGAGCCCGAAGGCCCGATCACCGCCACCACCTCGCCCTTGTGGATATCGAGCGAAACGCACTTGAGCACCTCGGTGCCGTTGAAAGATTTGCGGATATCGCGGGCCTGCACCATGACGCCCGCTTGGCTGAAATCAAGCGTCATATTTGGCATATTTTTTCTCCATGCGGTTGAAGACCCAGGTCAACACCAAAGTCATGATCAGGTAGAAAGCAGCGGCCACCACAAACGGCGTGGTGGTGAAATCGCGCTGCACAATGCCGCGCGCGGCGCGCAGCAAATCATTCAGTGCCAGCACGTAGATCAGCGAGGTGTCTTTGACCAGGGTGATGGTTTCGTTGCTGACCGGCGGCAGAATGGTGCGCACCATCTGCGGCAGCACAATGCGGCGCATGGTCTGGCCATAGCTCAGGCCCAGCACCTTGGCGCCTTCGTACTGGCCGCGGTCCACGCTCTGGATACCGGCGCGGAAGATCTCGGCAAAATAGGCTGCGTAGTTGAGCGCAAACGCCACCACTGCCGCCGGAAAATCGGGCAAACGCACGCCGATGTAGGGCACAAACGGCAGCGCGAAGTAAATGAACAGCAGCTGCAGCATGAGTGGCGTGCCGCGCATCAGCCAAATATAGGCTTCCACCAGGCGCGAGAGCCAGCCAAAGCGCGATATGCGCGCCAACGCCAATGCCAGCCCCATGGGCACCGACAGCACCAGGGTGATGACAAACAGCTTGAGGGTGACCAGGGCGCCGTTGGACAGCGGCCCCAGCAGAGAAATTACATAGTCCATGGGATGGCCTGCACCGGGCATGACACAACAGCCACCACGGTGAATCAAAAAAACCAGGCGGTGCAAGCACCGCAATGCCCTCGCCAAGGCATGCCCGAACAGCGGGCACCCAGCAAGGGCCGCCCCGCAGCGCAGGTGCCGTCCCCCTTCCAGGGGGAAGGCGCGCAGCGCCACAGGGGGTAATCAAGTCATTTAGTGCTTGATCACGTCGGCGCCAAACCACTTCTGCGCGATTTCGGCGGCCTTGCCGTCCTTCTTCATCTCGTTGAGGGCGTCGTTGATCTTGTTGCGCGTGGCTTCGTCGTCCTTGCGGAAGCCCACGCCGTAGTCTTCGGTGCCAAAGTCTTCAGCCAGCACCACGTAGTTCTCAGGCTTCTTGTTGACCAGGTAACGGCCCACCACCTCGTCCACCACCACCACATCCAGGCGGCCAGCTTCCACGTCCATCAGCGCAGCGATGTTGTCGCCGAACAGCTTGGTTTCCTTGAACTTGGACGACAGCTCCTGGTCCTTGTTCATCGCAGTCACGGCGCTGGAGCCCTCTTGGGCGCCCACCACCTTGCCAGCCATGTCAGCCTTGGCCTTGATCGGCGAGCCGGTCTTCACAATGATGATCTGCTTGTTGACCATGTAGGGCTCGCTGAACAGGATTTTTTCCTTGCGCTCTTCCAGAATGGTCAGGCCGTTCCACAGCGCATCGACGCGCTTGCCCAGCAGCTCGGCTTCCTTGGCGTTCCAGTCGATAGGCTTGAACTCCACCTCGATGCCAGCGCGCTTGGCCGCTTCGCGGGCCATGTCAATGTCAAAACCCACGATCTCGTTCTTCTCGTCGCGGAAACCCATGGGCGGGAAGTTGTCGTCCAGACCCACCACCAGCTTGGTAGCAGCAGCGGCCACAGGCGCAGGTGCCGGAGCAGGCGTCTCGGCAGCGGGCTTGGGAGCGTCATTCTTACCGCAAGCAGCCAACAGAGCAGACAGCGCCAGGGTGGCAACGAAGGAACGTTTTTTCATGGTATCCAACAACAATGAGAGAAAAACCAAACAAGAACGCTTTGCAACAGGCAAAGCGTGGGCGAAGCTCGTATTGTCGCCTATCACACGAAATTCGTGTCGCCTAGGGGGAAAACTCGGCCACGCCAGTCGGACGCCCCCAAGCCGCTACCATGGCGCACGCCCAGCGCGAGCCCAGGCAGCGCGCTGCCAAACACCTCGAACAAAACACCTGCTCAGTGCTATCCACAAAGCGCTGACTGCTATTGATTTATGACCACTCTCTCGCCCGAGCTGCACAAAGCCTTCAGCGAAACCCAGTACCACGTGCTGCACCAGGCGCCGTTTTTGCTGCAGGTCGGCCAGCCGCAGGCCGCGCTCGCCAGCATCTACCAGCAGCACCAAACCGACTGCGCTTGCCTGATCAGTGCCTTCAACCCCATGGGCGAGCTGCTGGAGAAAGACGAAAACATCGCCCGCCACACCCAATTGGGCCAAGCCCTGGGCGCCGCCGGTTACGCCGTACTGCCCGCTGTGGCGCAGCACCCGGCCAACGGCTGGCCGGCCGAACCGGGCTTTCTGGTCATCGGCATGGGCCAGGACGATGCCCGCCGCTGGGCCGGCGAGTGGGAGCAACTGGCCGTGCTGTGGTGCGGTGGCGATACCGTCGCCACGCTGGTCGAAAGCCAGGTACCGGGCTGGCTGCGCTGATGCCCAGCCTGCAAGAGCAACTGGCCCACATTCGCAGCGGCCAGATGTACAACGACCTGACGCCAGAACTGGTGGCCGCGCGCCAGCGGGCCGTGTTGCTCAGCAACCAGTACAACGCCTCGTTTGACCAAAGTCAGGAGCAACGCCTGGCGATATTGCGCAATTTGCTGGGAAAAGTGGGCGCAGACGCGCACTTTGAACCGCATTTCCGCTGCGAGTTCGGTAGCCACATCGAGATTGGCGAGCACTTCTACGCCAACTACGACTGCGTCATGCTCGACGGCGGCGGCATCCACATCGGCAACCATGTGCTGCTTGCCCCGCGCGTAGGCATTTACACCAGCAACCACGCCATCGACCCGGAGGAGCGCGCTGCCGGCGGCTGCTGGGCCCGGCCCGTGCACATTGGCGACCGCGTCTGGGTCGGCGCCGGCGCCCATATCAACCCCGGCGTGCGCATTGGCGCAGGCAGCATCATCGGCTCGGGCAGCGTGGTCACGCACGATATTCCGCCCAAGGTGGTGGCCGCAGGTGTGCCCTGCCGGGTGATCCGCGCCATCACCGAGCGAGACAAAACCGGTTTCTCGCCGCTGACTGGCACCCGCTTTTGAGCTGAAGCAGCAGCGGCACAGGCCACGACCCCTCTCCGGCCCACCAAACAAAACAGCCCTGCTGTCTGCCAGCAGGGCTGTTTTTATTGATGTGCTTACTGGCGCGGTGGCGGCGCTTCGCTCGCCTTTTTGCGCCTTCTCACCAGCGGTGCCGCAAAGGCTGCCAGCAAACTGCCCAGGCCCATCACCCCCATGGCCGACAGGCTTGGCACCGGCATTGCCCCACCCACCGGTGGTGGCGGCGGTGGCGGTGGCGGTGGCGGTGGCGGTGGCGGTGGCACCGGCGTTGCCTTCGATTGCAAGTACCAGTTGCCGTTGACCAACTTCAAGTCGTAGTCAAAGCCGTTGTCCGACACGATGGACTTCAGCGCAAAGTGGCTAGCAGCAGCTGCGGGCGCAGTGTCTGCCAGCACCACCGGTATACCGTTGCCGGTCGTTAGTGCGCCCGCGCCACCGGTCACATGAATTTCCAGCAGCGTGGTGGAGCCGGTAATCGGGCCGGTGATATGAATCACATCGCTGGTATTGCCGCCCGTACCCAAAATAGTGTCCAGGCGAACCACACCGCCCGTGCCGTTCCACGAAGTAGCGTGCACCACGTCGCTGTTGTCACCACCGGACAGGTCCAATACGCCGCCGGTCTGGGTCACATTGCCCAGGTTCTGCGTGGTATTGCCCATGAACAAGGTGCCACCGCTGATAGAGGTAGCAGAGAGCTTGGGCAAGATATTGTCGCTAGGCATCACCAATTGGCCGCCTTGCACACGAAGCGCGCCAGTGAAACCACTTTGGTCTACCGGGTAGGGCTGGCTCAGCGCGGCAGGCTTGCAAGTGTCCGACACCTGCCAACTTTCGGCAGGCAGCGCTGGCAAACCTGCGAGCTGCTGCACGATCGTTGTGGTACCCGCTTGCTGCACCAGCTGGCCACTGCCATTGACGGGCAGATTGAAGTTCAGCGAAGCATTGTGGTTGAAGCGCACTTCCGACGTGGGCGACTGCAGGTTGATCTGCAAGGCTTCAATCGCGCCGGGCGCCACTGCCGCGCCGCTGGCCACATTGCCGTAGTCCACACTGCCCGTGCCCTTGACGTTGATCGGCCCCAGCCCGCCCACCGAGGTCTTGCCGCCTTGCAGCAAAAACTGCCCAGGATCCAGGCCGCCAATACCGACCTTGACCACGGCATCCTGCGCCGAGACCAGGGCGCCGCCAGAATTGATTTCTACCGAGCCCACACCCAGATCCGTCACCGGGCCGGGTTGCTGCCACGCCGCCTTGCCCGTTACCAGCAACTGTGCGCCCGCACCAATGGCCCGCACCACGCCTTGCGAGGCGCCGTCCGCGCTGATCTGCAAGGCAGGCATCGGGTCTGCGCCAGCCAGGCATTCTTTTTGGTAATAACCGCCCAGGCTGGCCAGCGCCTTGCCGCCTTCGAGCACATCGAGGCGGCCATTGCCGGAGCCCGAACCCACGCTCAGCCCGTTCATGAAACTGGCCTGGTTGCCCGTCTTGCCCGGCAGTCCGTCGGAGCCCACGGTGAAGGTACCTTGCCCGCCATCCTTGCCAATAAAGCTGCTGATCGGCTTGATCGGCACCGGCGCACTCGGGTCTTGCGGCTGCACTGGCACCGATGGGCCCATGCCCACCTTGCCACTGTGCAGCACTTCCACCTTGCCCACAGAACCTGCACCACCACCAACGATAAACTGGTTGTTCTTGCCTTGGCACAGCGCTGTCGATTTGCCGGCGGACAAGGGCTTGCCAGCACCTATGGGATCGTTGGAGTTCTTGCCCGATCCGCACAGGGTATTTTTCTGGCTGCCAAATAAATCGAGATTCGAGATGATGTTGAGGCTGGCACCGTCAATCTGCAAGCTGCCGTTACCGCCGCCTTCGCCCACCAAAGTGTCCTGCAACGTGCTGAAGGTCACCATCGTGTTGTAGCCGCCGTCCGCCAGATCGGCCCCAGCCTTACCCGTTCCCAGGATTTTGCCCACACCTTGGCTGCCCTGGCCCATGCCAACGCCCAGGCCCAAGGTTTGGGATTGCATGCGGATACCGAAGTTAGCCGCCGGATCCGGTGCGGGCTGCTGGCGCAAGTCGATGTTCAGCGTACCCGTGCCACCGGCATCACCGGTGCGCATGCTCGGTTTTTTGTCTGGCGTGAACTGGTAGGAAGACAAGGTTTCCCAACCGAATCTCGTCACCTCAGCGGATGGCAAGACATTCAGGCCGCCGCTGGCACCAGCGCCAGTCCCCACAAAAAGGCCCAACGGCGTCGAAACGGTATTGTTGGACGTGGAATTGCCGTTGCCATCGGTGGAGAGCACCATATTCCATGGTGCTGCCGGGCTGTTGACCACGTTCAGATAAGGCGCCGGCGCAGGCGCAGTCGGCGTCTGTGTGGGTGGCAAAGGGTAGTACACCGAGCCCGCTGACCAGCTGCTATCGGCAGAGATATCACCTGTGCCGAGATAGCGGTTGGGCGCCTCGGGCGTAGTTGTCGTTTGCGCCTGCACGGACACACCTACTGCCATGGCAGCCCAAGCACCCACCATGGCCTGAAGCAAGGGGGTGTACGCGAATTTTTTCCCTGAGTTCTTTACATGAGTCATGGCTAACCCACTTTGCCTTACATCAACATTACAGCGAGTCTACGAGCAAGTTTTAACAAAAGCTATTTCAAATAGTTAATACATCGATGACATTGTCAATAAATTTTGATAAATTTTTCAAATAAGCAATTCAATGAATCTTATGCTTAGACCCTATGGGACCCTGCGAATGAACAGCTTGCGACCAAAGCAAAACGCAAGGGCTCCTGATTCACTTACAGCTGGTTAAAAATAAGAAATAGGTAGCGTCACAGGTGTCAGCCAAACGCGCAAACACATGCCAGAAGTGAGCGACTGTGGGCCTAACCGTCCAGCCAGTTCTTTGGCAGTGGCGCTCATGCACCGTACCTGTCTTCTTGTCCACAGGCTCAAAAGGCCGCCATGCCACAGACAGCAGGTGCGCCAACAGGTTTTTGCTCTCCCGCCGCCCTGCTCCAAGACAAAAGAAAACCCCATCAACCGGAAATTCTTCCGGCTGATGGGGAGCCACTCAGTTGCGCTAGGTGCTCAGTCCGTTCGGGCCGACTGACCTGGCGCAGGCGCCTTGCTGGCTGTTTTACGCCTTCTGATCAGCGGACCGGCAAACGCTGCCAGCAAACTGCCCAGACCCAGTACACCCGCTGCCGACAATGACGGGACCGGCGTTGCCACTCCAGCCGGTGGCGGTGGCGGTGGCGGTGGCGGCGGTGGCGGTGGCGGTGGCGGCGGAGGAGGTGGCGGTGGCGGCGGTGGCGGAGGAGGTGGCGGCACCGGCGTTGCCTTCGATTGCAGGTACCAGTTACCGTTCACCAACTTCAGATCGTAGTCAAAGCCGTTGTCCGACACGATGGACTTCAGCGCAAAGTGCGTTGCAGCCGCTGCAGGTGCAGTGTCTGCCAGCACCACGGGAATACCGTTGCCGGTGGTCAGTGCACCCGAACCACCCGTCACATGGATTTCCAGCAAAGTCTGGGTGCCAGTAATCGGGCCGGTGATGTGGATCACGTCGCTGGTGTTGCCGCCGGCACCCAATATGGTGTCCAGGCGAACCACACCGCCCGTGCCGTTCCACGATGTGGCGTGCACCACATCGCTGTTCACGCCACCGGACAAGTCAAGCACACCGCCAGTCTGGGTTACATCACCCAAGCTTTGCGTGGTGTCACCCATGAACAGGGTGCCGTTGCTGATATTGGTGCGCCGCAGATTTGGCAAAACGTTATTGACCGGCAAGGTCAACATGCCTCCTTGAACACCCAACGAGCCCGCAAAACCAGACTGATCGGTTGGAGCGGTACTGAAATCAACAGGGCAAGTCGCACTCATATCCCAGTCTGCAGGCTGGGAAGGCACAGTCGTGGTTCCTGCAATAGTAGTATTGCCTGCGTTTTGAACAATCTGACCAACGCCAACAATTGGGATCGTCACATTGACCGAACCCGTATGGTTGAAGCGCGTTACAGCGCTGCTACCCAGCAGGTTGATGCGAGAGGCCTCGATGCTGCCAGGCGCCGTGGGACTAGACAAGTTCTCAGAACCATATACCACTTGCCCATCATTACTCACGTCGATGGGACCAAGTCCACCCGAGAATTGGTTGGAGTAATAACCAAGAGGCGATGCATTCGGATCGGTTGGCGGAATCTCCTTCGGCGTCAAGTTGGCAACGCCAACTTTAACGGTACCGCCGTCTGCTGAGACAAGAGCACCACCAGTGGAAATGGCGACAGTGCCAATGTTTGCCTCGCCCATGCCCGTCGCAGGTTTGGTTCCACCTGGCTGCGTCAAACCCATCTTGCCTGCCACCAGCAACTGGGAAGTAGCACCAGCAACCCGCACTACCCCTTTAGATATGCCATCTTGACTGATTTGCAAAGCAGGATCAGTCTTTACGCACTGCCCCGACATATCAATGCCAGAGCCCGCATAAGCCTTGCCCCCGGAGAGTACATCTAAAGTACCATCCCCCCCTTTGCTACCAACCGTCACACCGCTAATAAAGTTGGCTTGATTGGGAAATGCGGTGGTAGCGTCATCATGCACCGTGACCCTGCCAACACCCTGGTTATTGCCAATCAGGCTTTGAGAGTTTTTGCCATAGGAGAGCGAATTCATAGGTAGGGGGCTACCTGCACCCAACTTACCCGATTTCAGAATATCGACAACACCCACAGAGCCTGGGCCATCGCCAACCACGAAGTCATACGGATCAGTGGTCAACAGCGTCAAACCCGCGCCGCTAACGGTCAAACTACCATTGCCGCCAGAGCCACCACCAACGGTCGATGCTTGATTGGTGGACCCCATGTAAGCGCCGTTGTATGACGCAGGCCCCATCTCCTCTGGCGTCTTGCCAGTTCCTAGAACGGTAGCGGCCCCCTTACTGCCACTACCCATGCCAACACCCATTCCCAAGTTAGGAGAAATGGAGCGCATCACCGAGTGATCCGGCACCGGAGCCGGACGAGGAATCAGATCCAGCAAAAAGGTACCGTTCCCACCACCCTGGCCGACAGTGAAGAGCAGAGGAACATCGCTGGACGGCCCCTTCTGAGCATCCCACCGAAACGTCTCATTTTTCGCCGTGGTTCTGATCGTCAACACCCCGGCCGCCCCGGCTCCAGAACCAACAGTCAGTCCAACAGGAAAATCGAACGCCGCCGCCGGATCAAAGACATCCGGTGTATTGGGATCTCCGTCATCGTCGTAATAGCGACCATCCGGTGTCCAGGCCGCATTGGCAGCGTTGATGACATTGATCCCAGCGGGGCCGACATAAACCGGGTTGTTCGGATCTGTGTTGTCGTATTGGGTGTTGTCCACCTTGCCGGCAGACCAGTTGGCATCCGTGGTGACCTCGGTACCACTGGTAGCCGCGAAATTGTTATTGGGGCCAATCGTGCTCTGTGTATGGCCGGAAGCCGCCGTCAACAAGGCCAAGGCGCTGATAACCGCCTTGTGCAGCCTGGTGGGCTGATGTAAATCTAATCTGCGAGTAGGCATGGCACTATTCCTAATGTCTGTCTGTATCGATGGTCGCTCTATACGAAAAATTCTAATTCGAATACATATTCCGTCGCACCCCGGTCACAGCCTCGCAAATTTCACTTGCCAACAAACCCAAAACAGTGCAGTGCCCGTTTTCCTACTTTTTCAAGCGCTTACGGGCGACTTACTGATCAAAAAAATATCAACAATTGCCATTTTTCAGAAATTTAATGTATTAATTAATCAGTTCTGATTTTTAAAAATAAGATATGTTTTTGTAACGTCACGGGTGATTAGATTGTTTTTATTACAGCCGTAACATATCGACGACAAAGTGCAATCTTGGCTGACAATAGATGACACTGATCCCCAGTGATCTCTAGGGTTATGTCGCCGTTCAGCGACACTCCGAGTAGCCACCTGTCCATACGAAGGGGATACATGTGATCTCCACCAACAAAAAAGGCCGCGTAAAACGCGGCCTTTTCTCTACCTAGTTTTGTAACAACTAGCTCACCAAACGCTCGGCGTGCCAGTGCAGATGGTCGGCCATAAAGCTTTGGATAAAGTAGTAGCCATGGTCGTAGCCGGCATGGCGGCGCAAGGTAAGCGGCTGGCCGGCTTGGGCGCAGGCGACCTCGAAAGCCTCGGGCAGCAGCTGCTTTTCCAACAAGAACTTGTCGGCCAGGCCTTGGTCCACCAGGATGCCGGCCGGGTAAGGCGCAGTTTTTTGTGCAGCCATCAGCTCGCTCGCGTCGTGCTGCGCCCAGGTGGCCTTGTTATCGCCCAAGTAGCCGCTGAAAGCTTTTTGGCCCCAGGCGCAGTTGACCGGGTTGGCTATGGGCGCAAAGGCCGAAACCGAGCGGAAAACGCCGGGGTGGCCCAGCGCCAGGGTGAGCGCGCCGTGCCCGCCCATGCTGTGGCCGAAGATGCCCAGGCGCTGCAGATCGATCGGCAGCTTGGCGCCCAGCAGCGGCAGCAGGTCGTTCAACAGATAGCTTTCCATCCGCCAATGCAAAGCCCAGGGCTTGGCCGTGGCATCGAGGTAGAAGCCGGCGCCCACGCCGAAATCCCAGTTGTCCGCTTCGCCCGGCAGGTTGGCACCGCGCGGGCTGGTGTCGCAGCTGATCAAGGCCACGTTCAGCTCGGCCGCCAAGCGCTGGGCGGCGGCTTTGACCATGAATGTCTCTTCGGTGCAGGTCAGCCCGGCCAAGTAGAGCAGCGCAGGCACCTTCTCGCCTGCCACCGCCTTGGGCGGCAGGTAGACCGAGAACTTCATCGCCAAGCCGGTTTCGCTGGAGAAATGCTCGTAAAAGCGCTGCGCACCGCCAAAACAGGCGTGGGCGGCGTTCAGCTTGAGGCTGGCTTGGGCTTCAGACATGGGAGGGCTCTCCTTCAAGGTTTGGGGGGCGTGCCTGCCTGGTGGGCCTGGGCAGCACGCAGCTTGTCTTTTTTGCTGGGCCGTTTGCCTTTGATGCCGCCATTGCCGTCTTGCGCGCTGTTGCGCTCGGGCTCTTGCTCGGTCACCGGATAGGCTTCCAGCGTTTCCAGCGCCATGTCCAAGGCGTTGCGCTTGGCGATCAAACGCCAGTGCGCCAGGCTCGCGGGCGATACCAGGCTGATGGCCAGGCCGCTCAGACCGGCGCGGCCCGTGCGGCCGATGCGGTGTGTGTAATCGGTGGGCGAGCGCGGCAAGTCGTAGTTGACGACCAGCGGCAGCGCATCCACATGGATGCCACGCGCCGCCAGATCGGTGGTGATCAGCACCTGCCACTGGCTGTCGCGAAACTCCTGCAGCACCTGCTGGCGCGCGCCCTGGCTCAGCTCGCCATGGAAAGCCGTGGCGTTGATGCCTTTGTCGTACAGCTTGTTGGCCACATGCTCGGCGCTGTAGCGGCTGGCCACGAACACCAGCATGCACTGGCCTTTGTATTGCTCGACCAGATCGCGCAGCAGCGGCGTGCGCTTGGCGGTGTCCACCAAAATAGCGCGCTGCTCGATGGTGGCATCTTGCAAGTGGGTGGAGGCGATCTCGACCCGCTCGTGCTCGGCCCGCAGCAAAGTGGGCACCAAGCCTTGCACTGCGGGCGCAAACGTGGCCGAGAACAGCAGCGTCTGGCGCTGTTCTTGGGCCGGCAGCAGCGCCAGCACCTGGTTCATTTCGTCGGCGAAACCCAGATCCATCAAGCGGTCGGCCTCGTCCAGCACCAAGGTCTGGATGGTTTTGAGGCGCAGCTTGCTGTGTTCCACCACATCAAGCAGGCGCCCGGGCGTGGCAATCACCATATCCACACCGCCGCGCAAAGCCAGCAGTTGCGGGTTGATGGAGACACCGCCCGTCAGCACCGCCACCTTGGGGCGGCGGCCCAAAGCCTCGCCCACAAAGTACACCAGCTCGGCCACCTGGGTAGCCAGCTCGCGCGTGGGCACCAGCACCAGAGCCTGCGTCTCGCGCGGGCCCGGCTGGCTGCCGGCGTCGCTCAGCATCCAGGCCTGCAGCAGCGGCAGCACATAGGCCGCCGTCTTGCCCGAGCCGGTGGGCGCGCAGCCCAGCAGATCGCGGCCCGCCAAGATGGCGGGAATGGCCTGTTGCTGGATGGCCGTAGGCGCAATCAGGCCTCGGGATTGGGCCGCGTGGGCGAGCGAGGGCGCCAGGCCCAGGGAGGAAAAAGACATGAAAAGGGGAAACGCGGACAGTGCCGCAATCAGCAGGACAAGGCCCGTATTGTCGGGCTTGCCGGCCGATTGCGTGCTACAGGGCTTTATTCGGCGTAGTGCACCACCGAGCGAATCGACTTGCCTTCGTGCATCAGATCAAAGGCTTCGTTGATCTTGGCCAGGCCCATGGTGTGGGTGACAAAAGGCTCCAGCTGGATCTTGCCGGCCATCGCGTCTTCCACCATGCCGGGCAGCTGGCTGCGGCCCTTGACGCCACCAAACGCCGTGCCCAGCCATTTGCGGCCAGTCACCAACTGGAAAGGACGGGTCGAGATTTCCTGGCCCGCGCCCGCCACACCGATGATCACGCTCTGACCCCAGCCGCGGTGCGCGCACTCCAACGCAGCGCGCATCACGTTCACATTGCCAATGCACTCAAAGCTGTGGTCCACGCCCCAAGTCGTCATCTCCACAATCACTTGCTGGATGGGCTTGTCGAAATCTTTCGGGTTGATGCAGTCGGTGGCGCCAAAGGTTTTGGCCAGATCGAACTTGCCGGGGTTGGTGTCGATGGCGATGATGCGGCCCGCCTTGGCCAGCTTGGCGCCCTGGATCACCGCCAGGCCAATGCCGCCCAAACCGAACACGGCCACGGTATCGCCCTCTTGCACCTTGGCGGTGTTCTTGACAGCGCCCAGGCCGGTGGTCACGCCGCAGCCCAGCAGGCAAACCTGCTCGGGGTTGGCATCGGGGTTGATCTTGGCCAGCGAAACAGCGGCCACCACCGTGTATTCAGAGAAAGTCGAGCAGCCCATGTAGTGGTAAATGGGCTCGCCGTTGTAGCTAAAGCGCGTGGTGCCGTCGGGCATGACGCCCTTGCCTTGGGTGGCGCGTACTGCTACGCAGAGGTTGGTCTTGCCGCTCTTGCAAAACAGGCATTCGCCGCACTCCGCCGTGTAAAGCGGAATCACATGATCGCCCGGCTTCACGCTGGTCACGCCCTCGCCCACTTCCACCACAATGCCTGCGCCTTCGTGGCCCAGCACCGCCGGGAAGATGCCTTCCGGATCGTCACCGCTGAGCGTGAACGCATCCGTGTGGCACACGCCCGTATGGGTGATCTTGACCAGCACCTCGCCCGCCTTGGGCGGCGCCACATCGATCTCGACGATTTGCAGAGGTTCTCCGGCTTTGAAGGCAACGGCGGCACGGGATTTCATGGGTGGACTCCTTGGGTCTGGAACGGTGGTTTATTTGAGGTAAGAGCGCAGTAGCGCCAGCATCTCGTCGATGTCTGCCTGCGACGGCGCCGGCTGCTTGGCCATGGTTTCGCGCATATGGCTGTCGAGCAAGTCAGCCATCAGCCCATGCACTGCACCGCGCATGGCTGCGAGCTGCTGCAGGATGGGCGCGCAATCACTGCCCGCCTCCACCGCCCGCTCCAACGCATCCGCCTGGCCACGAATGCGGCGCAAGCGCGTGATGGCGCGGTGTTTGTCTTCGGCGGAATGCGGCATGGCAGGGCTGAAATATGGATACTAGGTGGCAGTATAAAAGACAAATGCTTGCTGGCAAAGCGTCAATCGTGATAATTCCCCAACTACTCAGGGGAGTACCCCGCTAAACGCTCACGTCTTCCTGTTGCAAAAGTCTCTTCAACAACCGGCGAGCGCGCCACTTCTTCGTTTGCAGACCTTGGACTTCTGGCGCTTAGCGCCTCGCACATGAATCAGCGCAGTTCTAGCAGGCTGTTCGGCTGTTCAGGATGTTCCTCCCCACCCCTTTCAGCCAGCGCCTGCGGCCACAGCAAACGCCGGCGGTTTGGCTGCCGCAGAGCAGCCAAACTTCGTGCTCTGACTTGCGTCATCTGTTTGAATGGAGCGCCTTGGCGCGCAATGAGTTATGACGCACGCCGGCGTTTGCTGTGGCCGCAGGTTGCCCCGATTGCCCCGCTTCGCGGGGCGGTCGGGGACGCTGGATGTGGGGCACGTTTTTTCCCCTCGCTTTTTGTCGTGCAACAAAAAGGGAGGTCGCCTGCCGGGGCGAGTCCCGGCCAGCTGCAGCATGCAAAACCCACCAACGCCAGTTAGAAAAGCTGCCCGCTAGACACCGCAAACAATAAAAAAGCCGCATGCTTTCCAACACGCGGCCTGGTTCGCAGCGCCATAACAGCGCCGCTTTATTGCTTAAGCAATTAACGTGGCAGATCGCTGGTTCCCATCAAGAACTCATCCACCGAGCGTGCCGCCTGGCGGCCTTCGCGGATCGCCCAAACGACCAAACTTTGACCACGGCGCATATCGCCAGCAGCAAACACCTTCTCCACATTGGTGGCGTAGCCGCCGGTGAACTCGGTCGTGGCCTTGGCGTTGCCGCGGGCGTCCTTGTCCACGCCAAAGGCGTCCAGCACGCTGGCGACCGGGTTCACAAAACCCATGGCCAACAGCACCATGTCGGCGGGCCATTCTTTTTCGGTGCCCTTCACTTCGGTCAGCTTGCCGTCCTTGAACTCCACTTGCACGGTGGTCAGGCTCTTGACCTTGCCCTTTTCGCCGTTGAACGACTTGGTCGAGATGGCGAACTCGCGCACCGCGCCTTCTTCGTGGCTGGAGCTGGTGCGCAGCTTGATCGGCCAGTAAGGCCAGACCAGCGGCTTGTTCTCTTGCTCGGGCGGCATGGGCATCACTTCGAACTGCGTCACGCTCTTGGCGCCGTGGCGGTTGCTGGTGCCCACGCAGTCGGAGCCGGTGTCGCCACCGCCGATGACGATGACGTGCTTGCCGTCAGCGCGCAGCTGGTTCTTGAGCTTGTCGCCCGCGTTGACCTTGTTTTGCTGGGGCAAAAATTCCATCGCAAAGTGCACGCCGTCGAGCTCGCGGCCGGTCACGGGCAGATCGCGCGATTGCTCGGAGCCACCGGTCAGCAGCACGGCGTCGAACTCGGCCTTGAGCTGCTCGGGCGACACGGTTTCCTTGGCCCAGTTGGTGACCTTGCTGTCTTTGCCCAGACCGTCTTTGCCGGCCACCAGCACGCCGGTGCGGATGGTCACGCCTTCGGCTTCGAGCTGCGCAGCGCGGCGGTCGATGTGGCTCTTGTCGAGCTTGAAATCAGGAATGCCGTAGCGCAACAGGCCGCCGATGCGGTCGTTCTTTTCGAACAGAGTCACGTCATGGCCCACGCGCGCCAGTTGCTGGGCAGCAGCCATGCCGGCAGGGCCGGAGCCGACCACGGCCACCTTCTTGCCGGTCTTGGTTTTGGCAGGGCGCGCTTGCACCCAACCTTCTTCCCAGGCGCGGTCGATGATGGCGTGTTCGATCGACTTGATGCCGACCGGGTCGTTGTTGATGTTCAGCACGCATGCGGCTTCGCAAGGTGCGGGGCAGATGCGGCCGGTGAACTCGGGGAAGTTGTTGGTCGAGTCCAGCACATTGAAGGCCGCCGCCCAGTCAGCGCGGTAGACCAGGTCGTTGAAGTCCGGAATGATGTTGTTGACCGGGCAGCCGTTGTTGCAGAACGGCGTGCCGCAGTCCATGCAGCGGGCGCCTTGCTGCTTGGCCTGTTGCGAGTTCAGGCCGACGACGAATTCCTTGTAGTGCTTGACGCGATCTTCCACCGGGGCGTAGCCCTCGTCGATGCGCGCAAATTCCATAAAGCCAGTGACTTTTCCCATGATCGGATCTCTTGCTTGGCTACTGCCCGGGCGGTGCCGCAGGCAGCAATCGTGGTGTTAATAGTGGGTGGCGGTGCGGGCCCGGCGCGTGTTGCGGCCGGGCCGGTGCATCACTTGGCGGCGGCGTCCACGCTCTTTTTGGCGGTGGACTTGGCCTTGGCGAGCTGCGCCTTGGCTTCGGCCTTGGCGTACATCTCGCCCAGTGCGCGCTTGTATTCGGTCGGGAACACCTTCACGAATTGGTTGCGCGCCTGCGCCCAGTTGTCCAGCAGATCGCGTGCGCGCTTGCTGCCCGTCCAACGCAGGTGGTCGGCCAGCAGTTGCTTGAGCTGCGCTTCGTCGGTCTGGCCACGGTGCCACACACCCTTGTCGATCGTTGCTTCTTGCTCGGCCTGCGTCAGCACCTTGTCCAAGGTCACCATCGCGGTGTTGCAGCGGCTGGCGAACTGGCCGTCTTCGTCGAAGACATAAGCCACACCGCCGCTCATGCCGGCAGCAAAGTTGCGGCCGGTCATGCCCAGCACCAGCACGGTGCCGCCGGTCATGTATTCGCAACCGTGGTCGCCCGTGCCCTCTACCACCGCCGTCGCACCCGACAGGCGCACGGCAAAACGCTCGCCCGCCACGCCGGAGAAGAAGGCTTCACCGGTGGTAGCGCCGTACATCACGGTGTTGCCCACGATGATGTTCTTGTGCGCATCGCCACGGAAATCCAGGCTCGGGCGCACCACCACGCGGCCACCGGACAAGCCCTTGCCGGTGTAGTCGTTGGCATCGCCCACCAGGTACAAGGTGATGCCGTTGCACAGGAAAGCGCCGAACGATTGGCCGCCCGTGCCTTCCACGCGGATGTGGATGGTGTCGTCCGGCAGACCTTCGGGGTGCGCCTTGGTCACCGCGCCCGAGAGCATGGCGCCCACAGTGCGGTTGACGTTGCGCACGTTTTCCAGAATCTTGACGGCCTGGCCCTTTTCGATGGCGGGGCGCGACTTCTCGATCAGGATGTTGTCGAAGGCTTTTTCCAAGCCGTGTTCCTGGTTTTCGGTGTGGAACAGCGGCACGTTCTCACCCGCGTCAGCACGGGCCAGCAGGCGGCCGAAGTCCAGGCCCTTGGCCTTCCAGTGGGTGATGCCGGGCTTCATGTCCAGCAGGTCGGAGCGGCCGATCAGATCGTCGAACTTCGAGATACCCAGCTGGGCCATGATCTGGCGCGCTTCTTCGGCTACGAAGAAGAAGTAGTTCACCACATGCTCGGGCTTGCCGGCGAACTTCTTGCGCAGCACCGGGTCTTGCGTGGCCACGCCCACCGGGCAGGTGTTGAGGTGGCACTTGCGCATCATGATGCAGCCTTCCACCACCAGCGGTGCGGTGGCAAAGCCGAACTCGTCCGCGCCCAGCAGAGCGCCAATGACCACGTCGCGGCCGGTCTTCATCTGGCCGTCGGCCTGCACGCGGATGCGGCTGCGCAAGCCGTTGAGCACCAGGGTTTGCTGGGTTTCGGCCAGGCCGATTTCCCAAGGCGAACCGGCATGCTTGATCGACGACCAAGGCGAAGCGCCCGTGCCGCCGTCGTGGCCGGCGATCACCACGTGGTCGGCCTTGCACTTGGCAACGCCGGCAGCGATGGTGCCCACGCCCACTTCCGACACCAGCTTGACGCTGATGGACGAATGCGTGGCGACGTTCTTCAGATCGTGGATCAGCTGGGCCAAATCTTCGATCGAATAGATGTCGTGGTGCGGCGGGGGCGAGATCAGGCCCACGCCAGGCACCGAGTAGCGCTGCTTGCCGATGTATTCGGACACCTTGCCGCCAGGCAGCTGACCGCCTTCACCGGGCTTGGCACCTTGCGCCATCTTGATCTGGATCTGGTCGGCAGACGCCAGGTACTCGGCCGTCACGCCAAAGCGGCCCGATGCCACCTGCTTGATCTTGGAGCGCAGGCTGTCGCCCTCGCTCAGCACGTAGTCAGATTCGATCTGGTCTTTGCCGATGATCGAGGCCAGCGACTCGCCTTGCTTGATCGGGATACCCTTGAGCTCGTTGCGGTAACGCGCCGGGTCTTCACCGCCTTCACCGGTATTGCTCTTGCCGCCGATGCGGTTCATGGCCACAGCCAGCGTGACGTGGGCTTCGGTAGAAATCGAGCCCAGCGACATGGCGCCGGTAGCGAAGCGCTTGACGATGTCGGCCGCCGATTCGACCTGCTCCACCGGGATGGCCTTGGACGGATCGATCTTGAACTCGAACAGGCCGCGCAAGGTCATGTGGCGCTTGCTCTGGTCGTTGATCAGTTGCGCGTATTCCTTGTAGGTGTTGAAGTTGTTCGAGCGGGCCGAGTGTTGCAGCTTGGCAATCGCGTCGGGGCTCCACATGTGCTCTTCACCACGGGTGCGCCAGGCGTATTCGCCACCAGCGTCCAGCATGTTGGCCAGCACGGGGTCGGCGCCAAACGCTGCCTTGTGGCGGCGGATGGCTTCTTCACCGATCTCGAATACGCCCAGGCCGCCCACGCGGCTGGAGGTGCCGGTGAAGTACTTGTCGATGGTTTCGCTGTTGATGCCGATGGCCTCGAACAACTGCGCACCGCAGTACGACATGTAGGTGGACACGCCCATCTTCGACATGATCTTGGACAGACCCTTGCCGATGGCCTTGATGTAGTTGTAGATCGCCTTCTCAGCCGACAGCTCGCCGGGCAGGCTCTTGTGGATGGAGACAATCGTCTCCAGCGCCAGGTACGGGTGCACGGCTTCTGCGCCATAACCGGCGAGCACGCCGAAATGGTGCACTTCACGCGCCGTGCCGGTTTCCACCACCAGACCACAAGCGGTACGCAGACCTTCGCGGATCAGGTGCTGGTGGATGGCCGACAGCGCCAGCAGCGCCTGGATCGCGACGCGGTCCTTGTTGATGCCCTTGTCGCTGATGATCAGGATGTTGTGGCCGGTCTTGATGGCGTCCACCGCTTGGGCGCACAGCGAGGCTAGGCGCGCTTCCACACCTTCGCTGCCCCAGGACAGCGGGTAGGTGATGTCGAGCACGGCCGAGTTGAACTTGCCGGCGGTGTGCGACTTGATGTTGCGCAGCTTGACCATGTCGTCGAAATCGAGGACAGGTTGCGTCACTTCCAGACGCAGCGGCGGGTTCACCTGGTTGATGTCCAGCAGGTTGGGCTTGGGGCCGATGAAGGACACCAGGCTCATCACGATCGCTTCGCGGATCGGGTCGATCGGCGGGTTCGTCACCTGCGCGAACATCTGGCGGAAGTAGTTGTACAGCGGCTTGTTCTTGTCCGAGAGCACGGCCAGCGGGCTGTCGTTGCCCATGGAGCCAATGCCTTCTTCGCCGTTGGCGGCCATCGGGCTCATCAGGAACTTGATGTCTTCCTGCGTGTAGCCAAAGGCCTGCTGCTGGTCGAGCAGCTCGGGCGACTTTTGCTCATCAGCAATCGCGCCAAACTCTTCCGACGCCTTGGCCTGCTCGTCCACCTGCGATTCGCCAGCGACCGGGGTTTCCACATCGTCGAGGCGGATGCGCAGGTCTTCAATCCAGCGCATGTAGGGCTTGGCGTTGGTCAGCGAAGACTTCACTTCTTCGTCGTCGATCAGGCGGCCCTGGTCCAGGTCGATCAGGAACATCTTGCCCGGCTGCAGACGCCACTTGCGCACAATCTTGTGCTCGGGCACGGGCAGCACGCCCGACTCCGAACCCATGATGACGAAATCGTCATCGGTCACGCAGTAACGAGCGGGGCGCAGGCCGTTGCGGTCCAGCGTGGCGCCGATCTGGCGGCCGTCGGTGAACACGATCGAAGCGGGGCCGTCCCAGGGCTCGATCATCGAGGCGTGGTATTCGTAGAAAGCGCGGCGGCGCGAATCCATCGTGGCGTGCTGCTCCCAAGGCTCGGGGATCATCATCATCACGGCTTGCGCCAGCGGGTAGCCCGCCATCGTCAGCAACTCCAGGCAGTTGTCGAAGGTAGCCGTGTCGGACTGGTGCGCAAAGCTGATCGGGTAGAGCTTTTGCAGATCGTTGCCCAGCACGGGCGAGCTCATCACGCCTTCGCGGGCGCGCATCCAGTTGTAGTTGCCCTTGACGGTGTTGATTTCACCGTTGTGCGCCACATAGCGGTAGGGGTGAGCCAGCGGCCATTCGGGGAAGGTGTTGGTGGAGAAGCGCTGGTGCACCAGGCCCAGGGCCGAGACGCAGCGCTCGTCTTCCAGATCGCGGAAATAGGTGCCCACCTGGTCGGCCAGCAGCAGACCCTTGTAGATCACCGTGCGGCTGCTCATGCTGGGAACGTAGTATTCCTTGCTGTATTTGAGCTGCAGGTTCTGGATGGCAGCGCTCGCCGTCTTGCGGATCACGTACAGCTTGCGCTCCAGTGCGTCTTGCACAATCACGTCGTCGCCACGGCCGATGAACACTTGCTTGATGACCGGCTCTTTCTCACGCACGGTGGGCGACATGGGCATGTCGCGGTTCACCGGCACATCGCGCCAGCCCAGCAGCACCTGGCCTTCGGCCTTGATGGCGCGCTCCAGCTCTTCTTCGCAAGCCAGGCGCGAAGCGTGCTCCTTGGGCAGGAACACCATGCCCACGCCGTACTCGCCAAAAGGCGGCAGGGTCACACCCTGGGCGGCCATTTCGTCGCGGTAGAGCGCATCGGGCAGCTGGATCAGGATGCCAGCGCCGTCGCCCATCAGCTTGTCTGCGCCCACGGCACCGCGATGGTCCAGATTCTCCAGAATCTTCAAAGCCTGGGTCACGATGGCATGGCTCTTGTGGCCTTTGATATGGGCCACAAAGCCGACGCCGCAGGCGTCGTGTTCCAGAGTCGGGTCATACAGACCCTGAGCTTGCATGTGCTCGCGTGCAGATGCCGACATGGCGCATTCCTTCAAATTTCTATCGCGGGAATGTGAATGTAGAGCAGCTGGGAATACCCGAGCAAGCACTTTATTTAGGGTCAGATACCAATTATTTTTGTTTCATTTCCATGAATAATTAATTAGGGACATATTAATTTCAAAGAAAACAACATTGATTTCATTGAAATTTATGAGTTCACTCGCTCTCAGCAGCGCGGGTACGCGGGCGCCCTGCACTCTTTTTGTGCACGCGGCGCTCGGTTTTGGCCTGCAGGCTTTGCACAAAGTCTTCGCTGCCCAGCGCCCAGCCGCCATTAACGCTCTGGCCCAGCGCGGCCGATTCGCGCTGCGACAGGCCCTGCGCCAGCAATTGCGCGTATTGCGCCTCGCGCGCGAAAGGCGTATTGCCCAAGGCCCAGAAGGCCGCCGGATCGCGCAACCAGGGCAAATGCGATGCACCTGAATGGTGCGCACAGCTCGACCACAGGTAATCTTGCGCCCGCGCCACCAGCCCGGCGCGCTGCGGATTGGAGTCGATATAAATGATGCATTGCAGCAACGGTGCCGTTGGCTCCAGCACCGTCGAGCGGTAACGCCCTTCCCACAAAGTGCCGCTGCGCCCGTGCCGTGCATTGAAATAGCGCACGTACGCCCTGCCCAACGCCTGCATCAGCTGAGGCAAACCTTGCTCGGTTTGTGGCGTGAGCAAAAGGTGGAAGTGGTTGGGCATCAGCACAAAGGCGTGCACAGCCACTTGGTGCGTCTGCGCCAGCTGTTGCAAAAGATCGAGAAAAGCCTGGTAATCCTCGGCGTCGACAAACACCGTTTGCAGGTTGTTGCCACGGTGCAGCACATGGTGCGGCAGGTTGGGAACAGTCAGTCGAGGGAGGCGGGCCATGGATCAGTGAGCAGCGAACAGCGAGAAGTCGCGATCTGGCTATTATCTGGCGCTTCCGCCAAGCCGGGGCGCCGTGGCAACACCGCTCCACGGACGAGTGGGCGGTGTTGGTGCCATTCAGCTCACTTCCAGCGCGACTCCATCACCTGGTAGCGCACGTCTTGGCGCAGTGCATCAAACGCGGGCTCTTGCCGGATGCGCGACCAATCGCGAAAACCTTGGGCGAAGGCTGTGGACAAAGCGCGCAAAGCCTCGTCCTTGTCGCCACGCCGCACGGCGGCCAGCGATTGCAGATACTGCTGCTCTGCCTCGGAGCGCGACGCGGCTGGTGGTTGCGGCGCCGCTGCGCTCAGCGTTGCAGGCTGCGGCGCGGAGCTTGGCGCAGCCGCAGGTGCCGGCGCTTGCGCACGCGCTGCCGCGTTCACCGCCGGGGCGGCAACAGCGGCTGAAGAAGGCGGTGCTGAAGCAGTGGCCACCGATTTGGCGCGCTGGTAGTAAATGCGCTCACCGAGCACCGGCACGGTGAAATAGATGCGGTCGTCGTTCTCGAAGCTGAACACCAGATCGATGCCAAACTCGGTCAGCAACGTGACCTCCTTGCCATCGGCCTCCAGCCCTTTGAGCGGCAGCGGCTCCAGGCCCATGCCCAGCGCCAGCTGCTTTTCCGAGATTTGCAGATCGGGGCTGATGGGCAGCTTCAGGCCCTGGAAGCGGTAGTTCTCCGCCAGCCAACGGCCCTCGATCTTTTTCGGATCGATCTTTTGCCCGCAGCCCGCCAAGAGCAGCGCCGCACCGAGCGCCAGCACCAAGGCCCGCATCACACGCTCTTGCGGTACAGGCCCATCAGCTCGCGGAACTTGGGCGTGTTGCGCAGCGGATCGAGGTCGGTGTCCTTGTCCATGGCGTCAAAGTGATTGAAGCCCGCCATGAAGGCCGCCTCCAACTGCTTGAGCGCCTCATCGGGCTGCTTTTGGCGCAAGCGCACAATGGCCAGGTTGTAGTAGACGAGCGATTCGGTGGCATCGCGCTCACGCGCCTGCATCAGCTCCCGGTCGGCACCATCCAGATCGCCTTGGCCGAGCTTGGCCACGGCCGTTTTGATCATCTCCAAAGCGGCAGCGCGAGCGGCTTTTTTCTCAGCTTCCGAGAACTGGCCATTGCTCAGGCGCTGGTCGGCCTCGCGGCGCGCAGCCGAGGTTTCCGTCTCGCTGGGCACAATACCTGCCACAGCGGGCGCAGGCGCAGGCTCTGCCACCGGTGCTGGCGCGACCACAGGCGGCTCGGGCACCGCCATGGGCGCAGGCGCTGGTGCAGGAGCAGGTGCTTCAGCCACCACCGTGTCAGGCTTGCTCTTGCCGCCCATCAAATACCAGCCACCGCCGCCGGCAACCGCCACAACGGCCGCAGCCACAGCAGCCATTACGCCCACTTTGGAGCCGCCCTTGGCGCCGCCGCGTGCAGCCGTATCACCGCTGTCGATCAGCTCCAGCGGGCAGTTGCAGTCGCTGCATTTGGGGTCGTTGAGCAGGTTTTCGCTGGTGACATGTTCACCACGGTTGGCCACGGAGCAGTCGCCCACCGATTTGCATTTATAGGTATACATAGTTTTTCAGGTTCCACAGAGAGCGATCAGGCGGTGGCTTCGGCCTGCAGGCCGATCAGCTCTTTCATCTTCGGGATCAGGGCGCGCAAACGCAGGTACTGCTCGTCGGCCGGATTGCGGCCCGACTGCGCCAAGCGCTCGTTCACAAACTCCACAAAGCGCTTGTACAAAGCCTCTTTCTTTTCGCGGTGCACGTAGTCACGCGCCAGCAAGCCGAGCACGGATTTTTCAATCATCTGGCGCAGCTCGTCCTGCTGCTCGGAGGCCCAGACCTTGGCCCAGTCGCCGCCGCCAGCCAAGGCGTTGATGCACATGAAGCCGTCCGCATCGGTGGATTCGATGGTCCACTGCGGCGAGCCGGTTTCCGGGTTCTCGCCGGGGCGCACCAGCTCCATCAGGCGCGCCAGCAAGAGATACGGCTGCAAATGATCCAGGCGCTTGCCTTGCATCTCCACGCCGGTGGGCGCAAACAGCGGTGGCAGCTTGCTGCCGTCGCCTTCGCCATGCAACAGCACAGCTTCGTCCGGCAGCTTGCGCAGGCCGTCGTAATGCGTTTTGAGGAAGTTCAAAGTGTCGACATAGCGCACCGGCATCAGCGACGACACCTTGATCACCACCACCTCGTTGGACAAGGTGCCCACCACCACGGATGCATCCGAAGTGCCCGCATCCTTTTGCTTGTGGAACAGACCTTCGAGATGCTGGCGGAACTCGCGCTGCTCCTCGCAATCGGGCAGCATCACGCAGATGGCTTGCTGCAGGCCGGCGGTGGCCGCTTCGTTGCCAGGCACGCGGCGTTCGATCTCGGCCTTGTTGAAGGTCAGCATATTGCCGGCTTCGCGGTAGAGATCGGCCACAAAGCTGCTCAGCGCTTGCGAGTTGGCCGCGTATTGGCGCGACAGACGCTCGACGATGTTCACATGCATGACCGGCGTGTTCTGCGCCAGCTCGGTGTGTGCCGCTTCGGTAATCTCGGCCGCTTGTTGCGACAGCACCGTGATCAGGTTGTTCAGGTTGACGCGGCCTGCAAGCTTTTCAAAGCTGTCCACCTCCACACCGGCCAAAGACACAATGGCGCGCCGCACGCGCTGCGTGCGCTCCACCTGGCCGCGCTCGTCCAAGGTCATGCGGCGCAGCAAATCGCGCACGGCGTCCATGTCGAAAATGCGCGTCTGGCAGACCTCGTCCTTGTCGGTGCGCAAGCGGTTGTTTTGCTCGTTGCGGATGGAGTCGGTGGCTTCGGACAACTGCAAGTGGATCTGGTCGACCTTGCCGCGCAGCACGGTCAGCTCGTCAAGCACCAGCGGAATCAGACGCGAGCCGAACATATAGCCTTCGCGCCAGGTGTTCTTGGCAAACAGCAGTTGCAGCTTCTCGCGCGCCTCGGCCAGGCGCGTGTCGCGCTTGTCGGTGAACAAGCGGCCCAGGGTTCCGACTTCGTTGAAATCGCGCACCAGGCGCTGCAGGTCTTCCTCCAGCTTGCCCATCGCGGTAACCAGGGTCTGCGCCTTGTCTTCGTACTCTTTTTTGCGCTGGGTGAGGTCGTCCAGAATCGCGTCCATGTACTGGCGCAGTTGCAGCAGCGAGAGCTCGCCCGTGTTCCAGCGGCTGAAGAATTCGCGCTCGATGCCGCGCACAATGCGGCGCGCCATCTCCAACCGCGCCTGGGATTTGACTTCGTAGAACTTGCGCACACCGCCCAGACGGCGGAAGGTGGTGTCGTACACGTCGGACAGGCGCACGCGCAAGGTGCGAATCCACTCCGCTTCCTTGATGGTTTTGTCCGCCTTGATCTGCTCTTCCAGCGTGGCCGCCACTTGCGGCCAGTACTCGTCGATCAGCTTCCAGCCGGCCTTGGCGTCGTCTTCCAGAATGCCACGGTCCAGCGTCAGGTGCGAATCGCTGATCAGCAGGCTTTCCTTGACCTCGGGCTTGCGCACTTCGGCCCCCCAGTCCTTGTAGACCGGCTCGTCGGCAAAGCCTTCGCCCTGGCGGAAGTTGTTGAACATGAGCTGGCGCGTGGCCTGCTCGGCAAAACCGTAGGCCAGGTATTCCTTGATCTCGTGCTCGGGCACCACCACGCGCTTGATGCCAAAGCTCATGAACAGCTTGGCACGGGCAGCCACGCCGTCGTCTTTTTCGATGAAGTTGGTGTCGTTCTCGCCCTTCTCCACCCGCGCCAGCGCTTCCCAGCGCTTGTTCAAGGTCTTTTGGTAGAGGAACTCCGCCATGATGTGCGGCACGTCCTCTTGCATCGAAAAGCGCACCCGGTTCTCGTTGATGTTGTTGACCAGGTAGCAGCCGTTGAAGAACTTGGCCGCTTCGATGCGCTTGCCGTCCAGCACGTTCACGGGTTGGTAGCGGCGCGCCGCCATGGCGTTCAGCTCGGACAAAGCGGCATAGCCGTTGGCGTAGTAAGTGCCAAAGCCGCCTACCGATTTCACCCAGGTCGAGCCTTCGTCGGGCAGCAGCGCGTAGACCAGAATGCGGTAATCGGCATCGTTGGGGCGCAGCTTGCGCAGCATGGCCACGGTGTCGACCACAAAGCCGCTGCCGGTGCCGCCCGCCAGGCCGCACAGCACATGGATGGTGGCCTGCGCGGTTTTGCTGCCACTGCTCTCCAGCGCCTGCATGCGGTCTTCCAGCAGCTGCGAAATCTGGCGTGCATTCTGCGCAAAAACCAGGCGCCCCAACTTGCGCTTTTGGGCAGCGCCGGCCGTGCCTGCGTCGATGAAATCGAACACGCCGCGCGGCTCGATCCAGTCGCGCATGCCGGGGTAGGAATCGGGGTCTTGCAAGATCGGGCGCACGCCGCTGGCCGCATAAATGCCCAGCTGTGCGCGCGAGAGCGAGCAATCCTGGCCCAACACCGTCCATTTGTCGGTCTCGTTGAGCAGGCCGTCGGACGTGTCCAGATAGACATATTCGAAATTGGCTTCCGAGGGGCTCACGCCGTTCGCATCGGTGTGCGTCTTGACGATCTTGCGCAGTGCGCGAATGACTTTGCCGCCCGTGCCGCCCAGGCCGACGATCAAATGGTTGTTGGACATATCAACTCTCAAACACAGCCCCGCCAACGCTGGCAGGGCAAAAAGAACGGGGAAGACCGGCGCCGGCCGTGGCTCAGCGGTGCATCAGCTGAATCTTCAGCAGCAAAGGCTCTTTGGCCGCCACCGCTTTGGGCTTGACCACATAGCTGGCCACTTGCTGGCCTGCGGCCGGGCGCGGATCGTCGGCAAACACAATGGCTTTCGATGCGTAGGCGGGCGCAGCGCCTGCTGCATTGCACTGCTCGCCAGCGCCTGCATCTTGCGCATAGACGATGGCCTTGGAAGCGTAGGTGCCAGCGTCTGCCGTCACCACCGCACAACCAGCGCCGGGCGCAGCTGCCAAGCTGTTGACCGGCATGCCACCGGGCACGGCAGCGGGCTCGAACACCGCTTGCGTCACCAGATCAGGCTGGATCTTTTGCAGCGTGGCGTCGGGCTGGAACAGCTCTTCTTCCGACATCAGCACCAGCAGTTTTTCCAGCCCGGCATTGCCTTCGAACTGGAAGTTGCCCTGGGCTGGCAAAAAGACGGTGCCCATGGCGTCGACCATCGCCGTTGCGCCGGGGCGCGGGTGCAGCATGCTGATGCGGCCGCCCGGCTCTTCGTTGAAGATGTAGACAAAGCTCGGGCGGTTCACCTTCAAGCCCAGCTGGAACTTGTCGCCGGTAGCGAAAGTGCGCGTGGCCAACACGTCTTCGGTGCTGGCATCGGGCTTTTTCAAGCGCACAAAATAGGCCGCGCCCATGGGCAGCTCTTTGCTGCTGCGCTTGGCGCTGGCCTTGCTTTTTTCGGCAGACTTTTTGGGCGCCGTAGCTACCACCATGGTCTTGGCCGGCTTGTCGCTCTGCGCCACGGTCTCGGGCGCAGGCTGGCCGGTGGCGACAGCCTTGACATCGCCGTCTTCGCCAAAGAACAGCGACTTGGCGGCGTAGCCAGCCTCTTCGGCGTGGAGGTTCAGGCTCAGCGCCATCAACATCGCCGCAGAGGCGGCAGCCATTTTCTTGAATTGCATACGGGGCTCTTCCCTGTTAGTGGCGCGCGAGCTTGTCGCCCGTCGCGGAAAGCGTCGAAAAACGGGTGGGGTTCTGCTGCAGCTCACCCTTGGTGACCTGCTGAACCTTTTGGCTGGTGAAGGATTTGGCAGCGGCAAAGGCTTGCGCCACGTCGCCCGAATATTCCTTCAGATAGGCAATGAACGACTGCGTGAAAAACGAGCCGCGCAGCACGTCGCTCTGCACCAAGGGGCTGGCAAATGTGCCCGTGCTGGTGGGCGGGCCCAACGACAGCTCGCCGGGGCTGGTGGCGGTGATAAAGGTGTAGTTCTTGCGCACCTCGAACTCGGCCGTGCGCGCCTGGGGCTTGGGTGCAGCGGCGCTCTGGCCATCGCCCACATAAGTGATGGCTTTGCTGCTGTAGGCCTTGCCCGTCCACGAGGCGACCGACACGGACTCGCGCTCATAACCGCCACCGTTGATTTGCGCTTGGTAAGCCGCACCTTCGGAAGGCAGGTTTTTGAGAATCTCGCCGCTGTAGCAGGTGTCGATGATGACGCGGGTGACGGCGGTGTTCTTCTGCGCCAGCTGCTGAATCAAGGTGTCGCGCACCGAGGTACGCTGCAAATTGAGCAGGTAAGCGGTTTTGTCGCGGCTCGGCGGTTTGCCCGGGTCGCTGTCGCCCGAGTCGTAGGCGGCAATCGACATGCGGCGCTCGTCGTTGTTGCCTGGTGTTGGCACCGGCTGGTTGCCGTGGCTGGAGACGTAGATGAACAAGGTGTCGTTCTCGCCCAGCACTTTCTCCATCTCGGCAATCGCGGCTTCGATGTTGGCCTTGGTCGCGCGCTCACCCAGCACCGACATCACGTCGTAGCCGTAGTTGGCCAGCACCAGCCCCATCAGGCGCGCATCGTCTTCGCCCTGGATATCGGTCAGGTGCGCCCGGTCCATAAACTGGTTGACGCCAATCACCAAGGCGCGCTGCTTGCCAGCGCCCGCCACATCGCGCTTTTGCTTGCGCTTGTAGAAGTCGGCCAGCGCATTGCCGGCCTGCTGCGTCCAGCGCTTTTCCAACACGTTTTCCGGATAGAAAGGCGAGGTGGAGCGGATGCCGACGATGGACTGCGAGATCAGAAAAGCGCGCTCAACCTCGTCCTCATCGCGGTACTGGCCTGCCAGCCGCAAACGCCCTACGCTGTCGCGCGTGACCTGCGCTTTTTGCAGGCCTTCGCTGCGCATGCGGCTTTGCACCGAATCAGCCAGATTTGCCGGCACCTGGTGCCCTTGGTACACCCGCTGATAACCGGGCATGCTCTGGTTGGCGCAGCCGCCCAATAACAAGGCCGACACCAGCAGCAGGCCGCTTGCAATCCGTGCGCGCATGCTTATTGCACCTCGACGATTGCGCTTTCGGCCACAAAGGGCTGGTCTTTGACGGCAACCCAATATTCCAGTTTCAAGCGCGAACCCGCAGGCACGGCTTTGTCCACCGGCAGGCTGATGCTGTCGTAATGCTCGCCGTTTTCCACCACGCGCTGCTCGTCGCCCTTGCCGTAGAAAGGCACTTCTTCCTGCTTGTTATCGGCAATCACAAACAGCTTGCGCACCATGCGGACTTTGGCCTCGCCGCCATCGGGCGTCAGCACGACAAATGCCGACTGCACATTCAAGGGCGAGCCCGCTTTGACATGGGTGGGCATTTGCAGTTTGCGCAGAACCACAAAATCGCCGTTTTCGGGCTTGTAGCCAAACTCGTTCACCACGGCGTCGAAATTGGGGTTGCGCTGCAATTGGGATTCGGGCACCCAGGACGGGTTTTTCTGCATACAGTTGCCAGCCGCTTTGTAATGTGCGGTGGCATAACCGATGGCGCCGCCTGCTACGGCGCCCACCACCACGGCCTTGGCCATGTGGTCCTTTTTGCCCGAGAGAATCGAGCCCAGAAGCCCGGTGACCGCGCCAGTGACGGCGCCTTTGGCGGTATTGCCCAGTTTCTCGGAGCTGATGCAGCTGTCGAGTTCGGAGGTCACGGCCTCCTGCGCTTGCACATTCAGGGCACACAGGGCCGACACGGCCAGCACCAGCACGGGCTTCACAAATACATTCATCGTCAGTCTCTCTGGATCGATCCCGCCTGCCTGTGTCGGCAAGCCTCCTCGCGCACGCCGTTGCTTGTACTGGGCAGACAAATACGCGCGCCCATTATTATTAGCATTTATTGCACTTTGTTACAAGACTTGCGAATGAATGTCTTTACAAACCAAGGCCCATTAATGTGAGCACCTACCAGCGATTAACAGGTTTTGCAAATCATGAGAAAGTAACTGCCTACATTGGTTATTGGCTTTGAATGAAGCGCCAACTGATGCAAGCCAGGGAATATGGGAATGCCGTGGCCTGGCAATGCCAGCAGCAGGTCGGCAGTGGGAAGCATCTGAAAAAGAAACCGCGCTGCGCAAAAAATCTCCCAGCAGGATTTATCTGCACCCGGACATTATCCGCGCGCAGAAAATCACGAAAAAATGGGAAACTGGCCGATGGCGAGCGCCAACTTAGAGAATGCGATATTCGGTGCAAATGGCCGTTTTATGCCTGATAACTCAGCATAAACAATCAGCCAATAAGCGCTGCAGGCGTCGGCACCCATCGAGCGCCAGCAGAAACTGCCTGTGTGGCGTTTTCCCGTCGCCCAAGCGCAGCCCGGCAGGCAGGCTTATCGCAAAGCCTTGCCACTGCGGCCCACGCCGCGCCCGGCCTGGAAACCCAGCATGCCCGACACACGCGCCGCCGCTTGCACCAGTTGCGGCAGCAGCTCGCTTTGCATGATCTCGGGTGTGGTGCGGTTGGCCTGGCCGCTGATGTTCATGGCGGCGACTACCTGGCCGCTGGCGTTGCGAATGGGCGCTGCCACCGAGGTCAGGCCCTCTTCCAGCTCCTGGTTCAGCAGGCACCAGCCTTGCTCACGCACCTGGGCGATTTGCGCCAGCAGCGCGGCTTCGTCCTGGATGGTGAAGCGCGTGAACTGGCTGCGGTCACGCGTGTCCAGCAGGTGTTGCAGCTCGTGCCCGGGCAGCTCGGCCAGCAGCACGCGGCCGAGCGAAGTCCAGAAAGCCGGCAAGCGCGAGCCAATGCCCAGGTTGGTGCTCATGATCTTGTGCGTGTGCACGCGCATCACATACACCACGTCTTGCCCGTCCAGCACGGCGATCGAGCAGGATTCGTGCGTCTGCTCCACCAGCGCATCCATCACCGGTTGTGCGCTGTGCCACACCGGCATCGAGGTCAGGTAGGCAAAGCCCAGGTCGAGGATTCTGGGCGTCAGCTCGAACACGCGGCCATCCACGCGCACATAGCCCAGGGTCTGCAAGGTCAGCAGGATGCGGCGTGCGCCAGCGCGGGTCATGCCCGTGGCCTCGGCCACCTCGGTCAAAGTCTGGCGCGGCGCGGCAGCGCCAAAGCTGCGGATGACCTCCAGCCCGCGCGCAAAGGACTGCACATAGCTGTCGCTGGGGCGGAGGGTCTGGTCGTCATCTTTCATCGGCAGCAATCGGGGCGTTCAAGGTCTCAGAGCATGGCCTGCGCAGCAATACAGAAGCAAATCGCAAGGACATCGGGAAGCGGATTATCCGGTACTCTATAATTCTTTTAGCGAACACATGTTCTATATACGAACATTTTGCCGCAAGACCGCAGCAGACCGTGTCGCCAATGCACTAAGCCCGGCTAGGGCGCCTCTCGTGTGCTGGCGTGGTTTGTGGTCACATGGCAGCAGCTTGGTTTCATAGAAAGCAGGAGACAGCGAATGATCAACAAGATTTCGGATTCGATCGCCGAATCCCTCAGCAAAGTGCAGGACGGCTCGACCGTGCTGATCGGCGGCTTCGGCACGGCCGGCATTCCATCGGCGCTGATCGATGGCCTGATTGCCCAGGGCGCGCGCGATCTGACCGTGGTGAACAACAATGCCGGCAATGGCGATACGGGCCTGGCCGCCCTGCTCAAGACGGGCGCTGTGCGCAAGATCATCTGCAGCTTTCCGCGCCAGGTGGACAGCTACATTTTTGATGAGCTCTACCGCAGCGGCAAGATCGAACTCGAAGTAGTGCCCCAAGGCAACCTGGCCGAGCGCATGCGCGCTGCCGGTGCCGGCATTGGCGCCTTCTTCTGCCCCACCGCTTACGGCACCGAACTGGCCGCCGGCAAGGAAACGCGCGAGATCAACGGCAAGCAATACGTGCTGGAGTACCCGATTTACGGCGACGTGGCCCTGATCAAGGCCGAGACGGGCGACCGCTGGGGCAACCTCACCTACCGCAAATCGGCGCGCAACTTTGGCCCGGTGATGGCCACCGCCGCCAAGTTCACCGTGGCCACGGTGCACGAGATTGTGGAGCTCGGCGAGCTCGACCCCGAAGCCGTGGTCACGCCCGGCATCTACGTCAACCAAGTGATCAAGATCGAGCGTGTCGCCACGCAAGCGGTCGGTGTCAAAAAAGCCGCCTGAGCGGCCGAGCGCAGGAGATAAGCACAATGAGCAGCTACCAAAAACGTACCAAGGACGAGCTGGCCGCGCGCGTGGCCCAGGACATCCATGACGGCGCCTATGTGAACCTGGGCATCGGCCAGCCCACGGCCGTGGCCAACCACATCCCCAAAGACCGCGAAGTGATTTTGCAGTCGGAAAACGGCATTCTGGGCATGGGCCCGGCGCCCGCTGCCGGCCAGGAAGACTATGACCTGACCAATGCCGGCAAGCAGCCGGTCACCTTGCTGGCCGGTGGTTGCTATTTCCACCACGCCGACAGCTTTGCCATGATGCGCGGCGGCCACCTCGACATCTGCGTGCTGGGCGCTTTCCAGGTAGCAGAAAACGGTGACCTGGCCAACTGGAGCACGGGTGAGCCCGGCGCCATTCCCGCCGTCGGCGGCGCCATGGACCTGGCGATCGGCGCCAAGCAAACCTGGGTGATGATGGATTTGCTGACCAAAAAGGGCGAGAGCAAAATCGTCAAGCAATGCAGCTACCCGCTCACCGGCATCGGCTGCGTCAAGCGCATCTACACCGATCTGGCGACCATCGAGGTCACGCCGCAAGGCCTCAAGCTCATCGACACTGTAGAAGGTTTGGCCAAGGCCGAGCTCGAACAGATGATCGGCCTGCGCCTGCTGTAAACCCACGCTGAACCAGCCCCTTTTTCCCATCTGCACCTATCCAAGGAGACAACCATGACTGATGCATTCATCTGCGACGCTGTTCGCACCCCCTTTGGCCGCTACGGCGGCGCGCTGGCCGGTGTGCGCACCGACGACCTGGGCGCCGTGCCCCTGAAGGCGCTGATGGAGCGCAACCCCGGCGTGGACTGGAAGGCCGTGAACGACGTGATCTACGGCTGCGCCAACCAGGCCGGCGAAGACAACCGCAACGTGGCCCACATGTCCAGCCTGCTGGCCGGTCTGCCTATCGATGTGCCCGGCGCCACCATCAACCGCCTGTGCGGCTCGGGGCTGGACGCCATCGGCACCGCAGCACGCGCCATCAAGGCCGGTGAAGCCCGCCTGATGATCGCCGGCGGCGTCGAGTCGATGAGCCGTGCACCGTTTGTCATGCCCAAGGCAGAAAGCGCTTTCAGCCGCAGCAACGCGGTGTACGACACCACCATCGGCTGGCGCTTCATCAACAAGCAGATGAAGGCGAAGTACGGTGTGGATTCGATGCCTGAGACGGCTGAGAACGTGGCCGACGATTTCAAGATCGAGCGCGAAGCCCAAGACCGCATGGCCCTGGCATCGCAGCAAAAGGCTGCGGCCGCCATTGCCGCCGGCTACTTGGCGCAAGAAATCTGCAACGTCACCATTCCGCAGAAGAAGGGTGATCCCGTTGTCGTGAGCCAAGACGAGCACCCACGCGCCACCACCATCGAAGCGCTGGCCAAGCTCAAGGGTGTGGTGCGCGAAGGCGGCACCGTGACCGCCGGCAACGCCTCGGGCGTGAACGACGGCGCTTGCGCCCTGCTGCTGGCCAACGCCGAAGCCGCCAAGCAATACGGCCTGACGCCACGCGCCCGCATCGTGGGCATGGCGACCGCTGGCGTAGCGCCTCGCATCATGGGCTTTGGCCCGGCACCCGCTGTGCGCAAAGTGCTGGAGCTGACCGGCCTGACGCTGGACCAGATGGACGTGATCGAGCTGAACGAAGCCTTTGCCGCACAAGGCCTGGCCGTGCTGCGCGATCTGGGCATTGCAGACGACGACAAGCGCGTCAACCAGTGGGGCGGCGCCATCGCTTTGGGCCACCCGCTGGGCGCTTCGGGCGCACGTCTGGCTACCACTGCGGTCAACCAGCTGCACACGCTGGGCGGTCGCTACGCGCTGTGCACCATGTGCATTGGCGTGGGCCAAGGCATTGCGCTGATTCTGGAAAAGGTCTGATCGACCTGACGCTCCCGGCCTGAAAGCGCATCACTTTCCGGCCAGGGCCCGCTGAGCGGCACCCGCCGCCAGCGCGGCAGCCAGCAAGGCGGCGGGCCGCAGCGCCCGCCAGCCAAGACAAGACCGCCAGCGCTTACGCAATCAGCACCAGAAGCTATGCAAACGATAGCAATCTGGGTTTGCACAGCGCTCCCGGCCAACAGATTCCCACCCTGAAAACTGACAACGCAGCCACTGCACCTGGGCGGAGCCTTTTCACAACCGCAACAGTGGGCACCCACATTAACGGAGACAGCAGCATGAGCACACAACCACTGAACACCGCCAACGGCAACTTCCGTATCGACCTGCAAGGCCCGGAAGGCGCGCCTGTGCTGGTGTTCTCCAACTCTCTGGGCACCACGTTCGAGATGTGGGACGCCCAGGCCCAAGCCTTTGCCAGCAACTACCGCGTGCTGCGCTACGACACCCGCGGCCATGGCGGCAGCGTGGCCAATGCCGGCCCTTACAGCTTTACCCAACTCGGTGGCGACGTGCTCGGCATTCTGGATGCGCTCGGCATCGAGCAAGCCCATTTCTGCGGCATCTCGATGGGCGGCCTGACCGGCCTGTGGCTGGGCGTGAACGCCGGCAAGCGCATGCGCAGCATCACCGTGGCCAACAGCGCCGCCAAGATCGGCGCCGAAGCCGCCTGGAAGGACCGCGCCGCCCAGGTGCGCGCCAACGGCGCTGCCGGCATGCAAGCGCTGGCGGATTCTTCGCCCAGCCGCTGGTTCACCGAAAGCTTTATCGCCACCCAGCCCGCCACGGTGCAACGCGCGCAAAGCTGGATCGCCAGCATCAACCCCGAAGGCTATGCCAGCTGCTGCGAAGCACTGGCGCAAGAAGACCTGCGCGCCGCGATTGCCGGCATCAACACGCCCACGCTGCTGATCGCGGGCAGCAGCGACCCGGTCACCACCGTAGCCGATGCTGAAGCCATGCACGCAGCCATCAAGGGCTCCGAGCTGGCAGCGGTACCCGCATCGCATTTGTCCAACCTGGAAGCCCCGCAGGCTTTCGATCTGGCACTGGCCAGCTTTCTGCAAAAGCACTGATGCCCCTGCGCTGAACCCGCCAGCCCGCGCCAACAAAAAAAGCAAACAGGCGCTGCTGGCCCACCACCTATCCAAGGAGACACGCATGTCCAACGCCCAGCCACGCTGGAAGCAGCGCCCCGTCGGTTCGACCTGGGGCGATTTCGGCCCGGACGACCAGCTCGGCCGCCTGAACCTGCTGACTGCAGAAAAAGTACGCCAAGGCGTGGCCGAGGTGCGCGAAGGCCTGCGTTTCTCGCTCAGCCTGCCGCTCGATTACCCCGGTGGCAGCGCGCTCAACCCCAACCGCAAACCACCCGTGCTGCGCCCGCTGCAGCGCAAGGGCTTGGTCAACTTCAACTGCCTGCTGAACGAGCTGGAGCCCGGCCGCACCGATGTGCTGAGCGACGACATGGCCGTGCTCTCGCTGCAGTACTCCACTCAATGGGACGGCCTGGCCCACGCCGGCTCGCTGTTTGATGCCAATGGCGACGGCGTGCCTGAGCCGCTCTACTACAACGGCTTTGCCGCCGGTGTCGATGTGCTCGGCCCGCTGCTCGTCAGCGACACCGGCATGCCCACGCCCGAGAGCAGCGGCAGCACCAGCTGCGCCAAAGCCCTGGGCATCAACGCCATGGCAGAAAACGGCGTGCAAGGCCGCGGCGTGATGCTGGATCTGCATGCGCACTACGGCAATGCCCGTACCTTGATCGGTTACGACGAATGGATGCGCGTGATCGACGCCGACCGCCTGGAGATCGAGCCCGGCGACATGCTGTGCCTGCACACCGGCTTTGCCCAGGCCGTGCTGGCCATGCACAAGAACCCCGACCCGGCGGTGCTCAACAACAGCTGCGCCGTGCTCAATGGCCGCGACGAAAAACTGCTGCAGTGGATCAGCGACAGCCAGATCGCCGTGATCGCTGCCGACAACTACGCCGTGGAAGCGCACCCCGCCCAACCCGGCCCGGATTGCTGCGCCGCCTTGCCGCTGCACGAGCACTGCCTTTTCAAACTCGGCCTGCACCTGGGCGAGCTGTGGCACCTGACGCCGCTGGCGCAGTGGCTGCGCGCGCACCAGCGCAGCCGCTTCTTGCTGACCGCGCCACCGCTGAATCTGCCAGGCGCCGTGGCCTCGCCGGTCACGCCCATCGCCACCGTGTAAGCGCACCCTCTTTTTCTCGTTTGACTGGAGACTTTGATGTCCAACACCGCCCACCCATCCTCCACCACGGCCCGCCCGCGCGTCCTGATAACCGGCGGCGGCGCCGGCATTGGCGCAGCCGCTGCGGCCCGCTGCTGGGCCGATGGTTATGCGCCCATCATCATCGACCGCAACGTGGACGCCGTGCCCGCTGAGTTCGTGGCCATTCAGGCCGATCTGAGCAGCGTCGAAGACACAGCCCGTGCTTTGGAACTGGCGCTGTCAGGCGGCCCAATCACGCGCCTGGTCAACAACGTGGGCATTGTGGTGCCGGCCGATGCCGCTTCGCAAACCCTGGCCGAGTTCGACCTGGCCGTGCAGCTGAACCTGCGTTGCGCCTTTCAGTGCATGCAAGCGCTGCTACCCGGCATGCAAGAGACGCGCTTTGGCCGCATCGTCAACATGTCCTCGCGCGCTGCGCTGGGCAAAGACCTGCGTACCGCTTACGCCGCCACCAAGGCCGGCCTGATCGGCATGACCCGCGTCTGGGCACTGGAGCTGGGCCAATGGGGCATTACCGCCAACGCCATCGGCCCCGGCCCGATCCGCACCGAGCTGTTCGACAAGGCCAACCCGCCCGGCGCCGAGCGCACGCAAAAAATCATCCAGTCGGTGCCCGTCAAGCGTGTGGGCACGCCCGACGACGTGGCCCACGCCGTGGCCTACATGCTCGACGAGCGCAGCGGCTTCGTCACCGGCCAGGCCCTGTATGTGTGTGGCGGCATGACGGTGGGCGTCGCGCCGGTTTGAGTTTTTTCCGCACGGCCTGCGCCACGAGCGTTGCGCCGTTTTTTCCGTCCGATAACAAGAGACATTGATGTCAAAAATAACAGCCTTTTTCACCGAGCTGATGCGCAAGTATCTGCCCGACCCCTTCGTCTTCGCCATCTTGCTGACGCTGCTGACCATGGCCCTGGCCTTTGCCGTGGAAAGCCGCCCGATCAACCTCGTCGTTGAAGACTGGGGCAAGGGTTTTTGGAGCCTGCTGGCCTTTACCACGCAGATGGCCGTGATTCTGGTGATGGGCTATGTGCTGGCCGCTGCCCCCATCGTGGACCGTTTTCTGAACCGCATCGCCGGCATGGTGCACACGCCGCGCGGCGCCATCATCATGGCCACCGTGGTGGGCTGCGTGGGCAGCTATCTGAACTGGGGCTTTGGCCTGGTGATTGGCGGCATCATGGCCAAGAAGCTGGCACTGCGCGTCAAAGGCGTGCACTACCCGCTGATCATTGCCTCGGCCTACACCGGCTTCACGATGTACGGCCTGGGCCTGTCGGCCACCATTCCGGTGCTCATCTCCACCAAGAGCCACAGCTTTGAAAAGCAGATGGGCATCATCCCGCTGACGGACACCATCTTCTCTTCGCACATTCTGCTCACCGCGCTGACCGTGCTGATCGTGCTGCCGCTGATCAATGCCGCCATGCACCCCAAGGCCGGCGAAAAAGTGACCGAAATCAGCCCCGAGCTCGCCGACAACCAAGAGGCCAAGGGCAATGCTGCCGCCAACCTGCTGGGCGATGAAAAGACCTTCGCCGGCCGTTTGAACAACAGCCGCATCCTGAGCCTGCTGATCGGCCTGTGCGGCATGGCCTATGTGGTAACGCACTTCTACAAGGGCGGCAACCTCGACCTGAACATGATCAACTTCTTCATCCTGTTCCTGGGCGTGCTGCTGCTGCGCACCCCGATGGCCTATGTGGAAAAGGTGAACGAAGGCGTCAAGACCATTGGCGGCATCATTTTGCAGTTCCCGTTCTACGCCGGCATCATGGCCATCATGCACGCCTCGGGCCTGGTCGAATCCATCGCCCACGTGTTTGTGAGCTTCTCCACCGCCTACACCCTGCCGCTGTTCGGCCTGCTCAGCTCGTTCTTCATCAACTTCTTCGCACCATCGGGCGGCGGCCACTGGGTGCTGCAAGGCCCGTTCATGATCGAAGCGGCCAAGACCCTGGGCGCCTCACAGGCCCACACCGCCATGTCGGTGATGCTGGGCAACGGCTGGAACGACCTGGTGCAGCCCTTCTGGATTCTGCCCGCGCTGGCACTGTCCAAGCTCAAGCTCAAGGACATCATGGGATACACCGTTGTCTCGATGTTTGTCGTCGGCGCGATCTACATCGTCTCGTCCCTGGTCTGGCCATAAAGCCTGAAATATCTTTTGGGGACTTAAAGACCCAACAACGCTCTTTTCTCTCTGGCGGTCACGCGATACGCGACAACTACCCACAAAACAAGTGGCCGCCTTTTCATAGCCTTTTTTGGAGATAGCCATGAACCCCATCCGCTCTACCGCCCGCCGCACCGTGCTGCGCGCCGTTGCCGCCGCCACCATGGGCGCAGCCCTGATGCCCGCCGCTTTTGCGGCTGACAAGTTCCCGTCCAAGCCCATCACCATGGTCGTGCCCTTTGTGGCTGGCGGCACCACCGACATCCTGGCGCGCATCGTCGGCCAGTCGCTGGGCGAAGAACTGGGCCAGCCCGTCATCATTGACAACCGCGCTGGCGCGGGCGGCAACATCGGTGGCCAGTTTGCGGCCCGCTCGGCTGCCGACGGCTACACCATCTTCATGGGCACCGTGGGCACCAACGCCATCAACGAATGGCTGTACAAAAAGATGCCCTTCAACCCGAACAAGGACTTTGCTCCGCTGACGCGCGTGGCCAATGTGCCCAACCTGCTGGTGGCCAACCCGCAGCAACCGTTCAAGGACGTGAAGGAGCTGATCGCCTACGGCCAGGCCAACCCCGGCAAGGTGAACTTCGGCTCGTCGGGCAGCGGCAGCTCCATCCACCTCTCGGGTGAGCTGTTCAAGATGATGACCAAGGTGGACATGGTGCACATCCCCTACAAGGGCAGCGCACCAGCCGTGACCGACCTGCTCGGCAACCAGATCGCCATCATGTTCGACAACATGCCTTCGGCCATCCAGCACGTACGCAGCGGCAAGCTGCGCCCCCTGGCCGTGACGACGGCCAAGCGCTCGCCCGAGCTGCCCGATGTGCCGACCGTGGCCGAAGCCGGCGTACCCGGCTACGAAGCCACCTCGTGGTTCGGCCTGTTCGCGCCCGCCAAGGTACCAGCCGACGTGCAAGCCAAGCTGCATGCCGCCATCATCAAGGTGCTGCAAAAGCCCGACGTGATCAAGAAGATCGCCGACCAGGGCGGCGAAGTGGTGACCGAATCGCAAGCCGAATTTGCCAAGTTCATCGCCGCTGAAAACGAAAAGTGGAAGAAGGTGGTGAAGACTTCCGGCGCAACCGCGGGTTGATCTTTGCGTCGCTGACGCTTTACAAACCCAAGAGCAGCCAGTGCGCTTTGATGTGCACTGGCTGCTCTTTTTGCTCTGTCCCTGAATGGCGAGAGCGGAAATGTTTTTGCTTGCCTGCAAGCAGTTGGCATCGTGATGCTAATGAGCGCAGTTCTCGCCGACTGTTGGCTGTTCCTCCACCCCTTCAGCCAGCGCCTGTGATCGGAGTAAACGCCGGCGGTTTGGCTGCCGCAGGACAGCCAAACTTCGTGCTCTGACTTGCGTCATCTGTTTGAACGGAGCGCCTTGGCGC